>CAJXRU010000017.1 GCA_913060565.1 uncultured Gammaproteobacteria bacterium | reverse complement strand
CGGCAGCGTCAGATGTGTATAAGAGACAGATAACGCTTCAAATTCAGCATCATCAATTTCGTCAGATGCAGGCGCAGATGTTGTCGGTTCACTCGCTTTAGACACGGCATTTTCAACGGGAGAAGGTGCGCCTTTTTTACCATGGAGCTCATCTAAAAATGCTTCAAACTCATCATCTGTAATTTCATTAGAAGCACCAACCGCTGCACTCGCCGTTTTGGGCTGGCCTTTAGCACCATGTAACTCATCTAATAATGCTTCAAACTCATCGTCAGTGATATCATCACTGCCGTTCGTCTGCACAGTTTCATTCGCAGGACTGTCATTGGTCACACTTCCGTTTGCCCCATGAAGATCATCTAATAACGCTTCGAATTCTTCATCTGTAATTTCATCACCACCAGCACTAATCTCTGGTTCAGGCTCTGGTTCCGGCTCAGGTTCTGGCTCTGGTTCAGAAGCTTGTGAACCCGCACCTTCTGGGTGACTTAAACGGGCAAGTTCTTCGAGTAAACGAGGCTCTGCAGGAATAAGTGGCTCACGTGCTTGAACCAATTGAAACATGTCGTTAACGGTGTCTAAGCCTTCTAGAATGACATCCATTAGCTCAGGCGTTACAGAACGTTGATTAGTCCGTAATAAATCAAATATATTTTCAGCACCGTGACATACATCAACGAGTTCTTTTAATCCCATGAACCCAGCACCACCTTTAATGGTGTGGAAGCCACGGAAAATTGCATTTAATAAATCGGCATCATCAGGGTTATTTTCTAACTCAACCAGCTGCTCTTGGAGTAGCTCCAGTATTTCACCAGCTTCAATTAAAAAATCCTGGAGTATATCTTCATCAACATCAAACGACATAGCTTACAATCCTTTTAAAAACCTAAACTTGACAGTAGATCATCAACATCATCTTGACCTGACACTACATCATGTTGTTTATTTGCAGGAACCATCGGGCCATCTGCTTCAATGCAGTTATCAACTTTATCTACAGGTTCCTTTTTCTCATGTTGACCAAATAGCTTAAGAAGATTAATTAAATCTTCTTCAACGTTTTTGACCATTTCAGAAATCTTCTGTAGTACTTGACCTGTTAAATCTTGATAGCCCTGCGCTAAAATAATGTCATTAAGTTTGACATTTAATTCATCAGCATCACTAACAGACTCAGCAAAATAAGCGTCTAATTTATCGCGTAATTGCTTAAATTCGCCGACCTTAATTTTGCAGTCCTTCAATCTTTCCCAAGAAGGGATAATATCTCTAACTGTTTCTTGGTGCTTTTGGGCGAGTGGTATACATTCATCTACAGCGTCCATTGTTTTGTCCGCTGCTTCTGCTGTCATCGTAACAACATATTCCAAACGCTCTTTTGCATCGGGAATTGATAAATTTACCATTGAGGAAAATTTCTCGTCCATACTCATCTGAGTAAACGAATTATGAAACTGCCTAGTAAGTTTACCTACGCCTTCAAACAACTCATGTTCAATTCTTTGGCTTGCTGCTTCAACAATTTGATTCGCCTGAGCAATATCATTTTGTTCAAGGGCGCTAACCAATTCACGAGCTTGTTCTAACGAGATGTGAGCCGTCTCATTATTAGTCATATGTCTTCCTAGCCCGCTAAATTAAGATTCAATACGCTGAAAAATCTTATCAAGTTTTTCCTTAAGCGTACCAGCTGTGAATGGCTTCACGATGTAACCATTAACGCCAGCTTGTGCCGCAGCGATAATTTGTTCGCGCTTAGCCTCAGCTGTTACCATTAATACTGGTAAGTGCTTTAGATTTTCGTCCGCACGAATATGCTTAAGTAAGTCAATACCCTGCATACCAGGCATATTCCAATCAGTGACTACAAAATCAAAATCGCCTTCTTTGAGCATTGGCAAAGCGGTTTGACCATCATCAGCTTCCTGCGTATTGGTTAATCCTAAATCTCTTAAAAGATTCTTGATGATTCGTCTCATTGTTGAGAAATCATCAACAACAAGAATTTTCATATTTTTATCCAAAATATTCTCCAAATGTTACATTGCTAAGCTGCAATTACGTCCAACTATTTAATCGACTTTTAAGTCTTACCATCGCTTGTGAGTGGATTTGGCTTACACGCGATTCACTAACACCTAAAACTTGTCCTATTTCTTTTAAGTTTAGCCCTTCGTCATAATACAACGACAGTGCTATTGCTTCTTTTTCTGGTAACGTCTTAATCGCGTCACTTAATGCACCTTGAAATTTATCTGATGCTGTATGGTTAAAAGAATCATCCTGATGCTCATCACTTGTATGAATAACATCTTCTGAGACACCGAGATCTTCTATACCTATTATCTTACCTGTTGATATATCATTAAGCATTTGAGCATATTCGTCTAGGCTTATTGATAAATTTTCTGCTATTTCGTGATCTTTGGGGTCACGACCGAGCTCTTTTTGTAAGTCATCAATGGCTTTCATTACCATACGACTATTGCGATGAACTGAGCGTGGAACCCAGTCACCACGACGAATTTCGTCAAGCATAGCACCGCGGATCCGAATGCCTGCAAAGGTTTCAAAGCTTGCGCCTTTACTGCCATCAAAATTCTTTGACGCTTCCAACAACCCAATCATTCCTGATTGAATTAAATCATCCAGCAACACATTTGCCGGTAATCTACCTTTTAAATGGTGTGCAATCTTTTTGACTAAACCAGCGTGAATCACCACCAATTGATCATTGGTTGGCGCTGCACTGGCATAAGCAGCTGCCCTACTCACCTGAATTTTCTCGCTGTTGGAAACGATTTTCGACTAATTGCTCTATAAAGAACTCTAAATGACCGCCTGGTTGATTAGGAATAGGCCATGTCATCACTTTATTGGCTAATGCTTTATAACCTAAAGAAGCCGGTGATTGAGGAAATAACTCGGTGATTAATTTTTGTTTACGTACCGAACGTCTTACGTTCTCATCGAACGGAATCGTCGCAACTAGCTCTAATGCAACATCTAAAAAACGGTCGGTTACACGCGTCAGCTTGGCAAATAATTCTTGCCCTTCTCGCATATTACGTACCATATTAGCGACAACTTTCACTCTAAACACACCGTGTTCACGAGAAAGTAGCTTAATAAGAGCATAAGCATCTGTAATTGAAGCGGGTTCATCACAGACAACCGCAATAACGTCCTGCGCGGCACGCGCAAAGCTCACAACCATGTCTGAAATACCAGCGGCTGTGTCGACAATTAATACGTCAAAGTCGTGTCTCATCTCACTAAATGCACGAATGAGTCCTGCATGTTGTGCAGGATCTAACTCAACCATTGATTGAGAGCCGGACGTTGCAGGGATAATACTCACGCCTTGCGGGCCATGAACTATCACATCATCAAGTTCGCATTCGCCGGATAATACATGAGAAAGGTTCTTTTGCACCCGTAAGCCAAGCATAACGTCAACATTAGCCAAGCCAAGGTCGGCATCAAGAATCAACGCCTTCTTCCCTTGTTGTGCTAGCGATGCTGCCAAGTTCAGTGAAACATTGGTTTTACCAACGCCTCCTTTACCACCGGTTACAGCAATTACTTTAATCATTCTATTTTGATTCATTTTTCTTAAACCACTCGCTTGATCCACTTTACTGCCTACCTGTTAAATCGTGCAATGTCTGGATTAGACGTATTGGCGACTTCATTGCCAATTTTATCTACCACACTATCTATTAATTTTTTGATATCCGCGACCCCTATATCCTCAGGAACGCGCTGACCGTTGGTTAAATAACCAATTGGTAATGAATTACCTATCGCAACACTTAAAATCTCGCTTGCACCGATGGCTTCGTCCATTTTGGTAACAATAGCTCCTGTGAGCGGGATCTTTCTAAATTGAGTTATAGCGTCTTCGAGCACTTGACGCTGCGCTGTTGCAGGAAGTACTAAATAGCTGCGAATCGCAACATGACTTGAATTCATTAATGTTGTGAGTTGTTCGTTCAAACGAATGTCACGTTGTCCCATTCCTGCTGTATCAATTAGTACTAACCGCTTCGTTCTGTGTTGATAGATCGCATCTGCTAGTTGCTGTGCATCTTTAGCAACAGTTACAGGACAACCCATTATTTTGCCATAGGTATTGAGTTGTTCATACGCACCGATACGATAACTATCTGTCGTAATCATCGCCACTTGATCCTGGCCAAAGCGCATCGCAAAACGAGCAGCAAGTTTGGCAACGGTCGTTGTTTTTCCAACACCAGTTGGCCCTAAAAGCGCAACAACACCACCTTGCTCTAATACATCGTTACGTGTTGAAGACACACGCTCAAACATTGTTTTAGCTAAGGCGTCTTTTGCTTGGTCAATGTCAATGTTTGACGGGATATTAATAAGTAACTGTTGTGCCACATGAGTATCAAACCCTAACCGAACCAATTCGTTATTTAATAAATGACGAATTGGATCGCGGCGATTCGCATCTTGCGTCATAAGACTACTAACTTGATGTTGTAATAGTTGACGCATAGACGCCATCTCTTGACGCAATTCTTCGATAACTGGACTTTCAGCTGATTGGCTTATGTTATTAAGCCCTTGTGCCTGATGTGTTTCTTGTTGTTCGGTCTGCTCAAAGGCCGGCTTACTTAACGTTTGGGCCCACGCTGGCAATTCTTCATTATTCGTTTGAAGTGTTGCCGCAGGGGATTGTTGCATAAAGTCAGGTGGTGATGCTGGTGTCAATTCTGATACAGCATGTTCTGCTTGTTGTTTGATAAGACGTTGCTGAAATCCGGACAATGAAACTTGATCGTCATTGAATTCACGCTCTAATCGACTATTCGTATCCCAACTATTATCACTGCTCTGGAAAGTTGGTGGTGAAGGTTCAGGCGTCTGTTGTCGTTTCAAATTAGTATTGGTTGGCGTAGGTGCAGCACTCTTAATAACAGCATTATTATCTTCATCAATAGCAGCGACGATTTCAACACCGCCTTCGACGTTTTTATTCGACATAATAATAGCGTCTGGGCCCAATGCGATTTTTATCTCATCGAGCGCTGAACGAATGTCTTTAGCGAAAAAACGTTTAATTTTCAAAGATAACCTCTATGTTACTGTCCAACTGAACTAACAATTTTAATTTGCTTATCATCAGGAACCTCTTGATAAGAGAGTACCCGTAATCCTGGAATTGTATTTTTAACAAACCGCGATAATGTCGATCTTAATACACCTGACGTTAATAAGATAGCAGGCAATCCTTCTAACTCTAATTGCTCTGTTGCTGTTGCTAACGAACTTTGTAAACGCTCCGCTAAACCCGGCTCCATACCAGCGCCGGCGTCTCCACCGGTTGCTTGCATCGTCTGGTGCAACATTTGTTCCAAATCAGGGGCCAATGTTATCACAGATAACTCAGGCTCTATACCATTGATTTCTTGAACTATTAATCGTTTTAGTGCGATTCGCGCAGCAGCAGTGAGTACGTCAGGATCTTGACTCTTCGAACCATATTCTACCAATGTTTGAACGATGGTTCGTAAATCTCTAACTGGCACACCTTCATTGAGTAAGTTTTGCATAACTTTCACAACAACGCCCAGTGGCAGTAAGTCTGGTACTAAGCCCTCAACAAGTTTTGGATATTGTCGCTCAAGAATATCCAATAGATTTTGGACTTCTTCATGACCGAGCAACTGAGCGGCATTATTAGTGAGTAGTTGGCTAATGTGAGTCGCAACAACTGTCGCAGGATCAACTACTGTGTAGCCTAGTGTTTGGGCATGTTCACGTTGTTCTGGCGCGATCCAAACAGCTTCTAATCCAAACGCCGGATCTGTCGTTGGTGTTCCTTCAACCATGCCAAACACTTGGCCAGGATTAATGGCTAATTCACAATCATGACGTATTTCAGCTTCACCAATAGTCACACCCATTAAAGAAATTCGATAGCTATTAGCATTTAAATCAAGGTTATCGCGAATGTGCACAGCAGGTACTAAAAATCCGTATTCTTGTGATAATTTCTTTCGTACTCCCTTAATACGAGAAAGTAATTCTCCACTTTGACCTACGTCCACTAAAGGAATAAGGCGGTATCCTACTTCAAGTCCAATAACATCGACTTGATTTACATCACTCCACCCTAACTCTTTAACAGGTTCTGGTGGCGCATTGGATGCCGGCGCCCCATCAACGGTGGCAAGCTCCCCACTTTTTGTGGTTGATTTACCATCTCGAGATAATTTATACCCGATACCCAATGACAATATCGCCATTGACAAAAATGCGACTGTTGGCATACCTGGAATAATACCCATCACAAATAAAATACCACCAGCTACCAACAATGCTTTGGGATTGCTAAGCATTTGGGTAAACACCATTTTACCCATCTCTTCAGACTCATTTTGTCTGGTAACCATTAATGCAGCAGCGATAGATAATAGTAATGACGGTATTTGAGCAACCAAGCCGTCACCAATGGTAAGCAATGTATAAATTTCGATTGCCTGGCTCATGGTTAAACCATGTTGAACCATGCCAATAACAAAACCACCAATGATATTAATCACTAAAATTAGAATGCCGGCAATGGCATCACCTTTTACGAATTTTGAGGCACCATCCATTGACCCGTAAAAGTCAGCTTCCTTTGTTACCTCAGCTCGGCGCTCTCGCGCGGTGTCTTGATCAATAATGCCCGCATTTAAATCGGCATCGATAGCCATTTGTTTACCAGGCATTGCATCTAGCGTAAAGCGAGCGCTTACCTCCGAGATACGCCCTGCACCTTTAGTGACAACCGCAAAGTTAATAATGATCAGAATCAAAAACACGACTAAACCAACGGCATAATTACCGCCGATAACCACCGAACCAAACGCTTCAATAACCTTACCAGCGGCATCGCCGCCTTCATGTCCTTCAAGCAATACAATTCGAGTCGAGGCAACATTTACCGCAAGACGCAGTAAAGTGGCTATCAATAAAACACTAGGAAATGCAGCAAAATCAAGAGGACGCAATGAATAAATGGCAACGAGCAATACCACCATTGATAACAAAATGTTGAATACAAAAATAGAATCGAGTAAAAATGCGGGGATCGGCAAAACAATCATGCCAAGCGCACCTAATACCAATAATGGCGTTGCAACGCCCTTAATGACCGCTTGATTGTCTGTTATAACTTGCGAAAATCTCGCTTTGATGTCCATTTAATGATGAGCCTTGGTAACTAACTTATATTTGCCATCAATTCTTGCGAATAATAGCGTGCTAAATGGAGGTCACTGCAATGAATGCGCCACAACACACAGTTAGATTTTTAGTTTAATTACATAGAAATAACAAGCAATTAGCCAATAGTCAACCTTCCATCATGTCAGTCATTTTATTGACAATGTCAATTTAGCTAATCTAATTTTTATTTTAGTGTGAACCAACAATAAGATAGCGTCGATGTACATAAACTGTTGCCTGAAATAACTATTTTTCTATTAATAACCAAGTGACTAAAAATCAGACTAATATTTTAGACTATCAGGGATCTCAAATTCCTTAGGTAACTTGGTTGGTCGACGTCCTTTGCGCTTTTTAAATTGCTCTAACTGGTAAACATAAGCTAATACTTGTGCGACAGCGGCGAACAAACCATCAGGTATTGGCTCACTAATTTCGGTGGTATGATAGATTGCTCGTGCAAGCGCAGGACTAGAAACAATAGAGACCTCATGCTCTCGAGCAACCTCACGGATCCTAAACGCCATATGGTCGCCACCTTTAGCAACAACGGTAGGTGCACTTGAACCATTAACATCATATTTAAGCGCAACAGAAAAGTGAGTAGGATTTGTGACAATGACGTCGGCCTCTGGCACATCTTGCATCATTCGTCGTTGGGATACTTCTCTTTGAAGTTGACGCTGTCGTCCTTTAACTTCTGGTTTACCTTCAATATTTTTATGTTCATCTTTGACTTCTTGCATCGTCATTTTAAGCTCTTTACTGTGCTTAAAAATCTGATATGGCGCATCAACTGCCGCAATAAGTAATAGTGAACAGCACAGTAAAATAAAAATCCATAAAAGGATATCAAGCGCTTCAATCACGTTTAACGGAAATGATGTTTGGCTTAACGCCAAAATGCGTGGAAAATAAAAGGTCAATAATGTCCAAGCTAATGTGGCAATCACCGCAAACTTACCAATAGACTTCAAAAGCTCAACAACAGCCTGCATGCCAAACATCCGCTTAAATCCAGCTATGGGGCTCATTTTTGATGCTTTAGGCATCATAGCTTCACTACTAAAAGTCAAACCACCTAATGCGATACTACCAATAAATGCAGCAATAAATAGACTGACAACAAAGCCAATAATTGGCCAAGCTATAGTTGACATCACTTCCGCCCACATTAAGCCAAATTGGTTGGTATCAAATGCTTCGTTGCGTTTAAGTGAAAACATCCGCTTCATGACATTAAATAGAGAACTAGCAATCGCGCTACCGAAGATATACATACCAACAGCAGAAGCGATTAAAACGGCTGCTGTGCCAAGATCTTTAGAGCGAGGGACCTGCCCTTTTTCTCGCGCTTGCTGTAGCTTCTTGGGAGTGGCTTGTTCGGTTTTTTCTTGGCCGTCACTTTCTGCCATTACGTACAGCCTCCCTTAAAATTCACACTTAGTATTGATAACATTACACATCATTTCCATGCCGCGAGCCCACTGTGCGTCAAAGTGCGACATGACAGTATCAAGGGTTAGCCATAGCACTAGTAGGCCAGCAAGCATGGTCACAGGGAAACCAATTGAGAATATATTTAACTGCGGCGCGGCGCGAGTTAAAATACCGAATGAGAAATTAATAACAAGTAATGCAACCATTGCTGCAATGGACATAGCAAGTGCTGAGGTAAACATCCACATGCCCCATTTTGCAATTTTTTCTAGTGTCACGCTCGATAATCCGACTTCACCGATAGGCAGCGTCTCAAAGCTGATGACTAGCATTTTTATCATAATTAAATGGCCATCAATGGCTAAAAACATTAACGTTGCTAGTAATAAAAAGAACTGACCGACAACGGGCACAGTCTGCCCAGAGCCAGGATCAACCATGGATGCAAAACCTAAACTTGTTTGCATACCTATTACCTGGCCCGCAATAACAAAGGACTGCATCACTAAAACGGATATAAAACCAATGGCAACACCAATTAAGGTCTGTTGGATAACGATGATATAACTAGAAAATGAGAAGAGATCAGCGGTTGGGAAATGACCGATTGTCGGCACAATTAAATAAGTGATAGCTAACGCATAAAATAGCCGTAATTTAGTTGATAAATTATTGCTGCCAACAACTGTCATCACCATAAACATCCCAGAAACGCGTGCAAATGCCCAAATGTGAGCCGCAAGCCATTCCATGATGATGTTCTCGTAAAGTGTCACAGGCTAGCCTATTACGCGAGGAATCGCTTCAATCATACCGATAGTAAAGTCCATTAATTGTTGTGTAAGCCAATGGGCACCAAAAATTAATGCTAATAATGTCACCATCAATCGAGGTAAGAAACTTAATGTTTGTTCATTGATGGACGTTGCCGCCTGAAAAACAGCCACAATCAAACCAATTATTAAGCTGGGCACAACAATGGCCGCAACAAGCAGCATAACCACGAACAGCGCATCTCTAAATATATCGACAAACACTTCAGGTGACATTTATTTGCTCCTTTTCTAGTCTCGTCATAACCCAAAACTCTTGGCAAGTGTTCCCATTACCAGCGACCAACCATCAACTAAAACAAACAACATCAGTTTAAATGGCAACGAAACAATCATGGGCGATAACATCATCATACCCATCGCCATCAATACACTGGCAACAACCAAATCAATGACCAAAAAAGGAATAAACAGCATAAACCCAATCTGAAAAGCGGTTTTTAATTCACTCGTAATAAACGCTGGAATTAATACGGTCATTGGCGCGTCTTCTGGTGCTGCAACGTCTGTACGGTTAGCAATATCTAAAAAGGTTGCTATATCTTTTTCCCGCGTTTGCGAAAGCATAAATTCACGAATGGGCCCTTGTGCTAACTTTAGCGCTGCGATGGCATCCACTTGCTCGTTTACATAGGGTTGAACCGCAACGTTATTAATCTTATCAAGGACGGGTGACATGATAAACAGGCTTAGAAATAGCGAAAGACCAATAATGACCTGATTAGATGGTGCCTGTTGCAAGCCCATTGCTTGTCTTAAAATTGATAAAACAATGACGATACGGGTAAAAGAGGTCATCATTATTAAGACAGCGGGAATAAAACTCAGCGCCGTCATTAAGGCAAGTACCTGGAGCGTTATACTGTAACTTTGCGTTCCGTCAGAGTTAGGTACAACAGTAACCGCTGGCAAACCTGTATCTGCCATCAGCGTTGGCGACACCAACATGATTAATGTAGCAATGAAATACTTGATCATGACTTCCCTTTCTTCAATAACGACTGAATTGTCAGCGGTATTCTTTCGGTGCTTTCTGATAGTTGCGTTTTTTCAATCGGTTGGTCGAGTTTATGGAGTAAATTAACATTGTTACTAGTAACCCCCAACATAAATTGCTCGCCATTAACTTCAACAACCACAACGCGCTCTTTAGTGCCAACAGATAATTGAGCCACTGTGCGCAGATGTTTTTGACTATGGGGAGTAATTTTCAGTTTTTTAACGATAAACGCAAGCAAGAAAATAACCGCCAAAACGATAATTAGCGACATTAACATGCGTAAGAAATCTGGCGGCTCAGTCAGTGTTGTTGCCGCGGCAGGTAAACTAAGGCTGGCTATAAATCCAGCGCTAAGCTTTCTAACGTAATTTTTTAATACGTTCTGTTTGACTAATAACATCAGTTAATCGAATACCAAATTTATCATTGACGACAACCACTTCACCATGGGCGATTAAGGTACCGTTAACTAGAACATCAAGAGACTCACCAGCAACACGATCAAGTTCGATAACAGAGCCTTGATTTAATTGCAGTAAATTACGAATAGTAATATTTGATCGTCCAACTTCCATTGATATAGTCACTGGAATATCTAAAATAGCATCAAGTTTTTCATCACCCGACGATGCACCGTCACCACCAATAGCGGACTCATCAAGCTGATCTAATTCCGCTTTCTGTGCTTCTTCGGCCTCGGCATCGGCTTGTTCAGCCATTGCGTCAGCCCAATCATCCATATCACTCATCTTTTATCTCTCACTTACGATTTTTCTTCAGACATTTTTCGCTGAAGTAATTGAAATTCTGACTTTTGCGATTCCGGTCGCGGAATAATCGACGTTACTTCAAGACCATAATTATCATTAACTTGCCCAAGTTTCCCTCTAAATGAAGGCAACTCTTCTGCTTTCACAACGAGCTCATCGGGCATCTCAAATGGAATAATATCGCCTTCTTTCATTTCCATGATTTTACGCAGAGTTAAATCAACTTCACCAAGCCCTACTTCCAGCTCGACTTCAACGTCCATAATTTCGTCTTTAAGGGCTGCGCTCCAACGTTGATCCGTATCTTCTTTATCAGATTGAACACCAGCATCCAATAGCTCTCTGATTGGTTCAAGCATCGAATAAGGCAACGCGATATGAAAATCACCGCCACCGCCATCAAGTTCAATATGAAAAGAACAGACAACAATAACTTCTGTTGGACTGACAATATTGGCCATTGACGGATTCACTTCTGAGTCCAAATATTCAAACTCAACATCCATCACTGGCGCCCAAGCTTCCATATAATCTTCAAATACAATTTTTAACAACAATTGAATGATTCGGCGCTCTGTTGGCGTAAATTCACGTCCCTCAATTTTTGCAGGATAACGACCATCACCACCAAAGAAATTATCTACTAAAATAAACACTAAACGCGCTTCAAGGGTAATTAATGCGGTGCCTTTAAGTGGTCTAAAACGAACCATGTTCAAACTTGTCGGTACAAATAATGTATGAATGTACTCGCCAAACTTCAACATTTGCACGCCATTGATGGATACTTCAGTAGTACGGCGCATTAAGTTAAATAAACTAATGCGCAAATGGCGAGCAAAACGCTCATTAACCATTTCAAGGGTGGGCATTCGACCACGAACAATACGATCTTGAGAAGAGAAGTCATATTCAGCGGCACTATCTCCAGCGCCTCCTGCAACTTCTTCTTCTTCAACGTCATCTACACCATGTAACAACGCATCAATTTCGTCTTGACTCAGTAGATCATTCAAGCTTTAGTCCGCCTTTCTTAGTTAACGACATCAATAACTCAATTAAGAGTTATTGCATAACAAATCCAATAAATAATACTTTCTCAACCACAGGTTTTCCAACAAGTGGTTCAAGCGCCTGCTGCACAGCAGCAAGAGATTCTTTACGCAACTCCTGTTTGCCTTCATTAGTTGAAAGCTTTTCTGCATTTGAGGTGCTAAAAGTTGTTAGTAATGTATCTTCAATTAATGGTATATGTTTTCTGGCAATAGTATCGTGCTCACCGCCTCGCACCATTAACTGCACTTTAATTTGTACTAATCGGTCTCTGCCATAACCAGGCACATTAAAAACAAATGGACGTGGCATTCCAACGTAAAACGCGTCGCCGGTTTCTGCTTCGCCTTCGTCACCACTATCCTCAGCCATCTCAGGGTCTGGCTCAGCGCCTTCTTCAAGAGACATTTCTGGATCTGTCGGTTCATCTGAGCCCGATAGAAAGAAAAAAGCACCTGCGCCACCAGCAATCAATACCACAACAGCAATAATAATAATTAGTAGCTTTTTACTACCGCCTTGCGCTTCTTCAACTGCTTCTTCAGCCATATTTACATTCCTTCACAAAAACTATTTCTAAACCACTGATCCTAACACTCTCTGTTAAGCAATTGAACCCGTGATAAATCATCGATTTAAAGCTACCACACTACAAACAATTATCCTATAGAACATGCCTGTTACGCGTAATAATCAATGCCGTTGGACGATTGTTTGTTCAAAACTAAGATCACCGGCTCGATCCCTTCATCATCAAACTCCCCCTGCTCACTAAATAAATTCGACTGTTGGGCTTGTTGAGATTCTTTTTGTTGTTGGTTTTGTTCTTTTACATCACTCTGGTTTAATTCAATACCTTGCTCTTGCAGAGACTCTTTAAGCCTTGCCATTGCCTGCTCTAACATATCTTTTGCTTGTGGATTACTCACCTGAAATTGAACGTTCATTTGGTCTTGTTGCATCACTATGCGCACCGACATTGCGCCTAGTTCTTCAGGATCTAGGTTCAAAACGACATGATTGATGCCACCACGAGCCATCATTGTCATGTGCTCTTTGAGTTGTTGAGATGCCATACTGTTATCGTTTAAGGTCACACGCTGCGCCAACGTTTCAGGCGCTTTGTTTGCGGCTAACTGGCTAGAAGCAAACTCTTTGGCCACTTGTTGTTCAACTCTTGCTGCAGCGCCACCAATAGATGTTTCTGCTGGCGTTGTGCTTGCGGAGCTATTGCGAAAACTCGACTCTAGCTGCGCAACTAACGCATCAACTTTTGACGTTACTGGTTTGTCTTGTTCAATAACAACATCACCTTTTACAAGCTCTCGTTCACTTGCGACTGAAGCGGTTTTTACATTGATTTGTTTTTCACTTTCACTAGCAGCCCGAGCAATTGAGTTGTCACGTCCAGTGCTTGCTCTGTCCATTTCATTGCCTTTCATTGACAATTGAGATGACGCATTACTTTGATCTAACTCACCTGCCAAGTCGGCATTTGGGTCTATTTGCTGTTGTAAACTTTGTCGACTACCTTCAATTTGTGCAAGCATTTGTTTAGCAGATTGCGTATTAACAACAACTTGTTCATGCTTTTCAGAGGTAAAATTAAGTAATTGCTGACGTTGCTGCTCTGGCAGCTCTGTAATCAATGTTTGTAACTTATCGCTAAGTAGTTCTTCACCACCACTGACTGTCATTTTTTGAACGATTTTTCCGTCGCTTTGCTGTGCTTTTTGAGCATTAGGTTCCTGAGACACACGATCCTGAAGCAACGACAATCCTTCGCTGGTAACATTGACGAGTTCCTCAATGTTATCTTTAACACCTGCAAGGCTTATATCGTCAACATTTAATGATTTAATTCGCGCTTGCAATTGGGTTAATTCAGCCGCGAGTTCTTCATTTGATACCTGCTGATTTTGACTTGCTCCTAATTTTGACAATAAATTTTTCACGTCATTGATGATTGATTCAAGCTCGTTCATTGAAGCGTTGTCGATGTCGATGTCGATGTCGATGTCGATGTCGATGTCGGCTAATTCTTGGTTTGGTGCTTGTAACTTATCTAGTTGTCGCTCTAAGTTTAATTCAAATTGCTCCATCAATTTGGTTAATTTGTCACGATGCAATTCACCATTAGATTCGCCATTTAGTGCTTTTATTTCAGCTAATGAGTTAGAAAGCAGCTTACTTTTTGACGGTGATAAACTCGCAATTATATTTTCAAGTTTCGCTAAAATGTTGTCGCTATCTTCAAGGTTATCTTTTGAAACTAGCTCTTGTGCCTCTTCAATAGCATTACTATCTTCACGTAATGACTTTGACTGCTGTTCATTTTTTAACAAACGCATCAGTTGTTCAATTAGTGCTCTAGTCTTCTCATCTATTGGCTCTTCAAATTTAACATTATTTGATTCGATAGATTGAGTCAGGTGATCATTGAAAGTTAATTCATTTGCAGCCTGGAAGTGTTGCGCTTGCTCGCTCATTTCTCCGTTAAGTGCGGTAGAAGACGCTGAAGAAGCGGCAAAAGTTGCCGAATTATCGACACTGGCATTTAAATTGATAAGATTAAATGATTCCAAAAGACTATTTCCTTGCTCACAATGTCAGAGAGATAAAATTAAAACAATAATAAACAATAATTTACGTAATTCTTAGAGTTTCTTGTCAATTTATATTTGAAATAAACTGATCAGTTCAAATAATAAAAGCAAATATTGAGCCATGATTACAAATATGGAAGGTTGTTTAATTTCTTTGTTTTCTATGATGGGACATCATGGCAAATTCGTCTGCCATTTTCTGTTGCTGTTTCTCTTCTTTTAAAAAGATTTCGTTATTTTGCTTATCGATAAGGAACAAAATGGAATCTGCATATTGTTTTGCTTTCGCCCAGGTTACACGTCTTGCATCGACTGCTAACGCTGCTTTTGCAATGACATCACGCTGTTGAAATATTGACTGATCAATTTGAGCAAGAAACCCCTGTAAACGAATCAATTTATCTGCACTGACCTGTTGAATATTGTCAGGTTTCATTTGAGCCAAATAATCTTGCTTATATTGAACAAGTGATTCCATTTGCTCTTTGAGTTGATTAAGTTGTTGTTGAGCCTGACTAAAAACCTTAAGCGCGTCTTGTTCTTTCTTCTGAGCCATCTCTAAGACAATAGTCAGTTGTTTAACGTTAGCCATTATTGCAGTGCTTGGCCAAGTTGAGTGAGGGCAACTAACGATTCATCATAGGGATGCGATTCTTTCATTGTTTGCTGACAAAATGCTTCAATAACCGGATAAAATTGAATCGCTTTATCAACTTTAGGATCTGCACCTGCGACATAGGCACCAATAGCAATAAGATCTTTATTTTGTTGATACAGCGAATAGTTTTGTTTAACCATGCGTGCATATTGCATATGTTCATCACTCACCACCATCGGCATAACACGGGAAATTGACGCCTCAACATCAATGGCAGGATAATGACCAGCTTCAGCAAGTCTACGTGACAATACAATATGGCCATCTAATATAGCGCGAGATGAATCAGCAATGGGATCCTGCAAATCGTCCCCTTCTGTTAGCACAGTATAAAAGGCCGTAATCGAACCTTGTCCATCAGAACCATTTCCAGCTCGTTCAACCAACTGTGGAAGCTTTGCAAAAACTGAAGGCGGATATCCTTTGGTGGCAGGAGGCTCACCAATTGCGAGAGCAATTTCACGTTGCGCTTGGGCGAATCGGGTGAGTGAGTCCATTAATAATAAAACTTCCATCCCCTGATCGCGAAAATACTCAGCGATAGTCACTGACGTTTCACAGGCTTTTAAACGCATTAACGGTGATGTGTCAGCGGGTGCTGCGACGACAACAGAACGTTTACGCCCTTCTTCACCTAAGATCTCCTCAATAAACTCTTTAACTTCACGCCCACGCTCACCAACCAAACCAACAACGATAACATCAGCACTGGTGCCACGAGTCATCATGCCTAGTAAAACACTTTTTCCGACACCTGAACCAGCGAATAATCCCATTCGCTGACCTTTACCAACTGTAATTAGCGTATTGATAGCGCGAATGCCAACATCAAGTGGCTTTGAAATTGGTCGACGAGCGAGTGGGTTAATGGGAGTTGCCTTGCCTGACACCTTCGTGCCAGTTTTTATTGCGCCTAAACCGTCAAGTGGCTCACCTATGCCGTTAATCACACGTCCCAATAACTCAAGACCTACAGGTAAGCCTTGTTGATGATTAAGCGGTTGGACTTTAGCACCGGGCAACACGCCGTGAATTTCTTCACTTGGCATGAGATAGAGAATATCATCGCTAAATCCAACAACTTCGGCATTAATGTTTCCCGTGAGCGTTTCAACACTACACTGACTGCCAACCGGTGCGCGACAACCAATCGCTTCCATAGTTAAGCCCACAACCCGTTTTAATTTCCCTGCCATAACAGGTTGGAATTGGTTCACTTGATCATTATATTTACCAAGTTGTTTAACCCAATCCACCATAGGAATAGGATCAGACATCAGTATCTTCGCTTGACGGATTTAGTCTATCGTCGTTGTTTTGTATGTTACTTTCATCATGTTCTTCAACAAACGGTATGTTCTCATTAATGTCCGTTGACGAGAGCGTTTGTTGCTCATGCTCGGCAGCCACTTGAGATGTTGATTCATATTCAGGAGCAGCTTTGTTACTGAAATCATCAAAGACTTGATTAATTCGCTCATCTAGATTTAATGAAACTGAACTATTGGTCGCATTGAGATAGCAATCACCAATATTCAATGCAGGATCAGAACCAATGGTTAAGCGACTTTTATCGCTTTGTTGTTCTCCAAACAAATTTTCAATAATATCCAAATCTTGAGGGTTAACATGAAGGCTAACGGCGCTTTCCCCACCTATGACTTTAATTCCTTCACTAACAGCTTGAATAATTGGTTTCTTACTCTGCGTTATTTCAACATGTACAATTTTCTTAGCGAGTGTTAACGCTAACTCAATTAAAGCATCTTCCACTGCCTTATCTTGACTAGAAAGTGGTTGCTGTAGTTTGGTAATCATTGCGTCGATGATTGAAACACGCTGTGCAATTTGAGGTTGTGCTTGTTCAAGCCCTTGATTAACGCCGTCTTCTATTCCTTGCACCAGACCTTGATCGTAACCTTCCTGATGCCCTTTTAATAAGCCTTCTTCTTTACCTTTAGCAAGCCCTTCTTGATAGCCTTGCGCTTGCGCTTGCTGAGTAATTTCTTCTAAAGCTTGAGCGGATAATGTATTGCTCTCTTTTTCATCAACGACAACGTCAGCCAACGGTTCTGGTTTTGATAAGCCCGCAACATTCATTCTAAATGCATTTGTGCGCTCTGTATCAACCTCTTTACCAACATCTGGCGCATACCAGCGTTTTAGTAGCTCTAGTTCTTCATCCGTTGGCTTATACACTTCGTTCGACATAATCAGTCCTCAATCATCCAATTATAAGAACTCGTCGCCGCCGCCGCCGCCAAGCATAATTTCACCTGAGTCAGCTAAGCGTGTAGCCACTGCCAAGATTTCTTTCTGGGCTACTTCAACTTCACTCACGCGAATTGGCCCCATGGCTTCAAGATCATCAACCAACATTTCAGCAGCACGTTTTGACATGTTATTAAGGAATTTATCTTTAAGAGCTTCGTCTGCACCTTTAAGAGCTTTCATGAGGTCATCTGTTTGAACATCACGTAAAATTGCCTGAATTCCACGGTCATCAACGTCAATAAGGTTTTCAAAGACAAACATCAGATCTTGAAGTTTTTGTGCCATCTCTTCATCTGTATCACGAATAGAGTCCATCAATTGCCCTTCAACATTATTGTCTAAGTAGTTCATGATGTTAGCAGCCGATTTCAAGCCGCCCATTTTAGCTGCTTGTGCGCCAGCTTGACCAGCAAACTGTTTTTCCATGATGTCATTAAGTTCTTGCAATGCAGCAGGTTGAACCTCTTCAAGGTTTGCAATACGCATCATTAAATCTAAGCGAATTTTTTCCGGGAATTGCGATAATATTTCAGCAGACTGCTCGGGATCCAAATAAGATAATACGATGGTTTGAATTTGGGGATGCTCACTAACGATAATATTGGCAACTTGTCGAGCATCCATCCATTTAAGCGATTCTAGACCTTTAGCACTACCACCTAAAATAATTTGGTCAATGATATTAGATGCTTTATCTTCACCTAAGGCCTCGATGAGCGCTTTACGAATAAAGTCTTCTGAATTTAATCCAATGGATGATAAGTCTTGAATATCGTCTAAGAAAACACGTAGCACAGCCTGCACCTTTGCGGGCGTAAAATCTTCAAATCCTGCCATTGCCTGGCCAACATACTGAACTTCTTTTGGCTCAAGAGACTTTAAGATACTCGCAGCGTCTTCTTCTTTTAAACTGAGTAAAAGTAACGCTGTTTTTTCAAGACCCGTTAAGGTACTTGCGTCAAAACTCGCTTCTTTTTCTTCTTGAGTTGCAATTTCTTCAGCCATTTCTTATCCGTTACTTGTTGCTGTCTTGATATAACCAGTTTTTCACTACCTGGATTGATAAATCTGGTTCATTGGCGACTAATGCTCGAACCGCTCGTAATAAATCATCGTCTTTATGGAGATTCGGGATTTTAATCGAACCATCATCAGCGTAGGTGTAATCACTATCCGATGCTGCCAACATGTCTACCGTGTCAGATGCAAACTGGTCATCAAAGTCAGCTAAATCATCTTCATTCATCTCATCGCTATCTTCTTCTGCATCAGGGTAGATGAGACGATTTAACATTGGGCGAACTAAGAAAGCGATAATGGCAATAATAATTAACCCGCCCATCACTAACTTAACCAGTTTCCAGAACCACGGCTGTTCCCACATTGGTAATTCTGCGGCGGCTTCAATTTCTTCTTTATAAAACTGAGTTGTTACTACTTCGAGTACATCGCCACGGGCTTGATTGAAACCTATACTGCCTTGTAATAAACGCGTAATGTTTGCAAGCTCCTCAGCGGTTCGAGGTGCTTGTGTCGACTCTCCGCCTTCTGCTGCTGGCATCGTTTTATAATCTAAAGCTACCGACACACTAACGCGTTTAATAATGCCGACTTGTTGACGTATGTGACTAATCGTAGTGTCTAACTCAAAGTTGCGAGTCGCTTCTTTTTGAAATTGTCCAGGCTGACCGCTGCTACTTTCATTACCTTGCAGCTCACTCGCTTGTTGAGGAATTTCTGATTCCAATGGCGGCTGATTACTTAAAGCACCAGCAACACCACTAATAACATTGCCAACATTGCTGTTTTCAGACGTTCGTTCACTTCGTATTGCGGGTAAGTCAGGATTATAGCGTTGCTGTGTTTCTTCAACGGCAGTGAAATCCATTGAAACATCCACTTGTGCCGTGTAATTCCCTAAACCGACAACGGGAATTAAAATCGTATCAATTTTCGATAAATATGCACCTTCTTGTTTCTTTTCTTGCTCGAATTCTTTGCGACTACGAATACTTGAAGGATCTTCGTTACCTGATTTTAAAGAACGTCCTGCTTGGTCAGCAATGGATACACGACCTGGTTCCAGCGACGGCACGGCTGACGACACAATATCAACAATACTATCGACTTCACCTTGGGTTAGTTGACGCCCACGATTTAGCGTAACGACGACTGTTGCACTGGCCTTTTTATCACGACGAGAAAATACATTTTCTTTTGGAATGGCGAGTAATACGCGAGCGCGGGATACGTTTTTAAGTTCACTAATTGCACTTGCGAGTTGCTTTTCGCGACTATGCTTGAGACGTTCTCGCTCTAAACGCTGAGAGACACCAAAGCCCATATCCTGCATTAAGATATCGTCCCCATTAGCAGGCGCCGCATCCATACCCGCTCTAACTAAGGCGAGCTTAATTTTTTGATAATCATCTTGGGTGACGAGAATTTCACGGTTTTCAGTTTTGTAGTCAAATTTATTTAGGTCAAGAAAGTCTAACGTGGTAGTAAACTCTTCTGTGTTCATTTTCCCTAGCGGTCGATACTCAGGCTCTTGCGCCCAAAAAACAACCATTACAGCTAAAGCTAAACAGACGGTCAACGCAACAACCATAACGATTTGGCGCATGGTTTCGCCATCACCTAAACCGGAAAAAGCACCGGTTTTTTCATCGGGTATCGCGGTATTTGAAGTTGTGATGGGATGTTGGTCATCTGACACCATCATATCTGTCGATTCACTCGCTTGACTCACAGGATTACCTTCCAAAATTTAAAAATTACGTAGACGTAGTCTATCTTGCTAATAATGTCATAATTTAAAAGACTTTACCTAACAAAATTTACTAAACAGGCATGCTCATGATTTCTTTGTAAGCTTCAACAAATTTATTTCTTACTTCGACGGTGGCACTAAAGGCAACACTTGATTTTTGAGAAGCGATCATCGCATCTGAAATACTGACACTGCGATCTCCCATTTCAACAGCAGTTTGCAATGCTTTTGAGTGTTTTTGTAGACCATTTACATTATCAACTGCACTTTTTAGCATGCTGGCAAAATCACTGCCATTGGTCTGAGTTACCTGACGAGTTTCAATATTCCCCATGTTTGGCTGGTTAATGCCTGGCGTTTGCATCTGCGCTTTAGCAATCATGTTTTGCATGTTGCTTAACATAGCATTTGAGTTTGTATTGATGTTCATGGCTGTGCTCCCGAATATTGAAACGACAATTTTTTGGCAATTGCGTTATTTATGACAGATAAAGCAATTACCTTGCCACAAATTAGGAGCACGAAAAAAGCAGACTTAAATCTTAGTTCAAGTCTGCTTTAGATATTGATATATTTAGCGATTATGCAGGTAACTCAATTCCTTGCTCGCGAATTTTTGCGAGTTTGTATCGCAGCGTTCGAGGGCTAATCCCGAGTTTTTCAGCAACAGCCTTGCGTGAACCATTACACGCAGCCAATGTATCAATAATAATTTGATTTTCTTGCTGTTTAAGCTCGTTGCCTAAAACATCACTATGAACTACATTGCTAGGAACCGCTGTCATCATTGGCGTTTCATCTTCGTTGCTATCTTGACTGTCGTCCAATGATTCTATAATCAAGTCACTGACCGCAACCTCTTCACCATTACTCAAAATAAGCGCGCGTTGCACGACGTTGTCTAACTCACGTACGTTCCCTGGCCAACTATGACGTTGCAACATCAGTTTAGCGTCAGTTGAATAAACAGGCGCTGGGCCAGACTGCTGCCAATGACGTGAAAGCAAGTGCTCCGCCAATGGAATAATATCGCCACGGCGCTCTTTTAAGTGCGGCCATGCCAACGGAAATACATTCAGTCGATAGTACAAGTCTTCACGGAATTCTTTATTCTTAACCGATTGGCGTAGATCACGGTTTGATGTTGCTAATACACGTACATCAAGTTTAATTGTTTTACGTGAGCCTAAACGCTCTACTTCTTTTTCTTGCAGAACACGAAGTAACTTCGCCTGCAAGCTGATATCCATTTCGGTAATTTCGTCGAGCAGAATTGTACCGCCCTGCGCTTGTTCAAATTTACCAGGACAAGCTTGAAGTGCACCAGTAAAAGCGCCTTTTTCATAACCAAATAAAGTAGATTCAAGCATATTTTCAGGTATCGCGGCGCAGTTAATGGCAACAAAAGGCTTTTCACAACGTTTTGATTGATTGTGAATATACTGACTAAGAACCTCTTTACCAGAGCCTGATGGTCCACTTATCATCACGGACGCGTCGCTTTGAGCGACTTTTTTCGCCAGCGCCAATAATTCGACAGATTTTGGGTCACCAATAATGGGATCGTTAGTTGCAATTGTTGGCACAGGCAAATAACGACTCACTAAATTAAGCAAGACTTCCGGCGCAAATGGCTTAGCCATATAATCTGATGCGCCATCTCGCATCGCACTCACCGCGTCATCTATGGTGGCATAAGCAGTCATTAACAACATTGGCAGCTCAGGCCATTTAAGTTTTATACTTCTCAATAAGGAGAGTCCTGACATGCCGCCCATTTGAACATCAGATACCACCATAGAAACAGGTGTAGTTTTAAGGGTTAACAATGCTTCTTCACCGCTTTCACATTCAACGCATTCATAGCCACCCAGCATCAAGGTATCGACAAGGGCTTCACGTAAACCAGCATCATCTTCAACAACTAATATTTTATGAGAATTCATAGAATTATTTCTCCTAATAACTGGCTATGATTAACCGACAGCGGCATGTTTAACAACAACAGCAGCTTCTCGATGTAGCGGTAATATTAATGAAAAGCACGAACCTTGCCCCTGTTTAGATACCAAAGTAAGTTGGCCGCGATGTGATTTAGCCACCGATTGGACAACAGCTAACCCTAGCCCGGTTCCTTGTGACTTAGTCGTATAAAAGGGTTCAAATATCTTTTGTTGGTTGGCTACCGAAATTCCAGGGCCGTTATCAACCAATGAAATCTCTACTTCATTGTCGCCGTGACGTTTTGCAATCAAATGCATCATCAACCCTTGTGGTTTAGCCTGAATAGCGTTGTGAATGAGGTTCGTGATGGCACCACTTAGCGCAGTACGATTACCCATGACTAAGAGATCAGGATCTGGGAGAGTAACCATTAAGTTTGCTTTGTGTTGATCCATCATGGCATCACTGGACGATTGAACTTCGCTTAAGATTTCCTGTAATGAAATTTCTGTTGATAGTTGACCGCTATCACTGCGTGCAAACATCAACATATCATTTACTTGCTGCTCTAAATCTTTTAAACGTGCCATCAATTTGTCGTGAAAACGCTCTTTTGATTGCGGAGTCATCGCCTTACTTTTTAAATTAGCGGCATACAACATCGCTGCAGACAACGGAGTGCGAACTTGATGTGCTAAGGACGCAACCATTTTACCCAGTGCAGATAAACGCTGCATATGCGCCATATTATTTTGCATTTGACGGGTTTGTGTTAAATCGGTCACTAATATTAACTGCCCATCTTCAGGGGCAAGTGATGAAATAGCAATCTTTAAACGACGACCGTCTTTTAGAGAGACCTCGTGACCATCATCGGCGCGGGGTTCAAATACACTATTAATAACCGTTGCCCAGCGTTGGCCAACTACGTTGTCACCAAAAAAGCCTAACGCCATACGATTAGCTTCCTCGACACGACCATTTGCATCAAGAATGATGACACCAGAAGGAAGAATATCAACAAGATGTGCCAGACGATTTTGTGAAATACGTCCAGGTGTCGTTGGTTGATGAAATTGTGGTGCCATAACAGCCTCGTCAATAAATTGTCTTCTTGAGATTTATTGATGAGAATGCACCTAATGTGCCAAGTTTTATTTACTTACATTTCAAGACCTTAAACACTAAATTTATTAAAGTGGCTAGCAAAGATACTATTTTCAACTCGTAAACACGGAATACCAGCGATGACTGGGTATGCTCTAAGGCCCTCATCACTGTATAGCGCTCCGCTTCCACTTATTAAAGGTGTTTTATGTTCTGGGCAGGCCATTACATGTTGAGATTTAGGCATATTAGATAACTTCTCTATAATGGTAATTGCCGTAGGATTCAACGGATTAGACGAATGAGAAAATAACTGATGCTTAATAATTTTATAACCTAAATCGATACATGTCTGTTCAATTGCGCGGCAATAACCTAACTTATCCATGCGAGATCTGGCTTCTTCACTCGCGAATTCATAACTTGGCTCCAATAACACTACATATTTATGAGCTACTCGAAATAGCTCCTCAATAATAGATTGCTCATTACCATGATTTGGCTCAATAGCATGGGAAGTAAAGACGAGGTCGAT
Organism: uncultured Gammaproteobacteria bacterium; assembly: GCA_913060565.1. Taxonomy (GTDB): domain Bacteria; phylum Pseudomonadota; class Gammaproteobacteria; order Enterobacterales; family Psychrobiaceae; genus Psychrobium. The sequence continues at coordinate 19,188 of CAJXRU010000017.1, read as the reverse complement.
AGAGTTATCGGCAAAAGGTAAATCAGTTAAGTTTCCGGTACACAGCGTTGTCGTTGTTTGTCCCTGCTTCTTAAGCCAATCCTTTGCATAATTAATACGCGACCAACTGATATCAACGCCGTAACTTTCTACAGTCTTAGGAAATTGATCTAATAACGGAGCAAGCGTTATACCCTCGCCCACGCCAGCATCTAATATCGAACTTATTGGGGCTAGTTGATTAAGCTCTTGCACTAACTCATCAATATAACGATGTTTAAACTCAATAAAATGTGGCGCATTAATCATGGCATCTACATAACAACCAGATTGCATATCATAAGCAACTTCTATAATTTCTTGTTGCTGCTGTTCTTTTTTCAAATGAGTCGTTAGATAACTCATGATGTTTTCGCCACGACGATACATGTGCTGCAATAACCGCGCTGAAACAGGGAGTTTTAACATAAATTATCCGTCTTTAGACATGCCATATTTTCGCATTTTTTCAACTAATGTCGTTCGGCGCATCCCTAAAATGTCTGCCGCGCGGGACACAACATATTCTTGTTGCTCTAATGCTTGACGAATCAGGTCAACTTCCAGTTCTGAAAGCATTTCTTTGAGGTTAACCCCCTCAGACGGCAACTCTGTCATCACTGTTTTTTCGGGTACCTCAACAACATCTTCACCGCTAAAAATTGCAGCAAATGCATCTTGTTCTTGCATTTCTTCAGGATAATCTGGTTCAAATTCTGGCACATCTAAATGACGATATTTCGCTGGTAGATCATTAACGTCGATGAGATTATTTGGATAAAGAATAACCAAACGTTCCACCAGGTTACTTAACTCACGAACATTACCGGACCAATCAGCCATCATCAGAGACTCCATACAACGCTGAGTAAAGCGCACAGAAGTATTGTAAGCAGACTCCATTCTCGTAACCAACTCTTGTAATAACAACGGAATATCGTCTTTACGATCTCTCAGTGCAGGTACATCAATTGGAAAAACATTGAGACGATAGAACAAATCTTCTCTAAATTTACCGTCTTTAATCTGCTCTTCGAGATGTTGATGTGTTGCGGCAACAATACGAACATTACAAGTCATGGTTTTATTGCCACCAACTCGTTCAAAAGTTCGTTCTTGCAAAACCCGCAATAATTTGACCTGCATTGGTTGAGGCATATCACCAATTTCATCCAAAAATAACGTACCGCCTTCTGCCAGTTCAAAGCGCCCTTTTCGTGCAGTATAAGCACCTGTAAATGCGCCTTTTTCATGGCCAAATAATTCACTTTCCAAAAGTTCAGGCGGAATCGCACCACAATTCACAGGAATAAACGGGCCTTCACGTCGTTTGGAATAATAATGAACATTACGGGCAATAACTTCTTTACCAGTACCGGATTCTCCAAGTACCAACACATTAGCGTCAGTTTGAGCCACTTGTTCAATAAGCACACGTACATTTTGAATATTGTTGCTTCGACCAACCAAACTTCTAAATAACATGGAGGAAGAGCCCGAGACAGCATGAGTCGCTGGCCTTTTATTTAAAAAGTCCTGACAATTGTGAAGTTCTTGGGTCAATTTTGCATATTTGACTTCGTAGGGCAGAACACCAATCACATGAGAATAATTATTAGCCAAATGACTTACATCATCACCAACAACCAAAAATGGTTGCTTTGGAAGTTCTGTAATTAAACTCTCACTAAAGTTTGCTACCTGATGGTCGATAATAACACTACGGTAAATGGTTTCTTGTCCAACGATTAGTGCTTCAAGTTCTTTAATACTGTTACTTTTTATAACGGTTTCGCCAATAAAGTCCAAAATGGTGGAAAGCGACTCTAAATATACTGAGTTAGAACTACATACCAGTATCGCGTTGGAAATTTGCATCAGTTGACATTACCTTTATAAAACAAAGTGATTTACTATTTTTAGTATTATGAGTTATTCTAACTGCCATGATTAAAGCATAGCAATAGTCAATTTATTGACAGCTAGTGTAGCTGATAGTTTTAGTTTTTACACTCGCCTTTTTTGATATGGCACAATAATAAAAATTTCCCAGCCGGAGCATTAATGTTCACGAATAAAACTATTCTTATCACTGGCGGCACAGGCTCCTTTGGTAAACAATTTGTCACTGTTTTACTTCGCCGTTACAAGCCCAAAAAAGTTATTATATTCTCTCGTGATGAACTCAAGCAGTTTGAAATGCAACAGGTTTTCAATGCACCCTGCATGCGTTATTTTATTGGTGACGTACGCGATAGTGAGCGCTTACGCCGAGCGATGAACAATGTTGATTTCGTTGTTCATGCTGCGGCACTAAAGCAAGTTCCAGCGGCAGAATATAACCCGATGGAATGCATTAAAACCAATATTAACGGCGCTGAGAATGTAATTAATGCGGCATTAGATTGTGGTGTTTCAAAGGTCATTGCATTATCGACAGATAAAGCAGCAAACCCGATCAACCTATATGGCGCAACAAAACTGGCGTCAGATAAGCTCTTTATTGCTGCAAATAATATGGCTGGCGGCACAGATACCATCTTTTCTGTCGTGCGATATGGCAATGTTGTCGGATCACGTGGTTCTGTCGTGCCATTTTTTGAGAAATTAAGAGATGATGGCGAAGATCACCTACCAATCACTCATCCTAAAATGACAAGGTTTTGGTTATTATTAGATCAAGCTATTGATTTCGTATTCGATAGTTTTTATCGGATGCTCGGCGGGGAGTTATTTGTTCCGAAAATTCCTTCAGTTAAGATAACCGATCTCGCTACTGCTATTGCGCCAGAGTTACCACAAAAAATCGTCGGCATTCGCCCTGGAGAGAAACTTCATGAAGTGATGTGCCCAGAAGATGATGCCTATCATACATTTGAATACGCTGATCATTATGTCATAGCACCGTCGATCACCTTTACTAGTCGCGGCAACGATTTCAGTCAAAATGCCAAAGGTGAAACAGGCCAGTTAGTTAACGAAGATTTCGAATATAACTCATCTAACAACAACGTATTCTTGTCAGTAGATGAGTTAATAGATCTTAATAAACGTTCATGATTCCCTATTCAAAACAAACCATCGATGAGGATGATATTCAAAGTGTTGTCGACGCGCTTCGTTCATCTCATTTGACTCAGGGAAGCCGCGTTCACGATTTTGAACAGGCTATTTGTAAGCTGACGACAGCCAATTACGCCGTTGCCGTTAATTCAGGTACAAGTGCACTACACATTGCATGTTTAGCTTTAGGAGTGGGGCCACAGGATTGCGTATGGACTTCACCTTTAAGTTTCGTCGCTAGCAGTAATTGCGCACTCTATTGCGGTGCGAGCGTTGACTTTATTGATGTTGAAATCAAAACTGGAAATATTGATCTTAATGTCTTGGCTGATAAACTCGCCACCGCCAAAGTAAATAATTCCCTGCCTAAAGTCGTCATTCCGGTGCATTTATGTGGTCGTCCTTGTGATTTAGAAAAGCTACGAGCGCTATCTATTGAATATGGATTTAAAATTATTGAAGATGCCTGTCATGCATTAGGCGCAACTTATATGAGCAGCTCGATTGGCAGTGGACTATATAGCGACATTAGCGTTTTTAGTTTTCATGCGGTGAAAAATATAACAACGGCTGAAGGTGGTATAGCTGTTACATCTAACCGCGAAATGGCAGATAAGATGCGACTTATTTCAAGCCACGGTATAACTAAGTCTCCAGACTCCTTTGTAAATGAAAATGAAGGACAGTGGTATCACGAGCAACAACTACTTGGCTTTAACTATAGAATGAATGAACTAAGTGCCGCCCTTGGGTTATCTCAACTTAACAAATTCTCAGACTTTCAAATAAAAAGACAACGCGCAGTCGACTACTATAAAAACAAGCTAAGCGATGTATGTGATTGGCTTGGCAATAATGATCCTGTTGTCATATCCGCTAATCACCTATTTGTCATTCAAGTCGATCGTAAAAAGAGAAAGTCGTTATTTGAAACTCTCAGGAACAATAATGTTTGGGTTCAACTACATTATATGAATATCGCAAGCCAACCATTCTATCAACAATTAGGTTTTAATGCTCAGGAATACCCAAATACTAGTCGTGTGTCAGAGCAAAGTATTTCGCTTCCTTTGTATCCAAATATCACGACGGATGAACAAGACATAGTCATCGCACTAATCAAACAGGAACTTTGCTCATGAATCTCGCAATAATTCCGGCACGCGGTGGTAGCAAACGCATACCTCGAAAAAACATTAAAGACTTTTGCGGAAAGCCAATCATTGCATATTCTATTGAAACGGCTATCAAAAGTGGCTTATTTGATAAAGTAATAGTCTCAACTGACGATGAAGAAATAGCAGAAGTTGCACGCAATTATGGAGCAGAAACGCCGTTTATGAGACCCAAGGAACTGGCTGACGATTATACGGGGACGACTGCGGTAGCAAAGCATGCGATTGAGTGGTATTTGGAGCAAGGAATTGAATTTGAATATGCGTGTTTGATTTATGCAACAGCCCCAATGCTTGATATTAAAGATTTACGTAGCGGATTTAAGGCTTTAGAAGAATATAAAAGAGATTTCTGTTTTGCTGCAACGCATTATGATTTTCCCATTCAACGCTCTCTAACGATTACACAATCGGGTTCAGTTAAGCCATTTTTTGACCACAATATAGACAAGCGATCTCAAGATTTAACGACAGTGATTCATGACGCAGGACAATTTTATTGGGGCACATCATACGCATACTTACGGACAGCACAAATTTTTTCGAGTAACACAAGTCCTATTATTATCCCCAGTTATTTGGCCCAAGACATTGATACTATCGACGATTGGCAACGCGCACAATTGATTTTCAAAATAACTAAAGAAATGAGTTATGACTAATAAAATATCATCTATTGCTGAATTAATTGGCAACAAAGTCTATGTTGCCCCATATAATCCACCAGCTGTCAACCTTTTCAATGAAGTGAAAAACCTCGATGTAAACGTTCTCGCCTATGTAGACTCTTTCAAAACACAACCAGGTGTAATTTCTCCAGAGCAAGTAGAAGATTACGATTATGTTCTCATCCAAAGTCCGAACTATTGGAAAGAAATTGCCGAAAATTTCGATAAATCAAAAGTGTTACTTTATCGTAAATCTGGGCAGGAGCTCATTTCATACAATGATTACCTTGCCAAACTCAACAGTGACACCCAAGTAGACGTTTTACTAATGCCTTTTAATAAATCTAACATCACCGATCTGTCACTGATAGCTAGAGAGTTAAAGCAGCTTGGATTATCAAGTGTTATGGTCGATTTCGATTCGGATATAAATTGCAATAGTCTCGAAGGCTTTAAAGAAAATCCAGATATTTCAGTTATTCATAAAGACAGCGCCAACTCAATATCAAAAAGTATTACTGTTGCCTCTATTGATTGGGAACAGAGTTTTGCTAGACCCTTTCTTACTCAAGAAAGGCAAAGGGGAGCCTTAACCATGGGAATTGTAGATGGTATCGAAGATTTTGAAGACAGCGACTACGACTATGAGCGTAACGCATACAACACTGTCGAACATGTTCTTTTGATGGGAAGAGATGATCAAAAGCATTTAGCACACAAAACGAACAAAACATCGATAATTGGGTTACCCAAAATGTACAACATGTATCGAGAAACTGTTAATTTCCCTAACCAAGATAAAGTAGTTATTAATGTAAACTTTACTTATGGTACGTTCGAAGAAGTCAGAGAGAATTGGGTCAACGACATAAAAAGCGTGTGCGATGAATTAAACCTGCCATACACTATCGCTCAGCATCACGCCGATAACGGAAAGTTTTCTTCTGATGACGTTTCTTCCGAAAATATCTATGACACGATTCGGAAAAATACTATAGTGATCAGTCGATTTAGCACAGTAATTCTGGAATCATTGGCACTAGGAAAGCCGGTGGTTTATTACAATCCTCACAATGAAACAGTTAAACTGTATAAATCGCCTATGAGCGCATACGACATAGCATCTGATCGTCACACACTAAAGCAAGCAATAGTCAATAGCTTATTAAACAAAGAACACATACGACAACAAGCTTTCGAGTTTTTAGATAAAAAATGTAATATTTCATCTCCTATTCCACCAGCTAAGTTGGCCGCATATCGAATAAAAAATTTGCTCGACGAGCGTGATAAAGTCGACTTTTCATCCGAACAATGTTTTGAAATTGATCCTCGCTATAGCGCTCGAAACGCATACAATCACTATGACGACCAAGAATGTGAGGACGAATGGCAATTAGAGGTTTATTTACACGCCTTAGGGTTAATGGTGAGAAATAACTTTAACAAAGTAGTAGATATTGGTTGTGGTTCGGGGTTCAAACTGAAAACATACTTAAGCCAATACGACACCACTGGTTATGAATTACCTGAAAACGTCTCAATTCTGAAACAGAAATACCCCGATCATAAATGGAAAACCTCAAACTTTGTAAGTCATAACAGCTTTACTACAGACGTAGTTATCTGTTCTGACGTAATTGAACATTTAGTAAATCCAGATCAACTATTAACGTTTATACAGAATCAATCATTTGAATACCTAGTGTTGTCAACACCAGAACGCGATTTAGTTTACTGCGATGATGATCCAGCCAAATTTGGCCCTCCAAAAAATATGACCCACCAAAGAGAGTGGAATTTTCAAGAGTTTTACAACTACGTATCTAGATTTTTTGATGTCGTAGATCACCGTGTCACTAATCTTGAACAAGCAACACAGATGATGATATGTAAACAAAAATAATAAGTTTTAGTGCATCAAGTGTAGTTCACTCTCTGGCTGCTGCACATTTATGTGCTAATTTAACTGAAGTAACTTTTCACAGAATAAAAAATCTTCTTCATTGCTAACTTTCACTCCTTTAATTGAGCTAATGTTATAAAATACACGATGCTCACCTAAGACAGCATACCCCCTATCACGCATCCTGTTTTTAAACTTTTTAGCATTCCAAACTGAAATGGCCCAATTTAAAGTGATTACTTCATTATTTTCTTGGCTAGGGGCTAATTGCTCTTCAACATTGATATTAATAGCTTCTCCATTACAAAAACACTGCATATTTGTTTTACAACTTGAAATCAACGTATCGCAATCACTGTCCCGATAAAGATGCAACGCTAATCTAATATCTTCATGGGTAATTAGCGGACACACAGGGTTAATCATAACAAGTGTATCTGGACAAAGCTTTTCAATGATATCTAAATTAAAGTCATCGCTTGTAGCATTGTCCGTCGCTAAATTTTTTGAACGCATATAAACATTTATTGGATATTCTCCCAATACATAATGCGCAATATCATTGCAATCAGTATTCACGTATATATCATTGGTAACATCTGCCTTAATCGCACTTTCAATAGCATATGAAACCATCGGCTTTCCATTCATTTGGCGTAAATTTTTTCTAGGTACACGCTTACTCCCACCTCTTGCTGGAATATGAATAATAACTTTTCCGATGTCTTTCAATGTTCGCTCCTTAAAAATCTATTTCATCAAAAGAAACGCGTTGAAAAACAGTTAATTCAGAATATCGAGACGCATTTAAGATCTCAACATCGTTAACTTTTGCAATTTCTTTTGCGTTTATAAATGCTTGTGTCAGTTCTTCCATTTGTGGCTGAGCCCACTTTTCTCCAGGTTTTCTGTAATCAGGATGAAAATGGTTTACCTCACCTTCACTGACAATAGGCTCCTCAGTATCACGCCCTATAAAATTTTTTGGTATCAAAAATCTATGGTCCAAGCCTATTAGGTATATCTCTTTAATTCCCATATAAATAGCTAACATAATCATCGTAAATATGACTGTATGCCCCGGATAAATTCCTTTTTCAAGATGTATGTCACTTGTAATCTCTGATAAGCAATCAAAGTAGTGCACATTATTTAATTTAGGCAGAACTGGCGGCAAAAAATAATCTGGAAAGAATTTACCGTCAGATTCTAATTTTGCGATTTGAGAATAATTTTGAGTCATAACTAAGTAATCAGTTACGCAATAATAAGTCGGTCTAAAATCGGTATCTTCAAAAGTAAGCCAAATCTTATTTGCCGCAAAACTAATATCATTCTTAGTTTTTTCTATATCATTAGTATTCAAGCTCGGTCCATTCGCTAATATAAATGCACGTTTCCCCAGATGCGTATTTTTATATTGTTTTAACGCAAAACCTCTTTTTATATGCTTTAGCTCTTGAAGTTTTGCTAGAAAATTTCCCCTAAACCATTCATAAAATTGAATATTTTGCTTTATTAAGAAATGTCGAGCACAAGATAAACGTTTAAAGTCATAAAAGCGACTGACAGATCTATATTCAACATAGTAAAGATCTGTAAAAGGAAAATTTTTAAGTATTTCAATTTGATAGTTTGGGCTAGCGACGATAACGAAATCAAAACTTAATCCATTGACTGAATCAAAAATTGATTTTCCTTGTTTGAACTTATCGATAAAGCCAATACTAGTGATATTAAACTCATCAACTAGATGTTTTTGGAGTTCTAAGGTCAATTCTGATGCAGGAGCAAATAAAACCCTACTATATTCTAAGACGTTTGGAGCATTACTCCTAAATTCTCTCATTAGTTATGCTCTTCTTATAAATGTGGATAAATCAATGATGAAACGGCCTGCGCAATTATCTCATTGCCACTTTTATTAGGATGCCTAATATCTCCATACATATCTCTACAATCTGAAAAAATATCTACAAAATCGTGTATATATTCATGGCTGGTTGCATAACTCCTCGCATCATAAAAAAAATCTTTAATTGCCTGTTCATACCCAACCCATTCGCGGCACTTTTGCTCAAAAAATTTCTTTTCAATTTCGTTCAAATGATATGCTCCAGCACCTATCACGGGTTGTAATATATTAATATATTGAATATTAAATTGTTTACAAATTGCATACATCAACTGGCTGTTTTTATACCAGTTCTGACTAGGTGTTAGCTTACTCTGAGTTCCCAAATTAACTGAGGACAGTGGATAATTGTCATTAAAGGCGACGGCTCCGCTAACATTCTTAAAGCTATCAAAAAATTGTTCTTTTTCAGTATTTTTGTTTGGGAGTAAATGCTGAAAGAGTCTATTTTGATAAGAATGAACCATTGGATGAGTTGGGCTAGTTGATTGGATATGCCACAAATCATTAACACCATTAAAAGAAATAACAATTTTAGGTGATAATGGCAAGATATCTCTGATCAGTTTAAAAACCTCTTGATTTGAAGAGTAGCCAGACACAGCCCCGGAAAACAAAGGAACATCAAAACCATTTTTAGATAATAATTCTCGAAAAGGCCTTAACCAACTGCCGTCATATGAGATGTCACTAGTAGAGCCGCCTAATACAGCAATACCATTACTCGTATTGTCTGACGTATTAAGTTTGATATATCCATTGTGAAATGATTCGCCAACCATCAGAGGAAAGTCACTACCACGAGAATAGTTATAGCCTATATGAGGGTCTATACCTGTTATAATTGTTTGTTGAATTTGCTCTTCCATGAATTTCCCTAAAGCGTATAAACAAATGCTGATGGAGACGAAAGTGTACGTAAATCACGTTCCTTTAAAACTAAAATTAGCTCTTGTAACTCTTTTAAAAACTCTTCGCTAATACCTTCATTTCTATTCTGTAAGTAATCAAATAAAAAACTCTGAATATCCTTATTATTGGCTTTTTCAAAATCAGCTTTGCTCAAAGCTTTAAATTCTGGTGTGGAAAATTCAGTCGAGCTATAGACACATTTACGCTCTAGATTACTAAATTCGATATTGTGTCGTTTTACGAAGTCCAATACTATTTTTTTAGAATCAATCAAGTTTATGCGCTCCCTTACTGGATGGTTCATTGTGTAAATTATTTTTCTTTTTTAACAATACATCGCCTAAAATAAGTATATCCATATCAGTATTCATAAAGCACTCATAAGCATCTTGTGGATTACAAACTATTGGCTCGCCTCTAACATTAAAGGAGGTGTTAATTAGGACCGGGGTATCTGTATGCTTTTCTAATTCTTCAAGTAAGCTATAAAAATGATGCTCTTGTTTTTGACTAATCGTCTGAACTCTAGCGCTATAATCTATATGCGTGACAGACGGGATTATAGATCTCGGAGAGTTTACCCATGTGTACAAGTCAGATTCACTCTCAACTTTAGGGATATTGTAGTCTTTAATGATTAATTCGTCTTTGCAGTCATCGACCAATAGCATATAAGGACTTTCAAAACCATTTTGAAAGAATTTATGTGCATTTTTTTGGGCTACTATAGGTGCGAAAGGTCGAAACGATTCCCTATACTTTATCCTTAGATTCATCTTTGACTGCATATTTTTCGAAGACGCAATACCGATGATTGATCTACTCCCTAGTGCTCTTGGGCCAAACTCCATCCGACCATCAAAATATCCAATCACTTTTTCTTCTAACAACAATCTGCAAGTTTCTCTATTTAATTCGTCCCGATTAGAGAAAACTTCATATTTTGCTTGAACCGCATTCAAATAATGAACAATGTCACGCTGGCTATACTCTGGTCCTAAAAGAGAATTGTTCTGGCTGTCACCTAAGCAGGAATTAAGATATCGCTGCTGATTAAAATATTGGTGATAGGTGATGAGCGCTGCTCCCAAAGCACCTCCAGCATCACCCGCAGCGGGCTGTATCCAAATATTTTTAAATATTCCAGACTTTAAAATTTTACTATTAGAAACGCAATTAAGTGCAACTCCGCCAGCTAATACGAGATTATCACATTTAGTGAATCTCCTAGTTGCCTCACACAGTCTCAATACTGCTTTCTCAAGCACAATTTGTATAGATGCCGCGATATTTAAATAAAATTGTGTTAATTCTGACTCTGGTGTACGAATTGGCTCATTAAACACTTCGCAAAAAGCATCATTAATCATTTGCTGATTATCGACAAAACCAAAATATTCCATGTTTAATTCAAATGAGCCATCATCATTGAAGCGAATTAAATATTGCTCAATTTTTTCTACATAGGTAGGCTGACCGTATGGCGCGAGCCCCATTAACTTATACTCACCAGAGTTTACCTTAAAGCCACAATAGTAAGTAAACGCGCTGTATAACAGACCCAAAGAATGCGGAAACTTCAGTTCTTTGATAAATTCTATATCTTTTCCTTTACCAAAGCCTATTGAAGTTGTTGCCCATTCCCCCACACCGTCAATTACCAAAATAGCAGAGCTTTCAAATGGTGAAGGATAAAAAGCACTTGCGGCATGAGAATGGTGATGCTTAGAGTATAAAAGTCTATCAAGCTTACCTAGGGATTGTTGAAACTCTTCACGCAACAAGTTTTCTACCCAAAGTTTATGAGTTAAGTGCTCTTCAAGTAAGTCTGATAGCAATTCACTGTTGTCAGACTTCGACATACTACCGATGGCTAAACAGCGTTCCAATTTAAGAAGCGGGTCATCATAAAATACTATGGCATCCAAGTCCTCCAATTCACAGCCAATAAATTGCAAACAAAATTTAATCGAGTTTACAGGAAGATTTGCATCATGCTTTAGTCTTGTAAAGCGCTCTTCCTGAGCAGCAGCAACGACCTTACCATCGACAACAGCAGCAGCAGCAGCATCATGAAACAGGCCAGATATTCCTATTATTTTCATTAATATACTCTATTTTTTTAATCGTAATAACACACCGTGTTTTATCGATTCACTATCAATTTTGAAGTCCTGAAAGCCACTTAAGCTTTTAAATTTCAACTTATCAATATCCAACATTGTAAATCCTCTGGCAGCGCATTGTTCAATATCAGTGGCAGGAAGATGAATCAGTGCTTTTCCACCTCTCTTTAACACGCGCCGAGTCTCATTGATATAGTCAACTATGATGGCCTCACTCGATCGCACTAAGGTATCTATACAAAACAAGTAATCAACAGACTTATCTTCGAGGCCTTGAAGTTCATTGCCACGAGATAAATAAAAATCAATTTTTTCATTTTGAGATAGATATCGCTCTCGAATTATTTTTTCACTGAGTGCATTAATGTCGACACAAGTGACTTTATTCGCGCTGAGTAAGTATTTCGTCCACTTACCGCTAAGAGCACCTAATTCAACGACATGATCTTCAGCACCGATTTCTGCAAGTAGTTCCTGAGAAATACTTGCATAATTTCCGAGTTCGTCGTTCGCATCTTCAGGATCTCCCCAGCTAAAACCATACTCATTAATATCTCCTCCTGCATCAAGATAATTACGCATATGATTTTCCCAAAAATGCTTTTGAGATATTAATGAATTAAAATTCATCACGGGAAATTCACCATCAAAATCATCAATACTCACAACGTGAAAATCATGGTGCTTTTCGATAAGCAGGAAATGACGTGAATTTCTGGTACTGGAAATAATATCACGCCAATAATTTGGGCTATAGATTAGAACTGTTGACTCATTAGGTAATTCATTAGGGTGAATTATTGCTGAGCCTTGCTTAAATGAATCGATAAACCCTTCGCAAAAAAAGTCTTTTTCCTTCAAAAAGGAAAAAACATTAACCGTACAGTCATTTTGAGGAGCTAAATATACACCAGCACCGTTAGTATGACGTTGAATCCATTCTTCTAATCGCATAGCTGTCCTTTCATTATCTTGATAACCGTTTCGATTGTTTCCTCGCCAATAGCAAGGTTTGGACGTAATCGAATAGTGAACTCTCCAGCTCTATTAACTAATAGCCCTTCAGATAAACATTGACACACAAAACGGTCTCTTTTTGACGTTGTTTCGAAATCAAATGCGATCAAATGGCCGATACCACGATAGTTTTCAACCATTGGTGATAATAATCTATGGAACAGTTTTTGATTATCTGACACGCGTTCTAATACTCGATGAGATTTGATGTGATTAATTAGATAGATACATCGCAACATATCTAACAAATCACCATCAAAAGTCACCTGTAACTTTTGGTATGATTCTCGATAGATATTTTCATATTCAATCGACATCGCGACACCACAAACTTGAGATTTTTTACCAAAAACCAATAGATCTGGTTCAATGCCTAAATGCTCGTAGTACCAATACCTTCCCGTTGTAGCAAATCCTGTTTGAATTTCGTCCAAAATAAAACAAACCTTGTTTTGTCTGCAAAGATTACGTAGTTCTCGAATTGAATCAGGGGACAAATAAATATCACCACTAGTGCACTGAATAGGTTCAACAACCACAGCAACAACATTGCGCAAATCTTGTGATTTTAAGTATTCGATTGCGTTTTCTATGGTCAGATTCGGCCATTCAAGCTGTGGGTAATTCAACAGCCGTTTTTCAGTTACACCCACTCTGCTTGTTGTAAAACCCCAACTGTTGACACCATGAAATGAATTAGTAATTGATATTACTCTCGGGTTCTCCACTATTTTGTTATCTATCGCAAGCTTGATAGCAGATTCAATTGCTAATGCACCAGTGCAACAAAAATGATATTCCTTGGCAAAAGTAACTTCCGCCAAGGCCTGTTTAAGTCTATTAACAATTTCAAATTCAAATGCATTTGAACATAGTCTATGCTTGGCGAGCACTAACGCTTCAGTTTCAAAATCACCATCAAAGGCCTCGTGGTTGTAGCCTAGAGGTAATGAAGAGTACATAGAAAATAAATCTATGAAATAGGAATCACTAACCTCATCAAATAGCCGTGAACCTTTCGAACGCATCAAATTTGGTTTTAACTTAAACAACGTTTTCATTTAGTAATCACCGTCGTCATATACATGTTCAACATCATATCTACTAACGGCAATTCGAAGAGCAGCCTTATCTCCAGCAGCAGTTATCTTGTGCTTTTTGTGCTTTTCAATAAACACAAAATCCCCTGCAGAAACATGCATTTCTTTCCCTTCAATTTCCCATATCCAAGTACCTTGGACGATAAACCACCACTCGTTCCAGTCAGGATGATGATGTCGGCGGTTCCCCTCACCTGGTAGCTGACAAATCAACGTCGAAGAATTTGATTCTGAGTTAACTAACGTGTGAGACCATGACGAATCGGTGCCATATTTTTTAATCAACTCAGGTATATTAGTTACTGATTGATTTGCATTCTCAAAAAAACTTTGCGCGACTCCGTCGGCTTTTAATATATTCGGTACATCAGCATCACTTTTCATAATACGTCGGTTCCTGTTTTTTTGAAGCAGCAATTACACTTGCCATTTCGAAGTCTTCTTCATTATCAATATCTAAAGATGCAGCACCTTTCACTGGGTAATAGCCTATTTTATCTTCTCCGCCATACACTGCACACGAAAGATTTTTCATATTCTTCTTAAACACTGGGACATCCCATAACATAATCGATGAGGCAAAAATTTGAACTGGCACCAACTCCTGAGATGGAGGCATAGGTTTAGTTTCATCAAAGTTTAATGGTTTCCCTTGAAACAACCCTTCTATTTGTTCATTTTTTACTGTGTGTACAGTCTTACAATCTTGCTCTTTATACATTTTAACTACATTGATGATGTCGTCAGCTGTTGTAAACGGTGAGGTAGGGTTTACCTGAACTAATACATCACAATCAATATTTTTCATAAAGTCTAATGAAAATTCATCATTTGTCGCTGAATTAGTCGATAAGTGTGCAGGGCGTTGATAAAACTTTATACCACTATCTTGAGCCATAGCGTTAAAAACATCACTTTCAGAATTGATATATATATCGCTAAAGAGGCCAGTTTCTTTACACGTTTTTGCTACCCATTGCGCTAGCGTCTTACCTTCAAGTAGTCGTAAATTTTTATGCTTAATTCGTTGACTACCTAACCTACAAGGTATCATTGCTACTATTTTCAAAGTAATTCCTTAAATTAACTATTGACGACTCTCCCATGGCATAAACTGCCTGAGCTGAATTTCCACCAATATGTGGTGTAGTAATTAAATTATCTATTTCTAAAAAGGCCAAATCAGTTGGGGGCTCCTGCTCATAAACATCAATTGCCGCACCGCCAATTCTTTTTTCAAGCAACGCACGTTTTAACGCTTTTTCATCAATCAAACCGCCCCGAGCAGTGTTAAGAATAAGCGCATCATTTTTACAGCACTCCAATACATCATCATCAATTAAATAGGTTGTTTTATCCGTCAGAGGAGTATGCAGCGTGATAATGTCGGCTTGTGATACCAGTTCTTTTTTCGACACTTTATTTAGCTTGTGCTGCTCTATAAAGGCCTCATCATATTCAATATCGTTGACCAAAATACGGCAATCAAAAGGAGCAAGTAACCTAACGACTTCTTTCCCGATGTTACCTAGCCCGATAATCCCCACTGTTGAATGATATAGAGACTGACCGCCATCTTTTTTCCAGTTTCCTTGAGCTAATAAATTAGCACCACCCCATAATTGACGCTTAAGCATCAGCATAAAACCAAGCGCCATCTCTGCGACAGATCCTTTATTCACTCCAGCAGTCCATAAGAGCGCGACGTTATTTAACTTACAAGCTGACTGATCTACATTATCTAAACCAACGCCGTATTTAGCGATCGCCTTTAAATTCGGAAGTTGCCTTAAGACATCATCGTCTATATTTTCTAGCGCTAAAATCATGCCATCACAGTCCTTTGCGAATTCAACCAACTGCTCATCGTTTAATAATTTTCCAGTAGTATTGAACTTACAATCGGGAAAGCTCTGCTTTAACAGCGTAACTAAAGGCTCATTCGCTGCAAAAGCTTTGGAAGTTACTGCAATCTTCATAAATTCACTACATCCTTCAAAAATATATCAAGTGCCACTAACACTTCTTGTTCAGTAAGATCGTTTATTTTAATTGCATCGACTGTTTTCGACGACGGAATAATCATCGTTAAAAACTCCCCAATGCGCTTCTTATCATTTTTTAATGCATTAATAATTTTGGTTTTATCCAACTCACTCTCTAGTGGCACTAAGCTTAAATGTTTGTCAAAAAGCGTATTGCGCCATAATTTACATTGGGCTTGTGTCACCAACCCACGTGACATTGCAACAATATTAGCAAAAATCATTCCGTATATTACGGCGATCCCATGGGGAATTCTAAAATCAGATGAAGATTCCAAAGCATGCCCAAAACAATGGCCATAATTAAACAAATTGCGTTTTCCTGTATCAAATTCATCTTGCTTTATATACGATTGTTTTACGCCTAAACTTTGTTCCAATGCTGGTAGGAAATCCCCTGAATTTACAGCGTTAAGTACAGTTTTTTCAATAAACTCTAAACAGATATTATGTCGATCATCTAGCAACATAAATTTAATAATTTCACCACACCCGCTATTAATTTCATGCTCAGAAAGACTATCAAGAAATTGACTACAAATATGAATTTGGTGAGGAGGATAAAACGAACCAACTATATTTTTGAAACGGCCAAAATTTAATGAAGTTTTACTGCCTACGCAGCTATCAGCTTGTGCCAGTAACGTTGTTGGAATAAACGTCCAATGAACGCCCCGATATAATGTTGAAGCTGTAAAACCACTAATATCTTGAATAATTCCTCCACCAATCGATACTAGGTGTGCATTTTTTTTACAGTTAAGCGACATCAGAAACTCATACAATTTACTAACGAAATCGTATGTTTTGTTCTCTTCAACAGCATCAATTAACAACAATCTCTCGGGCGAAATAGATGAAAACTCATATTCATATTGTTTAAACACGATACGGTCAATAATAAAAACTGCATTTTCTTGTTCAATTAATGTTGAGACAAACGAAAAGTCAGGTTCAAAAGAAACTTTATAAGGGTGGATATTTGAATGTATTAGTAATTCATTCACGCTGTGAAGCCTCCATCAATAGCGATTGCTTGACCTGTAATATAGGTATTTAAAGGTGAGACCAAAAACTCTACGAGTGAAGCTATCTCTTCAGGCTCTGCCAATCTAGATAGCGGAACCTGTTCAAGTAACTTTTCTAATTGTGCATTATTCAATGATGATGCGGTTAATTCCGTATTTGTAAACCCCGGGCATACAGAGTTAACGAGAATGTTATAGGGCGCAAGCTCTTTTGCTAAGGCTCGTGTTTGCCCTATTAGACCTGTTTTTGTTGAGCTGTACAGAGCACGATGAGACTTTGAACATAGTCCCCAAATAGAACTAATATTAATTATTTTCCCTTCACCTCTTTCCTTCATATATTTCATACAATATTGTGAAAGTAATAAAGGGGCCTCTAGGTTTATTTGATTAATCAAGCGCAAATCACTCACAGTAATATCGGACGTTGATTTAATAATATTGATTCCAGCATTATTTACCAAAGCATCTATAGGTTGATTATTCTTCTTGAAGAAATCAGCGATTGAATTAGTATCAGCCAAATCTAATTCTTGCCTAGTTGGCGTAAGGACATTCCAATTGGTGAGCAGTTTATCTGCAATTGCTTTTCCGATCCCGCGACTTGCACCCGTGATTAACACAGTCTTTCTATTTTTCATGATAAAAGCCACTGTGTTCATAAATTCGTTCGACTAAATCTAATACTTTATAAGCGTCTTCGCTGGTCCCATTAGGCACTACAGATTTATTTTCAATAGCACCAATAAACTCATCAAGTTCTAATGTCCAGCTATCATCATTCTCAAACCATATGGTATTTTCAGCAGGCTTTCCCATGGCGAAAGTCACATCTTCGAATTCGCGCTTAGCAATTATTAATGTCTCAGGCGCGTAACTTCGAGAATCAGATAAAATACCATCGAGATTGATAAAGCCATTTTCAAAGCACATTTCCATGAGAAACTTGTGACGCCACTGCGTTGCACTAGAATGAAGTGTAGCAATAACATTATCACTTTTTAGCGTTACAAATGCATTATCTTCAACTTTGACATCCCAAAAAGCTGCTGATAATTCGCTAGAAACAACATCAAAATTTCGCCCGGTAAAGTGATGAAATAAATCAAGCATATGAATGCCTTGATCCATCAAGATTCCACCAGCAGAATAATTCTTATAGTTTCGCCAGTTATCGTGATAGTCAATGCTACCAGCTTTACCGTATACACCTCTAATCCAAAGAAGTCGCCCCATTTCATTGCTGTCAATTAACTTTTTAGCTTGCATAACACTGTAATGAAGTCGATGGTTAAATCCATATTTTAAAATCTTAGGAGATAACTTTTGAGCGTCGATTACAGTTTGAAGCTCCGCAGTATTTTGAGCTGGTGGCTTTTCACAAAAAACATGAATACCTTTCAATAAGGCTCGTTTCGTATAGTCAGCAGCCACGTTATTAAAAGCGCATATAAAGATAGCATCAAGCTGCTGCGATAAAAGTTGTTCAAATGAATCACAAATTTTCACGTCTTCAGTTAGCAGAATATTGTCAGTTATTGTGCTTTGCTCATATATTGCTACTAAGCTTGTTTGGGGATTTTTAAACACTGTTTCAGCTCTGATCTTTCCCATTTTACCAAAGCCAGCGATTCCAATTCTTAGCATATTATTTGAGTACGTAAGTCGATTTATTTTCAATCTTTTGGGAAACGTAATAGTTATAAATTACATGGTCTAAAATCATATGAGCGTCTTCAACTAATCCATACTCACCTTGATCTGTTTTTATATGAAAATTAACGTCACTGAGTGCTTTTAATTCTCCACCATCGAAGCCTGTCATTCCTATCAAAGACGCACCAACTTCTTTTGCATATCGACTTGCTTTGATAATGTTCTCACTATTACCACTGCAAGAAATAGCTATCACCACATCTTGCGGTTTTAATTTATGTTTTAACTGAGCATAAAATACATTTTCATAGCCTATATCATTAGCAATAGCAGAACACACCGGCGTATTATCTGACAAACTTTGAACATTAAAATTTCTAATATCTCTTAATTTTAATCCAACCGAGAAGTCATTTGCCATGTGCGATGCAGTAGCTGCACTACCACCATTTCCCATTATGTATAAGACGGCGCCATCATTATGGCACTTTTCTAAAATACCAATAATGTCTGTCTCTTATACACATCTGACGCTGCCGACGAAGAGGATAGTGTAGAT
>CAJXRU010000016.1 GCA_913060565.1 uncultured Gammaproteobacteria bacterium | reverse complement strand
ATAATGCGCTGATTTTAAAGCCCGGCGGCCACATGCTTCACAGCCATTTCCCTGGTTTGCATGAAGATGGCACAACTGTCACCTTTAGTCGTGACACAGCACTTGCCCGTGAAGATTTCCAATTTATTAATTGGGAACATCCAATGGTGCAAGGCAGCATCGATATGGTGCTGAGTGACACCACAGGTAACAATGCCGTCTCTATTTTAAAGAGTAAGGCACTGCCTGCTGGCACCATGTTACTTGAGTTAATGTTTGTTGCAGATACCTCAGCACCGAAGAAATACCACATCGGTCGCTTCTTGCCGCCAACGCCAATGCGTTTATTAATGGACAAAAACGGCAATGAGCTAAACGGCAACATCAGTTACCAAAAATTAAGTGATCAACTCAGCCCGATTGGTCGCCACATCGCTAGTAAACTTGTTGGCGCGTCACAAGCCTTCATCCATCAGCAAGTGACTAATGGTACAACTAAGGCGCAAGAGGCATTAGAAAGTATTCAAAACGATGCCTTAGCTAAAATGACCAAGGTTTTAGATAGTGAGATTGAACGTTTAACAGATCTTAAAGCGGTTAATCCTAATATTCGCTCTGAAGAAATCACGCATCTAGAAACTGAAAAAGCACAGCTAACTAAGTACATTGGCAATGCCCAAGTCAAATTGGACTGTCTGCGATTTATTGTGGTGTCGCCAGAGTAAACTCACGGCGAATACTTCCTTAAATTCAAGGTAAAGAAAAACGCCAGTCACCGTTGGGTGATTGGCGTTTTTATATTGCACGAATTTAAATCATTTCAGTGAAGAGCTTTTGTATAACTTCAAAGAGTTATCTAGCTTTTCCAATTACTCCAACCATATTCTTTCTCACTCAACTTAAAAATATGATAAGTGACATTTTTATCTTTGGTGATAGTTATTTGAATACGGTTATACCCCCATTGAAACTGTTCAACTTTCTTTTTAAATCGATGAGCGCGATACAGTTTACCAATCGTCATGTCAATATGTAACCAATCTCCTTTGTCACCAGCGCGAGACTGTTCTGGGAATTTTTCGTCACGATGCATTTCATGAGAAATCGACAGTGTATTCAAATTTACGTTTTTTAATTGTTCAAAGATCTTTTCGGGTAGCTCTAACTTTTCCATTCCTCGATATAGATCAAAAACTACAACGTCATCAGTTTCTTCGTCGAGTTTAATCGTTAGGTTAATGGTTTCATAAGGCTTAGGTAATACACCAGATAACTCTATCTCATGAAGATGTACTTTAATTGGTGTCGACGCTTGTACGCTAAGGCAAAATAGAAATAAAGTTCCAACTATCCATTTCATCGCAATATCCTTTGTAATTTATTCTTTGTTCTTTTTTAACACATACTTATCACTTACACCACTCTCAACAAAGGCCACTTAGCCAACCACCCCTTAGTTTCAACACGCTCGTCGAACACCTCACGCGGACTTAGCTGATTGTGCGTTACTTGCAGTGCAAATAGTGATTCAATGCCAAAGGCAGAAATACACTCATACTGGCCTTTAGCAGTCTGACGAATAGCGACTGCAGTTTCTTTCTCTGGCCAGTGGCCCATGGCATCTAATGAACTTAGGTAGGGTGCATCGTTGTTGCGCACATGCATTATTGCTTGATTGCGCACCTGCCAATTAAGCTGCGGTATGAATTGTTTGAGCTTGGCTTCATACGCTAGACACTGATTAGCATCGGATTCATCAACATCGACATCATTAAGCGGCGTTGATTGCTCGAACTGATGCAGATGAACCCACACCAGATTACGTATAAAGCCAGCGGCGATATAGCATTGTGGAAGTTCTAACTGAAACACAGTGTCCAATGCATTGACGCGTAATGGCTCTTGAACCACCAGCTCAATCATCTTATCCATGGTTAGAATTGTTAACTCACAAACTCCAACCAACTTTGCAGCATCGCTTCGAAATCTTCGATACCGCATTCGCCAACGCTTTCGCTGTCGTAGTGTGAGAAGTCTTCGCCCTCTGGGAGTTCGCCGTCAACGTAGAGGCTGTTTGCCATAACAATGGCGTCATCATCGGTAAGCGTGAGAGAAAAATCGCGGCCTTCGATAAGTTCTTCAACATCTTGTTTTGATTGAAGCTCTTCGAGCTTAGCGAGCAATGCTTTGATATTTTCTGGTTTGGTGCCGATTTCGCTCATTAACCATCGACCAAAGACTTCATGACCCATTGAGAATTCGACACGGTAAGAATCGTTAAGGGTGTCTGTTTTAAATTTAAATTCCATAAGAGGCTCAGTGACTATCAATAAAGGATTATTTTATCGCGAATTTGGCTTTAGCTATAGCCCTACTCTTGGAAAGTTATGCACTTTCGATTTGAATCTAAGTAATTAAACTTGAGGCTGAGCACTAAAAAAGATAAATTGTATACATTATAAAACTAAAAAAATAATCTCATGCCATCACTGAAAGTTTTTCCTTCTCTTTTAGGCGTCACTCTCTGCACTTTAGTAGCTCAGAATACTTATGCCAATACTAATAACTCTCCTGTTCAATCGACAATCGATCGCAGTGGCCAAATGAGTTCATATAAAGATTTTGATCAGTATGGTAATCAACAATTAAATCCATTATTTGATTTGGGTAGTTGGCATGGATTCACCCAACCTAGCGCAGTGCCATTTTATGGCGGCTTCACAGGGCCAATGATTATTGCGCAGGAATATCCGATTAACCTTGCTAATCAATTGGATAAACTAACCATTAATAATAGCGAGAACAATAAGCGATATTCCTTTGCGTCTGCAAAAACGAAGTTTGAAACCTTTCCCGGTCAACTAGTGCAGCATTACGAATTTAATGACTTAACGGTGCTGCTCACATTACAATTTGTCGCCAATCGGATCGCCGTTACTCAGACGACAATCACAAACAAACTCAATCAGCCTCTGTCATTGTCTTTGTCGTGGCAAGGCCAATTAAACAATCAATGGAATGCGTCTAAATCAATATCTGCGGTATTACCAAATTGGCAGCCAATGCTCAGTGAAAATTCCCAAGGCGTTAGCATTGCATTTCCACCAGCACAAAAGACATGGAATTTAATGCTTAGCGATGATGCTAGCTATCAAATTCAGCGCAGCATTGACACCAACACGACCATTAATCAACAGCAACTGAGCTACCAAAGTAACGGACAAGTGACTTTACAAGCGCATCAGAGTCAGCAAATAACAACAAGTCATGGCTATTGGCATACCGCTGAAGAAGCTGTGGCAGATAAAGCATTAGTACTGGGATTAATGAGTAAGCCTTATTTTGTGGCGGAGAAAATAGATTCATCAAAACAGCGCTGGCAGCAATATATAAAGCAAGGGGTTAATAGCAAAAGCTTATTGCCGACTGATATTGCGATTAAAGCTATTGAGACATTAAACGGCAATTGGCGCAGTAGCGCTGGTGCCCTGCAACATGATGTTGTGACACCGTCTGTTACAGCACGTTGGTTTAATGGTGCATGGGCATGGGATACCTGGAAACACGCGTATGCGATGGCGTCATTTAACCCAAGTGTTGCTAAAGATAACATTCGTGCGATGTTTGATTATCAAATCACTAGCGATGATGCGCGGCGTCCTTATGATCATGGCATGATCGTCGATGCGATCTTTTACAACAAAGACAAAATTCGCGGCGGTATTGGTGGCAATTGGAATGAACGAAATACCAAGCCACCGTTAGCAAGCTGGGCGGTATGGGAGGTTTATTCACAAACCAAAGATAAGGACTTTATTGCTGAAATGTTTCCTAAGCTCGAAGCTTATCATCAGTGGTGGTATCGCAATCGTGACTATAACAACAATGGCTTGATTGAGTATGGCGCTACTAATCACCGTTATCACAATACAAAAAATGGCGAGCTAACGTTTAAAGTAAGTTACGGCGATGACAAAGCGCCAGCGTTTTTATCTGGTTGTGAAAAAGGCAATAAAAATTGGCTAAACTGTCAATCAATGACAACGTATAACCAAGTGCTCGACGACGGACGTTACCAACAATTAGACATTGGCGCGCAGCACGGTGCAGGTTGGGAATCAGGAATGGATAACGCCGCTCGTTTTGGTTTTATCAACCAAGAACAGCTTAAGCGATACGCAGACAAACATCACAACGGTAATCTAAAACAAGCTAATAATGATTGGCAAGTTCGTTTCTTTGAAAACCGCAATCAAAACAATGAATTGGTTAGTTTTACCATCGACCAAGAATCGGTTGAATTAAATAGTTATCTAGCCGCAGAAAAACAACTGTTAGCGAACATGGCGCAATTGCTTGGTGATAAGACGAAACATCAGCAATATTCTCAAGCCTCAAAACATTTGGCTACGCGTATTAACCAATGCTTCTTTGATGAGAAAACAGGCTTTTATTATGATCGTAAAATCACAGCACACAAAGCGGCAACAGATTCTTGCCCAGGAAGCCTGCTGACTCAACGTGGCCGAGGACCAGAAGGCTGGAGCCCTTTATGGGCGAATATCGCCACGCCAGAGCAAGCACTACGCGTGATTCAAGTGATGTTAGATGACAATGAATTTAACACGCTAATCCCTTTTGGCACCGCATCGAAAACTAATCCAGCTTATCACCCTGATATCTACTGGCGCGGCCGAGTATGGCTAGACCAGCTTTATTTTGGTTTAGTGGCGCTTTCTAATTATGGTTTTGATAAAGAAGCGAAAAAATTACTTAAAAGAGTAGTGAAAAACGCAGAAGGCCTAAATAGCGACGGAGCTATTCGGGAAAACTACAACCCAGAATCTGGCGTAGTACAAGGGGCGACTAACTTCAGTTGGAGTGCAGCACATTTGTATATGCTGCATCGAGAGTTTAACGATTAGATACGCTGTCGGTAATTACTTTTAAGCGATTATTAAGTTGCAATAATGGCGTCAATACTAAAGAACTGGTGAGACGCCAAATCAACATAAATAGCACCACACAATAACCAAGACTTTGCAGAACTTGGCGCACTAAGATTTCTTGTAGCGTCGACTCCATCAATTGATGATTTATCAATATTTGGGCAAAGCCAATATTATTATCAATACCGCCTTCTACAAAGTTTAATGGAATATCTACAACCCATATTTGTTTTTCAAAGGGTTCGAAATCTTGTTCTGAAATGATGTTTTTAATGTTTGTTTTAGCGGAATATAACACGGTGCTGCCATCTGAAACGACCATGCCACTAATAAAGGCATTTTTAAGTTCAGCATTGGTAAAATCTTTAATACTCTCTTCGGAAAAATTCCAAATTAATGCGGGTAATACTGTCTCTGCGCGGATTTTAGCAAGAGCAACTTGCGTCGTCATTTGCTCATTAAGCTCGTCTTTTTCTTTATAGTAATTGAACACGCCAGTGCAAAAAAACAACAACAAGAATATTGATAACGAAAAAAACAAGAATTTCGCTTTCAAAGATTTACCTAATTTAAACGCTAATTTCACTACTTAAGCTCCGTCTAAGAAAATTCGCCTAATTACTATCGGTTAATTGAGCACTATTTCTACTACTTTATCTTTAATTGGAAGTAGCAGCAATGAGAATTTAAGTCCACATCACCATAATGGCCGCAATGGCAATAAGCACTAGACCAAATCCATCTTTAATTTTGACGGGTTGTTTTAACCACATGATGGAAACTAGCATGGTAAAAAATATCTCTACCTGACCCAACGTTTTTACATACGGCACACTTTGATACGCCATGGCGCTAAACCAGCCAATAGAGCCAATACAACTCGTTAAACTAATTAAAAAAGTGAGGCGGCCATGCTGTTGAAGTTTTTTAAGGGTTGCTGGTCGTTTAACTGCTAGATAACTTACTAACATTAATGTTTGCAATGCAATCACCAACAGCAGTACCCAAGCCGCACGGTGTGTTGTTGGCAAATCAAGTGTAAGGCTTGCTTCTCTCACCCATAACGACGTCAACGCAAAGCAACTCCCGCATGCAAGACCTAATAACAAAGTTTGTAGCGATAGCCCTTTAAGCCCCTGCCGCGAGCTCATCAGTAAAATAGCAATAGTGCCAATAAGCACACCGCCCCACCCAAGTAAACTCAGGCTAGTACCAAAAAATAATGCGCCTAAGATGGCCGCGACTAAGGCTTCACTTTTAGCTAAACCAGCGCCAACTGCAAAGTTATTGAGTTTGAATAGTTTTACCATCAATGCAGTCGCAATAATTTGCATGCACGCTGCACCAGTTACAAAAAAGACCAACCACATTGAGAACTGCGGTAAATCAGCAGGAATAAAATAGTAAAGTGCGGCTAAATAACACGCCGCCATGGGACCAGCCCATAGAAAACGGGCAAGGGTTACACCAACAACATCAACGTCTTGGCTTAATTTACTTTGAAAGGCATTACGCCACGACTGCGAAAACGCCGCCAGCAGCGTAAAATAAATCCACATTATTTTAATTTATCAGACAATAGGCCAACTGTAATGGCGTAACTATTAGCACAGTTATAACGCAAAATTGTACGGAAGTTACCATAAGTTAAGAAAGCGTCGCCAGAAACACCATCAGGCACTGTTAATGTAGCCTTGAGCGAAACAGCTGGAAGATCATTATTATTTAGACGACGAACGCCCAGTTCATTCCATTGTGAAATTGGTAATTTGTCACTATGAGCGCGCAATGCACGACAGCCTTTTTCTGGTGTTGTCTGCTTTACTTGTTCAACGAGTGACTTGGCGTTGTCTGGTAACGTTACTTGACGACCCCACGTTTGCTGATCGTTCCAACCATAGTGCTTTAAATAATTAGCAATCGATGCAAAAACATCAGCATGGGTATGCCAAATATCTTTACGGCCGTCACCATCAAAATCTTGGGCAAGCTGTAAAAAGCTCGATGGCATGAATTGCCCTTGCCCCATCGCACCACTCCACGAACCTTTCATGTCTTCCAGTTCAATATGCCCTTCTTTTAGAATGGTCAGTGCGTTGAACAATTCTTTTCTAAAGTATGGCCCACGGCGCTTGTCATAGGCCAATGTGGCTAATGAACGGATGATGTCATTGTTGCCGGTAAAGGTTCCGTAATTTGTTTCTAGTCCCCAAAATGCCAAAATAAAACGTGGTTGTACGCCATAGGCTTTACCCACCTTTTCGAGCATGTCTTTATGCTTTTTTTTCATTTTAAGGCCGGTTTTAATACGCCACTCAGATAGTCGCTTAGTGCTATAACGCTTAAAGGTACGCTTGAACTCAGGTTGAGCGCGATCACTTTTAATGGCTTTTGGATAAGGTTTTAGACCCGTTAGTGCTTTTTCAATTAATTCGTCGCTGTAACCCTTTTGCTTGGCTTCCACTTTTAATTCTGTAAGCCAAGTTTGAAAATCTGCTTGTTCCTGTGCAAATGTTGCTTGGCTTAGGCCACAAAAAGATAACGCAACTACGCCCAGAGAAAAACGCTTTAATCGTTTCATCATATAATCCTTACTAACTATTAATCTTGTCTATGTCGTTCATTACTAACATTGTTTGTGAATGAAATTCCCGCTGGAATAACACCGCCACCACAACTGTCGTTGAAAACACGAAGGCAATCGGGTGGATAAACCACGCTAGGGTTGATAGTGCAAAATAATAAGAACGCAGTCCGTAGTTGTAACTATGGCCTGCATGATCAATTATTTTTGCTAAGTTTTTAACAAATTTATTGTCATCTTCACTCGCTTCTTCGCCATCTTTAACGTGAGGAAACGCCCCCATCAATACAGAACAAAATCCGTATTGTCGTAATGACCAAGTGAACGTGAAAAATGCATAGATAAAGATTGCGATCATCAAAATTAATCGCACTTGAATATCAAGTAAAGTGGCGGGATAAACACCAGGAACTGACTGAATTAAGGTAAATAAACGTTCTGACGCTGATAATAATGTAAGAAGCGCCGCCAAGATCAACATGGTTGTTGACGCAAAAAATGTTACTTGGCGCTCTAAGCTTGCTAATAAGGCGGTATCAGCAATGAATTGTTCTCGATAAAGTAAACGTTGCATCCATGAAATTCGATGGCGATGCATAACCGAGGCAATACAATGTGTTCTCTTTGCTTGTCGTTTCGCAAACTTCGCATAGCCAAACCAACACAAGCATAACCATAATACACACAGCACTGTCACCAACACGTTATACATTCGAAACATGACCTCGTTTAATAAGTGAATTCAAAAAGAAGTAAATTATTGAAGCGACATCACTAAAAGGTGAAGCGCTTGATGCGGTATAATACTATCGCAAACCACCGTAGCTGGATATAATTAATCCTGTTGTTACTCTTGTTTTTTTAGCCCGTTGCCCATATACAACATGCATTAGTTAATTTGTTGTGTTTGCCCGACTTCATAAGGCCTTTGTATGTCAGTTCAATATGTCGATTCCTGTCGTTTGCCTACCCGTTTAGGTGAGTTCACTATGCACGGATTTAACGAGATCCAGGGAAGCAAAGAACACATAATCTTAACCTATGGCGATATCTCTCCTGACGAACCTTTGTTAATTCGTTTGCATTCAGAATGTTTAACCGGTGATTCACTGTTTAGTATGCGCTGTGATTGTGGCTATCAATTAGAAACAGCAATGGCAGAAATTGTTAAAGCGGGCAAAGGCGCCTTGTTGTATTTACGCCAAGAAGGTCGTGGTATTGGTTTAATTAACAAAATTCGCGCTTATCATTTACAAGACAACGGTGCAGACACAGTTGAGGCGAATGAACAATTAGGATTTGCTGCCGATCTACGTCAGTTTGATATGTGTAAACCAATGTTGGAGCATTTCGGCGTCTCTCAAGTACGCTTAATGACGAACAATCCAAGAAAGGTGACATCGTTGCAAGATGTTGGTGTTGATGTTGTAGAACAAGTGCCATTGCAAGTTGGTCGCAATCAACATAACGATGAGTACCTCAATACTAAAGCCGAAAAAATGGGCCATATGTTCTTTCAGGGTTCATTAAACGATTTAGGCTAATCTTCATACGAGCACTGTACTGTGCTCGTCTTTATTTCCATGTTTGATTTCCCTCCCCCAATCACGTTAGAGTGATATTTTTTCATTAGTCCGAAATAATTTTCATCGCATTCGGGTCTAGCACAGTCACCAACCAACAATTTAGGAAGCTAACTTAGTGACCGTTGAACGTACAATTCCCCCTGCTTCATGGCATCAAAGAATTAGACACTGGCACAAATGGTTAGGTGTTGTTGTTGGTGTTCAGATGATCATTTGGATGGTCAGCGGCCTCTACATGGTGTGCATTGATATTGAAAAAATTCATGGCGATCATTTTGTAAATACTCCAGTTCAGCTCGCAGACGCTTCGGTAACCCCTGTACCCAAAAAATATCAGCATGCGAAACGAGTATTGCTAACGAGCCAGCTTAATAAAAATGTTTACTTGATCAACAATCGCTGGTTAATTAGCGCCGAAAATGGTCAGGCGATTAACGTTGATAAGTTCTATATTGAAAAACGTGCACAAGAGCTTTTTAGCGGGACTGGTACCATTAAATCCATCAACAAATTAAGTAAATATCCCGATGAACTCGGCGGGCAAAACCGCCAAATTTGGCGAGTTGATTTCGACGCCTCTTTTAACCCAAGTTTCTATTTTTCTCCTAACACCGCAGAGTTACTTAGAAAACGTAGTGATTTATGGCGTATATTCGACTTTCTGTGGACGCTGCATATTATGGATTACCAAGACGGTGAAGACAGCCATAATACATTGCTATTAATTGCTTCAATCGTCGCTATTTTATTAATAACTAGCGGTATCTGGTTAATCTTTTACGCGCTATGGTTGCCAGCGCCCGTCGGAAAATTAGGCTGGGTTGTCAATACTCATCGTTGGTTGGTACTCGTCATTGGCATTCAAATGTTATTGTGGGCGGCGAGTGGTCTTGCTTTCAATTTGTTAAGTAGCGATAAAACTAACGCTAATATAACGGCTAATCGGATGTCGACATCTGAATTCTCGCCGCAGCTTGTCGACTTTAATGCCGTCAAACGAGCCTACCCATCAGCGAGCAGAATAAATCTTGTTGCAACATCTACTCAGCCACTAATCTACATTACGGCCCAGAAACAACTGGCACCGTTAACTCTCAATCTTGAAAATAAATTACTGTCTAAAACACAAATTCGTGCGTTAGCCGCACTTGCTGTGAATGATAATTTACCTATTTTATCGATTAAATTATTACCACAAAAGACACCAGAAAGTCGGCAGTTTAGAAACCAAGTATGGCAAGTTAAATACGATAACCGTCAACATAGCGCCCTCTATATCGATGCTTATAGCGGTAAAATCCTCAAAGTGATTGAGGATACATGGCGACTGCGCGATTTTTTCTGGATGCTACATATTATGGATTATCAAGATCACAGTGACTTCAATCATCCATTAATAATTACCGCTGCGACTTTGGCAGTTGTTGGAAGTCTTGCCGGCGGTTTATTAGTATTTTTCACCATTGGGTTTAAGCGCCGTAAAAAAGATCAACATTTTAAAATCACTGTTAACGGTTTGAATATTGTTGAAACCGCACCAAATCAAACATTGTTAAACGCACTTAACAGCGATGAGCAACGGATTCCGTCAGGTTGTGGCGGAAAAGGAACCTGTGGTCAATGTATTTTAGCGATTAACGATTATGCTCATCCCCTCTCACAGCAAGAGCGAATGACTTTGAGAGATAGTGAAGTGAATGCAGGACTGCGATTATCTTGCCAAACTAACGTTGAATCAGATCTTGATGTGACGCTTAATAATAAAGGTGCATTGGCACCGATGAACGCACGCGTTATTGCAACGCGTTTAGTTACACCGTTTATTAAGGAAATTACGCTTAAGACTTCAACTGATTTTCGTTACGCCGCAGGCCAGTATGTCAACGTAACAGTGCCCGCAGGCCAATATCACATCAATACATCGAGCATTCCCAGTGAATACCGCGCCTACTGGGAAGATTTATTGTCGCAACAACCTATCGCAAAAGTGCCTCAAGTTGAACAACGAAGCTACTCACTGGCTAATGAACCAACGAGCGATGGTACTATCAGTTTTTTAGTGAAGTTGACTCATCACGAAAATAACTTAGGTGTAGGCTCTGGGTACTTGTTTAGTTTAACAACTGGGCAATCCGTTGATATACAGGGGCCTTTGGGTGATTTTTCACTAAATAAAGTGCATGAAAGAGAAATTATACTTATTGGTGCAGGCTCTGGCTTAGCGCCACTAAAAGCGATGGCAGAGCAGGCAATTAACCAGCATAGGCCACGTGTTTCTTTATGGTATGGAGCGCGTCATGAGACTGATATTGTCAACCCAGATTATTTTGACAACTTGAGTCAACGCCACAACAACTTCCAATGGCGAGTGAGTTTATCGCAACCTCACGATGAGCAATGGCAGGGTCTCACCGGTTATATTCAATCGTATTTATTTGATAACTACTTGCCAAAGCATCAAGATATTTCTGCGATAGACTTCTATCTTTGTGGTCCACATACAATGATGGACCAAATCCGTCAGCATTTACTATCTCAAGGTGTACGCCACCAGCACATTAAACGAGACAATTTTGATTAACACCACGTTATCTACGGCACCATAGAAACAAAAAAGCCGCCTCTAAACAGAGGCGGCTTTTTTGATAGATAACAATCTAACTTAAATATTAAAGCTTGAACCACAGCCACAAGTTGCAGTTGCGTTAGGGTTATCAACTAGAAAACGTGATCCTTCTAATCCTTCGGTAAAATCAACTCTACCACCTACTAGATATTGCAAACTCATTGGGTCAACGACCATACGAGCACCATCTTTCTCAAGTGTCATGTCGCCATCATTCATTTTATCATCGAATGTAAAGCCATATTGAAAACCAGAACAACCACCACCAGTGATATAAACACGAAGCTTAAGCTCTTGATTCTCTTCATCTTCCAGTAAGTATTTCACACGTTTAGCAGCTGCAGGTGTGAACTCTAATGGAATTCCTGCTTCAACAACTTCTACCGACATATTAACCCTCTCAATATTTGCCATCGAGTAATACCCGACTAATTTGGTCAATTATCTAATAGTGACCGCCTTGGTGCAACGATTAATTGCTAAACAATGAAGCAATTCACACTGAGACCAATTTGACCAAATGATTGATCACCCGTGTTGGCTTCATTATGACTTAACTTGCACCGGGTAAAATAGGCTGCATTGGCAGTTTAATCAACTCGTTCCACGGGTATTCCTGCGTCACGTTAGCGGCTTTTTGCCCCCGTTGACGTGGCATTTTAATGATCACCTTTAGACGTTCCGGCATAAACCCTTCTGGCAGTTCAAAGTCACTTTTTACATGCTGAAAAAACCGAAAACTGACTTTTAAATCTTTTGCAGACTTTACCATTTCAGAAACATTTAATACTTGTGGCTTGCCGTCAAAGCTTCCAAATACTTCAAGCGCGAGATTTCCCTTAATGTATCGTTTGCGCTTTTCGAGTTGTGCGATGAGTACTTCAAACCTTATGTGACGATCGCTTATCCCCTGTGTCAAAATCACTTTTTCGATGTGAACACCATTTGCTGTATATTCGGGTGCCATCACTTTTTGATAGAAACGTAATGCCAGTTGTTGCTCTAGAGATTCAGCCTGTAATGACAAGAGTGTTGAATTCATTTCACTGATGGTTTTTCGTTCAATATCCAGCGCCATATTCGCTTGTGCCAATGAGCTTTCCATTGATTTTACGCGCTGAGATAGTTCAGCGAGCTTGGGATCTGGCGGTGGCGGTGGCTGTTGCTTCCAAACTATCGCAATGCTAATAGCCCCTATCAATGCCGCAACAAGCAGCGTTGTGACACTAAAACGCGCCTTATTTATTGTTTTAAAACTTAACATTAGAACCTTTATCTGTTTCAATAGGTCAGATTTTATTCGTGTTGGACCTGTATACCCTGACTGCACGATGCAATAAAATACCATTGTTCAATCAGCTAGGCCAACTATCGATTTTGATGAAACAACGACACGCCATAAAACTTCCTTTATCTAATGCAACGCCGTCTTGGCAATTAGTTGTACTTGGCGCTATTGTCGGCTTAATTGCTGCGTTTGCGATCGTTGCAATGCGTCAATCTATTGAAGCAATTCAACTTTATTTTAATTTAGGTCACCACGATTCATTTGGAAAAGATGGCCAACTAACACGTATGCTAGCGCCATTAATTGGTGCGTTGTTTATCGTATTACTTGCCTTTATTTTTCATCAAAAATATCACCGAATGGGCATTCCTTTTGTTTTACATCGCCAGCGTAAGTTTTATGGATTCATTCCAATTGGCAATACGATTAACCAATTTTTCAGTGCAATAGCGGCTTTAGCCAGTGGTTTTTCTGTCGGTAAAGAAGGCCCTGCTGTGCATGTTGGTGCAGGCAGTGCGAGCTATTTATCTCAAGTACTTAATATTCCTCACAACGCAACTCGAATCTTAACCTCTTGCGGTATTGCCGCTGGTATTTCAGCGACCTTTAACGCGCCACTTGCCGCCGTCGTATTCGTTTTGGAAGTGGTATTGCAACAGTATCGCGTGCACTCGTTTTTACCGCTAATGGTTGCCTCGTTAATTGGTAGCACTGTGAGTCAGCAATTTTTTGGTGATAATCACGACTATGCTCATATTGCGATTACCACGTTGAAACTCGACTCTATTGGGCCATTTGTAGTACTTGGTATTATTGTGGGAACTGCAGCAACGCTGTTTAATCGATCGTTGCTCGGCATAATGAAAATGTCATCTCGCATGAAGATGGAAATTCGTTTACCGCTAGCAGGATGTATCGTTGGTATTATCGCGTGGTTTATTCCTCACGTCGTTGGTACAGAAGCTGGCGCATTAAACATTGCGTTTAGTGAGCAGCCAGAACTCAGCTTTATCGTGTTAGTACTCATAGGGAAATTCTTAGCAACAGTTTGTGCCTTAGGATTAGGCATTCCTGGCGGTGTTATCGGTGTTTTGTATGCGCTAGGCGCGCTATTAGGTTCTGTTATTGTGTGGAGTTTAATGCCTTATTTACCGGGTATATCGCCCTACGCGACTATGGCAATTATGATTTGTATGGTTGCCTTAATGGCGTCTAGTTTGAATGCCCCACTAGCCGCACTAGTGGCTATTTTAGAAATATCACAACAGGCTACTATTATCTTTCCAAGCTTGTTAGTCGTGGTGCCTGCAATCATTGTTGCGCAGCAATTATTTGGTACGCGTTCATTGTTTATTGAGCAATTAGAGCTACAAAAATTACCGTATAAAACAGCGCCAGTGCTTAGCTCACTACAGGACACCGGTGTACTGAGCTTATTACGTCGAAAATATCACTGCGTACAACGCTTTAACGCCGAACAATCAAATGAGATTTCTAAACCTATTTTTGTCCAACCAGCTCCAAATACAGCTCAGTATTTTTCTCCTCATGCTATTGAGCCTTTACCAACACTCTACGACAATGCGACGCTTGCTGATGTCTATGAAGTGTTAGCGCCAATACGCAACGGTTATGTGCTTATTGTCACGCAAGGAACTAATGAACTTATTGGTTTCGTTACTTGGCGTTCTCTGAGCAAACATCTACATCGAGAATACGAATAACCTTTGATGTAACACATTAATGACGAGTATTTCTCATTGGTATCAAGCGCTATTTCTGGTATATTTTGCGCCCAACGTGAGCACTGTCGTCGCTCGTCTATTTCTCTCTGCTGCCATGAGGTTTCAAACATGACCGATTTTACCGGAAATCACATCCTGTCCGTTAATCAACTAGACCGCGATGCCATTGCAAAAATATTTGAAACCGCCAGTCTTATGCAACCGTATGCGCAACGTAAAAAACGTACTCACGTTTTAGATGGCGCCATTCTAGGTAATATGTTCTTTGAAGCCAGCACCCGAACGCGTGTAAGCTTTGGCAGTGCTTTTAACCTATTAGGCGGTTTTGTTCGTGAAACGACAGGCATGAGTAGCTCTGCACTTGCTAAAGGCGAGTCTCTTTACGACACAGCGCGAGTATTAAGTAGTTATGCCGATGTTATTGCAATGCGTCATCCACAATCAGGTTCTGTAAAAGAATTTTCACAAGGCTCTATGGTGCCTGTTATTAACGGTGGTGACGGTGCTAATGAACACCCAACACAGGCTCTTCTTGATTTATATACGATTGAAAAGGAGCTTACGAGCAGCCTGCAATCCATTGATAATATGCATATTGCGATGGTGGGTGATTTAAAGCATGGCCGCACGGTTCATTCGTTATCAAAGCTATTAAGCCAATATAAAAATATTACCTTTAGCTTAATTTCTCCATCAGCGTTAGCCATGCCGGATGAAATCGTTTCTGTATTAGAAAATGCAGGTCATAAAGTAATAATTACCGACAGCATTGAAGGTAACGTTGACGCTGATATTTTATACCTTACACGTATTCAAGAAGAGCGTTTTACGAGCCAAGAAGAAGCTGATTTATACCGTGGTCAATTTAGACTTAATCAGCAGATTTACACCAAACACTGTAAATCGAATACGGTTATTATGCATCCGCTGCCGCGCGATAGTCGCAGTGATGCCAATGAATTAGATACCGATCTCAATTTAAATCCAAATTTAGCTATTTTCCGCCAAGTGGAAAATGGCGTGTTAATACGTATGGCGTTATTTGCCCTCACACTAGGTGTGAGCGACCAGTTAAGTAAACATGAATCAGATGTTCACTGGTTTAGTCGTAAATAACCCAATAACCTAATATTAAGGAATCGCAATGAGTCGTTCAGAGCAATTATTTGAGCAAGCACAAGATACAATTCCCGGTGGCGTAAACTCGCCAGTGCGTGCATTTAAAGGTGTTGGTGGCAGCCCACTATTTATCGAAAAAGCACAGGGTGCATTAGTCACTGATGCCGACGGAAAAGACTATATTGACTATGTTGGTTCATGGGGACCAATGATCTTAGGCCATAATCGTCCTGAAGTTCGTCAAGCAGTTATCGATCAAGCTGCATTTGGATTAAGTTTCGGTGCTCCCACTGAACTTGAAATAACGATGGCTGAAAAAGTACGTAAATTGGTTCCATCTATGGAACAAGTACGTATGGTTAGCTCGGGTACCGAAGCAACAATGAGCGCGATTCGCTTAGCTCGTGGCTTTACTAACCGCGATAAAATTTTAAAGTTTGAAGGTTGTTACCATGGCCACGCTGACTCGTTATTAGTTAAAGCAGGTTCAGGTGCATTAACGTTAGGACAGCCAAGCTCACCAGGTATCCCTGCTGATTTTGCAAAACACACGCTAACGGCGCAGTTTAACGATATTGAATCGGTAAACGCATTGTTTAGTGAACATGGCAGTGATATCGCATGTATCATCGTTGAACCTGTTGCAGGCAACATGAACTGTATTCCACCGCAAGACAACTTCCTACAAAAGCTTCGTGCTGTGTGTGATGAGTCAGGTGCATTACTGATCATCGATGAAGTAATGACTGGATTTCGTGTTGCACTAGGCGGCGCACAAGCTTATTACGAAGTAACCCCAGATCTTACTACACTAGGCAAAGTTATTGGCGGCGGCATGCCTGTAGGCGCTTTTGGCGGCAAAAAAGAAGTCATGCAGTATATCGCACCAACAGGGCCTGTTTATCAAGCAGGTACGTTATCAGGTAACCCTATCGCAATGGCCGCTGGTCTAAAAACGCTAGAACTACTTGAAGAAGACGGTTTGCATGCGAGCCTTACTGAAAAAACAGAGCGCATCGCGCTTGGTTTTAAAGCATTAGCTGACAAACACAATATCCCATTGGCTGTTAACTACGTTGGCGCCATGTTTGGTATTTTCTTCACTGAGCAAGAAACTGTTTCATGTTTTGAACAAGTTACCAAGTGCGATATTGCTCGTTTTAATACCTTCTTCCATTTAATGCTAGACGAAGGTGTTTATCTTGCACCGTCTGCATATGAAGCAGGTTTCTTATCAACCGCTCACGGCGATAAAGAAATCGAAGCAACATTAGCTGCTGCAGATATTTGTTTTGCGAAATTAGCAACGAGTTAAGCGTTAACGCTAAACACACAAAAAAACCTCATTAAATGAGGTTTTTTTGTGGATTTAATTCACATTATTTTAGCTAAGATTGAGTCGCTAGAATAAATTCCATTTGTTCATTTGACCACTGTAATGCTTCAGCATAAATACCTGGTACCTTCTCTTCATCGATACCTAATAGCGCAAGCTCTTCATTGACAGTTTCCCAATTCGATACTTCATAAGCACGGGCAACATCAAGAACGTGGGCTAATATACCTTCGCCAGAAACTAGCGCATTTTTGATGTCAGACGATAATGGCAGCTTTTCCATCGCGTTCTCCATTGAGTCGCCTAAAATGGCATCAATGAGAGATAGCATCCCTGTTAGGAATGCTACGCTACTTTCATTCACCTTTGGACTAATGATAGCTAAGCCCTCAGCAAAACGTGCGCGAGTCAATGACGTCGCCATGAGTTCTGGTGGTTTATTCGATGCTAATTGCGCAGAAAATAATACCGACAGAAATTTCTGTAATTCTTTTTTACCTAATGTTACTAACGCCTGTTTAATGCTGGAAATTTCAGTGCGGCGACGAAACACTGCTGAATTACTATAACGTAATAATTTATAAGCAAGATTTACGTCTAATTCAAAAACAGAAATAATTTTCGGTAGATCTAAATCCACCTTACTCGTTTCATAAAGTAACTCAGCAAGACTAAACTGGGCAGGTGTCAACGATTTTGCCTCAATCATTTGCGGCTTAGCGAAAAAATACCCTTGAAAATATGAAAAGCCTAATGCTTTTGCACGTTCAAATTCTTCATGAGTTTCGATTTTTTCAGCTAATAAACTAATATGAGGGAAATCTGCAACAGCACTAATAATTTTATCAATTTGAGCAGGAGTAGACGCTAAGAAATCAACTTTAATCATCTTAATAAATGGGAAGAAATGTCGCCAAACTGATTCGTGTTCATAATCATCTAACGCAATCGTATAACCTGCTTCATGGAGCTCTTTTACTTCGGCTAATAAACGTTTACCTGGGCGCTCAGTTTCCAATATTTCAACAACAACATCTTCTGTAGGAATGAGTGTCGGGTACTTTTTACTAATCGTTTCATAGGTAAAATTAATAAAAGCAGGCTTTTTATTGGTTAGATCTGACAGAGAAAAATCAAATTGACTTCCAGCAATTATTTTAGAAGTTGCCTCGTTTCCATCAATATTTGGAAAAGCATTAGTCACACCATCACGAAACAGCAATTCGTAGGCATATAAATTTTGCTCAGCATCAAGAATAGGCTGGCGAGCTGCATGAAATTTCATTATGGTGTTGCCTTTTATTACTTTTTTATCTTGGTACTGCTTTTTAAGTCTAACAAATTAGCCCAAATTACAGCCTAATGCAAAGGTAGGATATAAGAACTGTCGTTTATGGTCAGTTTTCAAGCGTTACAATGCGATCATTGTAACGCTTTTTCAAACAATTATATTTAATTTATTAGGGGCTGTTGAACTTTATGGTTCAAATTTTGTTCAATCTAAAAGAATTTTGGGCAAGGCATGAGGATTGATGCTGGGTTTACCCCAGTGAATGACGAATAACGCCGCACAAAATACTTTTAGGTGAATCCTACGGACAGCATTTGTTTGTTATTTCTACGGCGTTATCGCCTATTCGTGTAGCCAGCTACACCACATAGGCTCTGCCTTGTAGAAACCCCAAACAAATTGCTGCAAAAATGAATTCAAAAGATCAACAGACCCTAAACTACCTGACGTTTTCTAAACAAAATCGTCAAGATTGCACTGGCGGCCAAAATCATAGGATAGAATACATGCATCGATACAGTTAATGGCGACAGACTAAACATTGCACCGATCATCAATGCTTGTGCACCGTATGGCAGTAACCCTTGAATACAACATGCAAAAATATCCAATAAACTAGCGCTACGCTTAGGTTCAACATCATGTGTTTCAGCCAAATCTTTAGCAACACCACTTGCCACAATGATAGACACCGTATTATTGGCGATAGCTAAATTAGTTAAGCTAACCACGCTTGCAATACCTAGCTCTGCAGAGGCTGTGCTAACTTTTCCTTTTTTAGCACTTAGTCGCGCTAATGTGCGATCGATAAATTTAACAATAAAGGCTAAACCACCTTGGTGACTCATCACGGCACCTAGACCACCAATTAGCATGGCTAAAATTAGGATTTCCTGCATGTCACTAAAGCCTTTGTAAATGTCTTTAGCCCAGTTCATTAGCTGATAATCAGGAACTTGGAGCAACCCCACTAGGCCAGCCATTACAACACCACTGCCCAGTACAACAAATACATTAACGCCTGCTATCGCTAATATTAAGATGGCGATGTAGGGTAATACTTTAATCCAGTCGATTTCACCTACAGGTGGCAATGGAGCGTCATTACCTAAGAAAAACAATAGAATAAGTACGCCAACCGCAGCGGGTATCGCAATGCGTAAATTCTCTTTAAACTTATCCTTCATTTCACAACCCTGACTACGAGTAGCGGCAATAGTTGTATCAGAAATGATTGATAAGTTATCCCCAAACATTGCGCCGCTAATTACTGCCCCCCCCATAATGGCGACATCAATTCCAGCTGTTTGGGCAACCCCTAACGCGATAGGAGCAACAGCTCCTAAGGTGCCCATTGATGTTCCCATCGCCGTAGCAATGAACGCACTAATTAAGAAGAAACCCGGTAATAGAAACCAAGAAGGTATCATACTAAGTCCAAGGTTGACGGTTGATTCAACACCGCCAGTTGCACTAGCTACAGCAGCGAAAGCTCCTGCGAGCAAATATATAAGACACATCGCAATAACATTACTGTCGCCTACACCATTAGTGAATTGTTCGATAGTTTCATTGATGGTATCGCGAGATAAAATGATTGCTAAGACGATCGCTGGCAAAACAGCCACCGGTGCCGGTACTTGATAAAAGGCATATTCAACGCCTTGCAGTGTCAAATAAACACCAGTTCCTAAAAATAACGCCAGAAAAAGCATTAAGGGCAATAGAGCTATGCCGCGAGGAACAATTGTTGATGAAGATCTTGAGGTCATGCTCAAATCCTATTTTTAGTGAGTGAGGTGAAAATACCCAATCTCCAGCAACATGTCAAATTAGACGTCTAAACATCTAGACGTAAATTAAACGAGCAATTGGTTATTTTCTTTGCGCTTTAATTTTTTCATAGGCAGCTTGAATGTCTTGCGCTTTTTGATTCGCAATATCCAACATTTCTGGAGGCAATCCTTTTGCAGCCAATTTATCAGGATGATGCTGTGCCATTTGCTTGCGCCATGCTTTCTTTACCGCATTGTCATCCGCGTCAGCACTTACTCCTAAAATATCATAAGCATCTTTTATAGAAGGCCCCGATTGAGATGAGGAAGCCTGCTGTCGATGAAATTTCATTTGCGCATCGAGCTGTTGCAGTAATCTTTCTAAGTCGCGACTCGAAAAGCCAAGGTGTTTTGCCACTAGGTGTAATATCGTTCTTTCTTTTGGGTGTAGCTCTCCATCCGCAAAAGCGGCTTGTAGCTGCACTTCTAAAAATAGCTGTAAGATATCTCTCTGGCCAAAAGAGCTTTTCTTAAACGCCTTTAGTGTTTCTTCTAAT
Organism: uncultured Gammaproteobacteria bacterium; assembly: GCA_913060565.1. GTDB lineage: Bacteria > Pseudomonadota > Gammaproteobacteria > Enterobacterales > Psychrobiaceae > Psychrobium. The sequence continues at coordinate 28,109 of CAJXRU010000016.1, read as the reverse complement.
GGGAAATCATTTGACTTACCTTCACTAAACGCCGCTTGAGCTTCTTTCCTTTTATCACCAGTGAGTCCCATTTTATCCATAAGACCCGATGCGGCGGCAATTTCTTGTGGCGTCACTTGTCCGCTGGCTTTCGCTATATGACCGTAGACAGAAAACACCGCATGAAAGAATACAGCTTGGTTAGCAAATGAATCTTTATTCATGAAAAACTTTGTAAAGCCACCTTGATTAGAAAAGTCTTGGCTCATACTGCGATCAAATCGGTGACCAATATACAGCCCCAAAATAGCACCAGCCCATTTACCAAACATAAAACCAAACATGAAGCCTAATACTTTACCCCAAATTTTCACTACCTTAATTCTCCGTTTTCTAATCCCGCTCTCAATTGAGCATCAAGCAGTTCAAGTCGCTGCGGTGTGCCAATATCAAACCATTTTCCGGGATAAACTTCACCAGTCACCGTTCCTTCGACCATCTGTTGTCTGATTAAAGGTCCCAATGCGCTCACGCCCTCTTCGATATTGTCGAAAAAGTGTCGCTGATACACCGCAATACCGGAAAATGTAAATTGTTCAATGCCATTGGATAGCAATCCTGATGATGACAACGCAAAATCGCCATTAGGGTTGTGGGCAGGATTCTCGACTAGAATAAGATGAGCCAACACACCTCGGGGCAATTGCGTGGGCAACGTCGAAAAGTCAAAATCAGTCCACACATCCCCATTGACGACTAGCAAATAATCGTCGTCAATTAACGATAACGCTTTCTTAATACCACCAGCAGTTTCTAAGGCATTGTCACCTTCGTTACTGTAGTGAATTTTTACATTCCAACGCTCACCAAATCCCAGCTGTTGCGGCAACAAATGTCCTAACCAAGCCTGATTAATCACAATACCTGCTATAGGAAGCTGGCTAATTTTTTCAATGTGATATTCAATTAAGGGTTTATCATTGACCGCTAATAACGGCTTAGGCAAAGTGTCGGTAAGTGGGCGCATTCGTTCCCCTCGACCAGCCGCTAAAATCATGGCAAACATTGTTCAATCCTTTTAGGTAACGTTGGCAGTATCATTTTTTCAAAGAATGTCTGCAATTGTTTAAGTTCGGGATAGTGATTACAAACTTGCATAATATAATCAACCACTAACGGAAGATCATTTAAATAGTGCGATTTATTGTCCCGTAAGTGTAAGCGACTGAAAATACCACAAACTTTAAGATGACGCTGAAGCCCCATTAAATCAGCATATTGACGATATTCATCAAATGTCATTGCGAGCGATAATGAGTCTTGATATAGCGCATACGATTCTCGGAGAAGTTGCTGTTGAGTCTCGTTATCTAACTTAAAATAGCAATCTTTAAGTAATGATATGACATCATAAGTTAACGGTCCTATGACAGTGTCTTGAAAATCAATGACCGCCAACGATTGAGTATCGCGCACCATAATATTGCGACCATGAAAATCTCGATGTGTTGCGACTTGCGGCTGCATTGTTGCACTTTTTACTAACCAATCCAGACAAGGCGCTAATGAGTAAGATTCAATATCTGACATTGAAATATCTAAAAACTGCTGACAAAACCAATCTTTAAATAGCGTTAATTCGAGTTCAAAGAATGCTGCATTATAACGTGCAGTGTCATCATTCACCGTTACCTTAGCTAATAACGGTAAAGTTCGTAGCGCTTTTCGATACCAGTATATCGAATCGTTCTCTGCAAGCGGCAATAGGGATTGACTCCCTAAATCTGTGAGACACAAAAAACCTCGCGCTAAATCGCTAAAAATAACCCGTGGCACATCAATACCTACCTGGGCGTATTGACTGGAAAACTCAATGAATTCTGCGTTTTTTTCAGTGTCAGGCGGCGCGTCCACCAGAATATAACTGACTCCCTTGACCAAAGCTCTAAAGTAACGTCTAAAACTGGCGTCAGCACTAACAACCTCCCAATTATCGGCAGAGTATTGTATTTGCTGTTCAAACCAGTGTTGTAATAAATGTTGTCGCGTGTCGATAGCATCGCTCCTTAAACTGTGCGGTCATCGCTAATATGAAGCAAAAAATGTCACATAAATAGCCCTAAGCCAAGAATTGCGATATTATAGCCGTTTAATTTTTCTATCGGAATGCTTTGATTTTCAAATCATTGATTATAAAAGCAATAGACCGATCTCTTGATTATTTGAGTATACCTGAACTTAAAATGCGCTTAATCACTTTATTATTACTTTCATCTTTTGCAGCGACATCTTGGGCCAACTCATCTCCTTTAGCCAAGCAATGCCGTGTTCATACGCCTTATATTACGCCGAGTGAATTACCACAACTTCAATTAAGTGAAGACCAAGTGGCCGTTAATGCTGACAAAGCGAATATCCAATATCCTGATATTCTAAATTATCTCGGTAACGTTACCTTCACACAAAACCAAAAATTTATCCGCGCCGATCAAGCTCGTTACGATCAAACAAACAATATTTTTTCCGCCACAGGTAATCTGCACTTCCAGGATGATCAATTAACACTAACAAGTGAGTCATTAACAACATCACTCGACGGAAAAGACACAGAATTAGCTAACACAAAATACTGGTTCAATGATTCGATGATTCATGGCCGTTCGAAAAGTTTTCGAGTCGAAGATGGCCGATACCTCATTTTAGATGATGCCCTATTTACAACCTGCCCCGACGAGACACCCGATTGGGCTCTGCGCGCGAAAGAAATAAAAATAGATTCTTCAGAGGCGTGGGCGACCATTCACCGAGCAACGTTAGAAGTTTTTGAAATTCCGGTATTTTATTTCCCTTATTTGACTTTACCTATTTCAGACAAACGCAGCTCCGGTTTTCTCTATCCATCTATCGGCACCAATTCTCGTAATGGCCTTGAAGTCAGGACGCCTTATTATTGGAATGTCGCACCAAATTACGACATGACTATTACGCCTAAATTGATGTCAGAGCGCGGTGTACAGTTAATTAATGAATTTCGTTATTTGTCGAATGGACAAACTGGGCTGTTGAATCTGGAATATCTACATCATGATCGCTCAACGGACGACAAACGCTATTTAGCGCATTGGCAACATAGCGGTTCCATTGCTGATAACTGGCGTATTGCGAGTACTTTTACTCACGTGAGCGATGATAACTACTTCAATGATATTGGCAGCAAATATGGCGCCAAGACAGACAATCAGCTAACCAAGAACATAGAGTTAGCCTATTACAGCGACGATTGGTGGCTCAATATGCGAGTCCAAGACATTCAAGTATTAGGTGGCCAAGCAAAGCCATATCAATTAATGCCACAACTCGCTTTTCATAGCTATGACAATGTATTAGGTAACAAATTTAAAGTTGATATTTTTTCTGAGCTTAGTCACTTTAGACAACGGGACAATAACTTATCTAAAGCAAGTCGATTACATATAGAACCGACACTTCGCCTACCAATTAATTTGTCTGCAATTAACTTCATCACTGAAGCAAAACTAATGCAAACATGGTATGAGCAAGATAATGGATTAGTATCACAATCAATTAGCAGGACATTGCCGCAATTTAGATTCTATAGTGACGTTAATTTTGAACGCCAGTTAAAGCTAGCGCCAAATCATACTCAAACATTAACGCCGCAAGTTCAGTATTTATATGTGCCATTTAAGTCTCAAAAAGATATTAGGCTTTATGACACTGCATTGTTGCGAGATGATTATGCGGGTTTATTTAGAACACGACGCTTTAGTGGTCTTGACCGAATTATCGACACAGAGCAAGTTACATTTGGTGTCACGACAGAACTAAAAGATGAGAACAATCAGCCGTATTTCAAAGGCAGCATTGGTCAAACATTTTATCTACGCCAATCTCAAATGGCGGTCGAAGAAGGCAACGCCCAAGCAAGCCTACCCGATCGCTCAGCACTCGCTGGTGAATTTAGTTACACCGTCAATAAACAATGGCAGTTTACACATGCAATGCAACTCAATGACAAACAAGATACCATTACTCAAAGTAAAACTAGCATCGATTACCATGTGAGTGCCTCAAAATTAGTGCAGTTTAGCCATCGATTTGTTAAACAAATTAACGACAGTAAAATTAATCAGCTCGGCGTACAAACCGTCTGGCCAATAAATAACGAATGGACATTTGTTGGTAATTATTACCGAGATATCAATCTCAATCGAACTATTGAAGCTTTTGCAGGTCTTCAATATGAATCTTGTTGTTGGTCTATTCGAGTGCAAGCGTATCGTCAATTACAAGCACAATATAGCGACAGTGCAAACACATTAATCATTGCAAATGAAGAGTTTGATAATGGCCTTTCCTTTAACTTTGAAATTAAAGGTTTGGGCTCACAAAGCTCTTCCGATGCAAGCGACATGTTTAGCAATGGTTTATTTACGTATCGCAAGCCATATTACTTAAAGCAATAAACGAAGCTTGACGATAGTTAACCCGTTCTCTCAAGAACTATGATAAATTAGCGACGATTAATAAGTTGTCGTCGTAATGGAAAAAGAATGAAGTTATTAAAGATTGTATTAGCTATTTCGTTGTTAAGTAGCGCTCATGTAAGCCAAGCAGAAATCAAAGCACTGGATCGTGTATCTATTGTTGTAAACGACGGTGTTATCTTAAAAAGTGAAATTGACACATTGGTGAATCGTGTTAAGCAACGCTCTGTGACTAGTAATCAAGAGTTACCCAATGACCGCGTGCTAAAAACACAAGCGACCGAGCGATTGATTGACAACTTGCTTAAAAAGCAAATGGCCGAGCGTATGAGCATGCGAATTGGTGATACACAGCTTGATCAAACTATTAATAATATCGCCAAAGAACAAAATATCTCACTAGCGCAGTTAAAACAACAGCTTGCAAAAGAAGGTATTGATTTTGCGAGTTACCGTGAATCAATGCGTGACGACATCTTATTAGGTCAAGTAGAGCGCGCTGCCGTGCGACGTCGTATAAACATTGCCGAACAAGAAATTGTTAGCCTTGCAGAGCAAATAAAAGAACATGGTCAATCAACGGTTAAATTCCAATTGGGACACATTCTAATTTCACACAACGGTGACGAATCAACCGAAGGCTTAGCAAAAGCACGTGAACGTGCAGATACGGTTATTGATTTATTAAATGACAATGGCGACTTCAAGCGTATAGCTATCACATCATCATCAGGCCCGAAAGCACTAGAAGGTGGTGATTGGGGGTTCATGAACATCAATGAAATGCCAACGCTGTTTACTGATGCGGTTAAGGGCAAGAAGAAAGGTGATGTTATTGGCCCATTTAAGAGCGGTAACGGTTACCACATCTTAAAAATTCTTGATACTCAAGGCCAACAGCAGCGCGATGTTAATGAAGTGAATGCCAAACATATCTTAATCACACCATCGATTATCTTAAGTGACGACCGTGCCAAAGCGATGCTTGAAGGCTTTATTGAAGATATCAAAAGCGGTAAATCAACCATTGAAGAGTTAGCAAAAGAACATTCTGACGACGCAGGTTCTGCTATTAAAGGCGGCGAATTAGGCTGGCGTGATCCAAGTGTTTACGTGCCTGCATTTGAGAATACATTGGCTAATTTAGAGCAAGATGAAATCAGCGCACCATTTAAATCATCCCATGGCTGGCACATTGTTAAATTATTAGGTAAACGCAAAGTTGACGCCACAGAACAGTTTATTAAAAATCGCGCTCATCAAATGTTATATAACCGTAAATTCACTGAAGAAAGTGCTGTATGGGCGCGTGAACTGCGCTCTTCTGCTTACATTCAAATTTTAGACTAGGAAAATCAGGGTGACTTTACGTATTGCGTTAACACCAGGCGAACCTGCTGGCATTGGACCAGACTTAGCCATCAGCATCGCCCAACAAAATTGGCCGGTTGAGATTGTCGTTATCGGCGACGAAGAGCTTCTGTTGGATCGAGCTAAACAGCTTGATTTACCGCTCACATTGCGCGCTTATAACCCGAATGTTCCAGCTGTAGCGCAAACAGCTGGTACATTAACTATCAAGCACATTCCACTTCACGAACCAGCACAATGTGGTGTTCTTAACGAAAAGAATGGCGGCTATGTGTTAGATACACTGCAATTTGCTTGCGATCATAATATTGATAGTGAATTCTCAGCCGTTGTTACTGGTCCAGTTCACAAAGGAATTATCAATAAGTCAGGCATAGCGTTTAGTGGCCACACTGAATTTTTTGCTCAGCAATCAAATACTGCTGATGTAGTGATGTTATTGGCCACAGAAGGTTTACGCGTTGCATTAGTAACAACTCATATCCCTCTAGCCTATGTCTCGAAAGCAATTACCTTTGATCGTGTTGTAAATATCAGCCGTATTTTGCACGCCGATTTAGTAAAGAAATTCGGCATTGAACACCCGCGTATATATATGTGTGGTCTTAATCCTCATGCTGGCGAAGATGGTCATTTAGGCCGTGAAGAAATCGAAATTATTAACCCAGCCATCGACGCATTACGCGACGAAGGCATTGATATTGTCGGCCCACTGGCAGCAGATACCTTATTTCAAAACAAATACCTAGATAATGCCGATGCCGTTTTGGCGATGTATCATGATCAAGGTCTTCCCGTTTTAAAGTACAAAGGATTTGGTAACTCCGTTAATATTACACTAGGGCTACCTTTTATAAGAACCTCTGTTGATCATGGCACTGCCCTAGATTTAGCAGGCAGTGGCAAAGCAGATTCTGGCAGCATGATAGTTGCAATTAATGAAGCCATTACCATGGCACAAAAGAGTAAAAATGAGCAATAAAGTACATTTAGGCCATACGGCTAGAAAACGATTTGGGCAAAACTTTCTTAATGATCAAAATGTCATTGATAATATTGTCGCTGCAATCAACCCTAAAGTAGAAGACCACATTGTAGAAATAGGCCCGGGCCTTGGTGCACTTACAGAACCTGTTGCCGCTAAGATTGACAACATGTCCGTGGTAGAGCTTGATCGCGATCTTGTACAGCGCCTCGAATCTCACCCAGTACTGAAAGACAAATTGACTATCCATCAAGGTGACGCCCTGCAATTTGACTTTTCTACGCTAGCTCAAGAAGGTCAGCGCCTAAAAGTATTTGGAAATCTTCCTTATAATATTTCAACGCCGCTTATGTTCCACTTATTCGAGCAAGCCGATATTATCGAAAACATGCACTTTATGTTGCAAAAAGAAGTCGTTTTACGATTGTGCGCAAGACCAAATACTAAAGCTTACGGTCGATTAAGTGTTATGGCGCAGTATTACTGCAAAATGATTCCGGTCATTGAAGTGGGCCCACAATGTTTTGTACCGCCACCTAAAGTAGATTCAGCGGTTATTCGTCTTGAGCCATACCGCGAGCTGCCACACCCTGCATTGGATATTAAGCAATTACAACATGTAGTGACTCAGGCGTTTAGTATGCGCCGTAAAACCGTGCGCAATAGTCTGAAAGGCGTGTTAAGTGTTGAAGAAATGGAAGAGCTTGGCGTTAATGCAACGTACCGCGCCGAACAAGTTTCATTAAAGCAATTTGTTGATATTGCAAACTATATTACGAGCCGCTCTAAGAAGTAGTATAAGGACGAGAAATGAGTGATATCCAAAGCATTAGTGAGTTAGTCATTGTTGATGTAAAACCTTATTACATCGAAGAGCGCATTGTAGACAAAGCGCCACTCTTTGTATTTGGCTATCAGGTTACTATTCGTAATAACTCTCAATATCCAGTACAGCTTTTAAATCGCCATTGGTATATTACTGATGGCGATGGCAATCAAAGTGAAGTAAAAGGCGAAGGTGTTATTGGGCTCCAACCAATTATTGAACCCATGAGCGAGTTTCAATATTCAAGTGGGTCCAACTTCAGAACACCAATTGGTACTATGCATGGTCAATACGAAATGCATTGTGATAGCTTAATTAACCCGCTGTTTCAAGTAGATATTTCTCCCTTCCTACTCGCAAATAACACCTTGATCCATTAGGCTATGGCAACCTATTTTATTGGTGATATTCAAGCTTGCTTTGACGAGTTTATCTTACTATTAGAGCAAATTGAGTTTGATCATCAACAAGATCATTTATATTTGGTTGGCGACCTTATTGGACGCGGACCTAAACCCAAAGAAACCCTTGATTATCTCATCGCTCATCAATCTTCAATTCATCCTGTATTAGGTAATCACGATCTACATTTTCTAGCCGTCGCAAACAATATTAAATCCAACAAAGAGAATGATAATTTTACGCCATTATTAGCAAGCACTAAATTAAATGACTATGTAAACTACTTACGTAAACAGCCCCTTATTAGACATCTTGAGGATGATGAATTAATTGTTTGTCACGCAGGTCTAACACCACAGTGGTCGCTCGCGACCGCCATCACTCAAGCTCGTCACGTTAATGCTGAACTTACATCCTCGCGCTATAAAAGCCTGCTCGAAGCAATGTATAACAATATTGCTGACTGGCGGCAATGTAAAACACAGCAAGAAAGATTGATATTTACCATCAATGCATTAACTCGCATGCGCTATTGTAATGAACAAGGTCATTTGGAATTCATCACCAAGGTTGCCCCAAAAGAGAATTCAGATCAGACATTAACACCCTGGTTTAATCAACAGCATTCGCTACTAAGCGATCAAAAGATAGTTTTTGGCCATTGGGCATCAATTCTTGGCAATACCAATCACCCTCAATTTATCGCACTTGATACGGGGTGTTTATGGGGAAACTGGCTCACATGTTGGCGATATGAAGATAATAGATTTTTCGACCAAAAATCGTTATAGAATTGTTACGAGTGGCCGATAAGCTATTAACAAGAAAAAGCTTTGCTGATATGATTATCAATAGACTAATGTCTTACTTTCTAACCGATAACTAATTATATCAAGTGAGACTTTTAGCATTAAAAGAATAACAACTATTGAGTTTTTTGATCGTTGTTGAACGCAGGTTATACGCTCCGATAGGGAAATTGAAGTAGGCCGCATCCACGCGTCAAATTTTACTGGGGATTTATTAATGACATTAACTGTTGCTAACCGTATTAGGTTAGGGTTTGCCAGCATATTACTTATGCTATTCATTATTGGCGGCAACTCTTTTTATAACTTTTCTAACGTAGAGAAAGAAACCCTTCACTCCAAAGAAGTCTCCTTACCGGCCTTAGAGATAAGTACAGCGCTTGAAGCTAAGCTTATGAATATGCAGCGTTTGGCAATACAAGAGTATTATGCTGATACATTAGGCGGCATTGAAAAAGATCATAATGAAATCGTAACAAGCCATAAGAAGGTGAGCATCTTATTGGCCCAATTAAAAGAACTTGCAGCGGCAGATGACAGCTTATCAAGTAAAATTCCTGCATTAATGTCGACGGTAACCGAGATAGAGCAAACAACAAAGTCACTTTATCAAAGTAAAAAGTCTGTTTTATCTTATCAATCTCAATTAGGAAGTTCATTGGAAGCGCTTAGCGAAATAGGTGACAACCTATCGAGTACGCTACTTGATATTACCGACACGGAAAGTGAATCAGAGCAACTCGATACTATCGTTGGTCTTGCCAATGATCTCGACAACCTTATTTTAACGCTGATCAAAACAAGTGAAGATGTGTCTAAACAAAGTAATGCTGCCAAAACAAGTGCCATTGGCAAAGAACTTTCTTTTATAAGCGCAGATCTAGATTCGAAACTGCAGTTTCTAGTATCACGTTCACAAGATATTGTTGATGTAGATTTATTGGAAGCACTTAACAATGATTATCAGCTATTAAAGCCACTCGTTAGCGGTTCACAATCGATAGAATCGATTCGGCTAAGCTTGTTAGAAAGTAAAGTTCAATCGTTTTCACTGTACCAAAATACCAACAAACAAACAGAAATTGGTGTTAAGCAAGTTGAGTTAGTTCTCAAAGCTGCTTCTGATAGTGCTGAAGCATCTGAAGAATTGATCCTTGAAAGCGTTAGTGCTGGTAAAATGCAAGTCGCTATTGTTGTTATCATTGCAGTGCTGATTTCAATTCTAGTATCCTATCAAACCGTTAAAAGTATTTCCCAGCCACTAAACCGCATTAATCGAGCATTGCGCTCACTAGCCAATGGCGACCTAACGCAAACAGTTAACCATAATGCGAAAGATGAGTTTGGAGAGTTAACAGAAAATATTAACCATCTATCAATGTCACTCAAAGATGTCATTACCAGTATTGCTAATGGTTCTCGTCAACTTGCAACCGCATCAGAACAAACATCATCAATTACCCAAGAAACGACGCAAGCAATTGGTGAGCAGCAAGTTCAAGTTGATCAAGCTGCAGCCGCCATCAATGAAATGAGCCTTAGTGCAAGTCAGGTATCAGACCACGCTGATTCAACGCTTGACGAAGTTCAGCAAACCAATCAAAAAGCGATAGATATAGCTAAAATCTCAGAAGGTAATAAAACGACGATTACGTCATTATCAAGTGATATTAGTAATGCAGCTGATGTCATTAACAAGCTCCATGATGACAGTACCGATATTGGGTCCATTATCGATGTTATACGAGGTATCGCTGAACAAACTAACCTCTTAGCCTTAAATGCTGCGATTGAAGCTGCACGAGCAGGAGAACAGGGTCGCGGTTTTGCGGTTGTTGCAGATGAAGTAAGAAACCTTGCCAATAGAACTCAACAGTCAACAACTCAAATCAATGACATGGTTGAGCTTATCCAAACTGGAGCGCAAGATGCTGTAAAAGTCATGGAAGTAAGCCAAGAACATGCACAAGCCTGTGTGTCAGATTCTGAGAAGACGTCCAACGCATTACACGAAATGAGCGATGCATTAGTGCGTGTTGAAGAGAAAAGTGGACAAATATCATTGGCAGCACAAGAACAAAATGTGGTATCTAATGAGATATCTCAACTGTTAGAAAGCATTGTCGAAATAGCCAACGGTACTTCGCAAGGTGCCTCACAAACAGAACAAGCAACTACAGAAGTTGCAAACCTAGCTGTAGAACTTCAAACCGCCGCTGGAAACTTTAAAGTTTAATAGAAACTCTTAGAAAACAAAAAAGGCCGATAATTAATTATCGGCCTTTTTCTATTCAACAATTGCTAAACTTATAATTTAGCTCTCTTCTTAACTGCTTGAGCAATAGCTGATGCTTCTTTACCATTGGCTTTCGCCCAATCAAAAACAGTAACACCATCAGCTTCAGCCTTTTGAAGCAACGATGCTGGTAAACGTTTAACAATAAACTTACCAACATTGTCTGCGTCTTTAGCCATTGCGAAACGCAATAAGCTATGACCGTTACAGCTAATTTGCTTATAGACTTTTTTCAGCTTAATCTTGTTAGAGCGCAATTGATCACGAAAACGCGATTTATGATCCGCCACAATGTAGTTACACATTGCTTCTGCAACATTATCATAAGAATAAGCGGGTGCCGTATAAAGACCAGTTGAAAGGATTGCAGCCACTGCTACGGTAGATATTTTTTTCATACAATTTTCCTGACTTTTTCACTACATAGGCGACTCACTAAACCACTGAGTCGAGCTAATTTTTTGTCAATTTTCGAATTGGGATAACCAAGAACATTCCCTATTCTTTGGAACTAAAGTCGAATATAAATTACCAAGTCAATTTGATAACTATCGATACTGAGTATGATGCAAAATTGTCCATAGTTAAGTCAACCTTTTTATTAATTTTCGACTCGAACTAATGAAAAAGTATTAAATAATAATCCTGACTTACTGTGGTGTGTTTCAACCTCGCTTTTTTGCCATTGATACTGGTCGTAATCAGGAAAATAAGCATCTCCGTCGACAACTAACTCAATATCAGTCAAATACAATAAATCTGCTTTAGGTAACATATGTTCATATAACATAGCACCTCCGATGATCATTAGCTCATCACAATTATCTGCGGCAACAATAGCTTCATCAACACTATTCACTACAGTAACTCCTTCGATAGACAATTCAGAATTACGACTTACTACAATGTTTTGACGACCTGGTAGCGGGCGTCCTATTGATTCAAAGGTATTTCGTCCCATGACAATCGGCTTCCCCATGGTCACTCTTTTAAAATAGGCCAATTCTTCAGGCAAATGCCAAGGCATCTTATTATCTTTACCAATGACTCGGTTTTTAGCCATTGCTGCAATCATTGCTATCTTCACACAAATTCCTAATTTCAATAGATATAAAAACGGCCGCTAGAAGCGGCCGAATATAATGGTGTTTATGGGCGATATTCAACTTCTACGTCGTAATCATCTTCATCCCAATCGTCCCAGTCATCATCGTCTTCTTCGGTAATCACAGCGGCACCATTGATCTGCTCACTATGATAATCATCCCATTTAAAGTCAACTTCTTCACTAGCGTCGAATTCAACTTCTTTAATTGGATTTTTCTCAATATATTCCATGAGCTTGTAAGAGATTTCTTTAGTGCCGGTTTTATTGATTGCTTCAATTGTGAAGTATTCATCATCCCAACATAAGGCATCTAACACATCATCGATACGCTCTTGGCGCTCATCTTCAGGAACTAAATCTAACTTGTTAAAAACCAACCAACGCGGTTTAGCTGCTAGCTCAGGTTTATGCTGCTCAAGCTCAGAAACGATCTGGGCTGCACCAGAAGCAACATCAGAGCCATCAACAGGCATCAAGTCGATCAAATGGATCAACACACGACAGCGTTCTAGGTGCTTAAGGAAACGTGTTCCTAAACCAGCTCCGTCGGCTGCGCCCTCAATAATTCCAGGAATATCCGCGATAACGAAACTACGATCGGAATCGACACTTACAACACCTAAATTAGGTACTAAGGTGGTAAATGGATAATCAGCTACCTTAGGTTTAGCCGCTGAAACACTACGAATGAAAGTAGATTTACCGGCATTTGGAAATCCTAATAGGCCAACATCAGCAAGCAGCATAAGCTCTAATCTAAGCTCTCGCACTTCACCGGGGGTACCTAGCGTCTTTTGGCGTGGAGCGCGATTAGTACTCGTTTTAAAACGCGCATTACCCAAGCCATGATAACCGCCTTTAGCAACCATGATTTTTTGCCCAGGCTTGGTCAAGTCACCAACTGCTTCACCAGTTTCTTTATCTGTCACTCGCGTACCAACTGGAACACGAATCGTCAGATCAGAACCACGTTTACCGGTACAATCTTTGCCTTGTCCATTAGTACCACGTTCAGCATTGTAAAAGCGCTGATAACGAAAATCGATTAACGTATTTAGACTTTCACTAGCGACCATATAGATATCGCCGCCATCACCGCCATCGCCGCCATCTGGTCCGCCATCTGGCATAAATTTCTCACGCCTAAAACTAACGGTTCCTGAACCACCGTCACCAGCATCAACTTTTATGTTTGCTTCATCAACAAATTTCATTGTTTCGCTCCACCATTCTCACCAAGGCTAAGTATACGCCGTATTATCATCAGATAACATGCGAGCCATCTCATATGAGAGAATCGATATTAAAATTAGGTTAAAAATATACCTAAAAAAAAACCCCGCATAAGCGGGGTTTTCGAATACTTTCTTAAATCGATTACTCAGCAACAATGCTAATGTATTTACGATTTAAAGAACCCTTTTGCTCAAATTGAACTTTACCTTCAACTTTTGCAAAAAGAGTGTGGTCTTTACCCATGCCTACGTTAGTTCCAGCGTGGAATTTAGTACCACGTTGACGAACTAGGATGTTACCAGCAAGAACTGACTCGCCACCAAAACGTTTAACGCCAAGGCGTTTACTTTCTGAATCGCGACCGTTACGGGTACTACCAGCAGCTTTTTTATGTGCCATTTCAGTCTACCTTTATTAAGCGTTAATTGCAGTGATCTTCACTTCAGTGAACCACTGACGATGACCTTGTGATTTACGAGAGTGCTTACGACGACGGAACTTAACGATTTTAATTTTATCGCCACGACCGTGTGTAATTACTTCTGCAGTTACTTTGCCGCCTGCAACATAAGGTGCACCGACATTAATATTTTCGCCATCGGCGATCATTAGAACTTTATCAAAGTCAGCGCTAGCGCCGGCTTCTAAGTCCAGTTTTTCCAGGCGCAACGTTTGGCCTACAGCCACACGGTGTTGTTTACCGCCACTTTGGAAAACAGCGTACATGTTTATCTCCGCTATGACATAAGCTGCGTAATTTTGGTTGCAGGTTATGCCTCAATCTAGTTTCTCAATAGGGCGCAGATTCTACGCAACTGATAGTTTTTAAGCAAGCCTTAATTGAAAAAAATACTAAAAAAAATACAATTACCATAAAGAGAGGAGAATCAAGGCTGGTATGGCCAAAACAACCAAGCATTATAATGTTAAAGCACATTTTTTATTGTACAATCCGTGCCATTAATAATGACATTCACAATCCGACCAAACCAATGCTCAGACATTGCACGGTTATGTTATAGAGAGAACTATGGATTTTAAAGCAATTAGCCAGTTATCACACACCGATATGGACGCGGTAAATACGCTAATTACTGAGCAGCTAACCTCTGATGTTGCCTTAATTAATCAACTCGGATTTTATATTATCAATAGTGGTGGCAAACGAATGCGCCCATTATTGACGGTTTTAGCCGCTCGTGCATTAGGTTATCACGGCAAGGATCATATAACGATCGCTGCGATCATCGAATTTATCCATACCTCTACATTGTTACACGATGACGTTGTTGACGAATCGACCATGCGCCGTGGAAAAGAAACTGCCAACGCGTTGTTTGGTAACCAAGCTAGCGTACTAGTAGGCGATTTTTTATATTCACGTTCATTTCAAATGATGACAGAATTAAAAAGCCTGCAAATCATGGAAGTACTCGCAGATGCCACCAATATTATCGCCGAAGGTGAAGTGTTACAGCTGATTAATGTCAACGATCCTGACACAACAGAAGAAAGCTACCTACGTGTTATCTACTGTAAAACAGCAAAACTGTTTGAGGCTGCTACTCATTTAGCCGCTGTCATTAACGATAACGATCAAGCAACAATTGATGCAATGAAAGCCTATGGAACTCATTTAGGAACGGCATTCCAATTAGTAGACGATCATCTTGATTACACGGCAGACAGTGAAAAATTAGGTAAGAATATTGGTGATGATCTAGCGGAGGGCAAACCAACACTACCGCTTATCTATGCTATGGAGAAAGGCACTCAGCAGCAAGCAGCTCTAATAAGAGAAGCGATTGTAGAGGGGAATGGCATGGATAATTTAACAGAAATCTTAGCTATTCTTGATGAGACAGGCTCACTTGACTATACATTAGCGCAAGCACAAGCTGAATCTGAAAAAGCGATTAGCGCTTTATCGAACATAGCCGAGAGTGATTACAAGCAAGCACTTATATCTCTGGCTCATTTAGCCGCTAATCGCTCAGCGTAAATATAAACTTAGCAACCGGATGTATCCGTATCGATGATAGGTGGCTCACCTAGCTCCCCTAGTTTATATCTTGCTTGACACAATGCGGGATTGGGTGCACCTTTGTGCCAGATTGTATATGTACTACTGATAATAACAATTCCAAGAGTCGGTTGTGTCGGATCAATATCCAACACGTGATTAATCGTCCCAGGGCTTACATAGCCATAAAATAACCGAATCTGTCGACCATTAATATAAAAATTAGTCATATTAGGACTAGTCTCCCCTGCAATTAACGCTCCGATAATGTACCAAGTTAGAGGTGCTCTTCAGTGTCCCTGCAATATTATTAATCACGGTAACTCGCGCTTCTCGCTGCACATCAATCAATTTAGGCGCAGCAACTGCCGCTAATATACCTAAGAGCATAATCACCAGAATCAATTCAATGAGTGTAAATCCTTTTACAAAACTACGATAAGTCGTTTTCAAATCCCAAACCTGAAGCAGAAGTAAGTCTCTATAGAATAGACCAGTATTTACTTTTCTTTATAAAATATAGGCATAAAAAAAGCACCCGAAGGTGCTTTCAATTTCACACATTTAGGAGCTAGCAACCAGTAACTTTTAAAGTTGCTTTCGGAGCAGCTGTTGCAGTCGCATCGATAACCGCAACAGAGCAGTCCGCTGCAGTAGTCGCCGCAGTGTGAGTAAATGTACCACTAGATTCACTTATACTCGCGTCGAGATCTATAACATTCTTAACGGTTGCAGCTGACGGATAGCTGTTAACTAATGTAACAGTAGTTCCTGCAACGCTTAAAGATCCACTAGTTTGTCCAGCAATCAATGCCTTGGCATGTACCATTGTATTTGCGGCGTCAATACTTCCTTTAACACCTTTCATAACCGATGCCTTTGCATCCGATTGTACATCAATAAACTTAGGAGCCGCAGTGACCGCTAAAATGCCAAGAATGATGATTACAATAATCAATTCAATTAAGGTAAAGCCCTTTGCTTGTTTAAAATTACTGCGTAGTTGTTGTTTCATATTTCAAATCGCCTTATGTTGATGATTATTGGTCATAGTCAAAAAACTGACTAATTAGTAGTAGTTTATTCGAATCATTACTGCTTTAGCAAGCCTAATCTGATCAAATATTAATGGTTAATAAAATAAATTTTCCGTTAAAAATTATTACTATAAACCTGAACCTGTCCTGTTGCCGCATTATAAGTAAAGCTATTGCCCGAGCTTAAATCTACAGCACCTTGTGGTATTCCGGTATTAGCATCTAGTTTAAGGGTCGCGACTAAATGATAAACACATAAATCGTACGTTACGTTATTATCAGTTTGACCTGCGCCACTGCGTACGCTTATGTAATAGCGAACATTGCTTGCACTGCTACCAGATGTCACACTGCGCACTGGACTTTGCATAATGCCATCGAAAATCGATTTACAAGCACTTGCCGTCATCTGCGATGGCGACAAATTAGTCCCTGAATTTGCACCGCCAGTACCCGCTGTGGGGAAACCAAATTCATTAACTCGAATTTGCGTTAAATCCATTGTAATCAATGCCTGATTTCCCGAAGGACGACCTTCAATTTCCCATTGCGCGCGCACCAGTCCAACTGCTGCTGCATAACCACCAGCAACCCCTTCAACCGAAGCGTCTTCAGCTTGTTCGCTGATATTGACAAATCGCGGTAGTGCCGTAACGGCTAACAAACTTAAAATGACTACGACTATAATCAATTCTATTAAAGAAAATCCACGTTGCTTATTCATTTGTACCTCAAACTAAAAATCAATTCTTGCTAGATGTTATCGCGCTTTACACCATAACGACCAGAATATTCGATGCATGAATTATTATCACCAGCATCACAAAATTGGCACCTATTGTCATTATCTTTCGTCACTTTTTTTATCGACACATAACGACTAACATTTTCATTATTATCTAAATTATTTATATCAAACCACAATGTATGGCACATGTTTGCATTGTTAGAATCAACAATTGGCCATCCTAAATTCGACAACCTAAATAATCGCGTATTACTAATTGTAGTTCTATCGACAAAAAAATTAAATGCCAACTCTTTGGGGCGGTTCTCTATTAACCATTGTGCCCTTATTAAGGCAGCATTTTGGTTAAAGTTCTGACTTGCCATTGCGAAGTTAACTTCATCGATAACGCCTTTTTGAGATAGATTCATCCTCGTAGTAAAGAGAATTAGCAGTAAAACGACAACTATCGCTATTAAAAACTCAAATAGACGAATATCCTGCACCTTTACTGATTTCATATCACTATTTCTTCATCGCCGACATCATATCCCACATTGGGGTAAAGATACCTAACGCCAAAATTAGCACCATCCCCGCAACAATAGATATCAGTATAGGTTCAATCTTAGCGGTCAGGCTCTTTAAATCAAAGTCGACTTCTCGCTCATAATATTCTGCCATGCTGGTAAGTAGTTGTTCGAGACGACCGGTTTCTTCACCAACCGCGATCATTTGTAATACCAGAGGGTTAAATAGCCCTGAATTAGTCGATACACGTAACAAGCTCTCACCGCTGCGAATACCAACACTCATTGTGATAACCTTACTGCCCATATAAGCATTATCAACGGCATCAGCCACCAGCTTTAATCCTTGTAATAGAGGTACACCGGCAGCAATCATCATTGAAAAGCTACGGCCAAATCGCGCTAACAAGGCCCGCTCAATGACACTGCCAACTACAGGCATTCCTAGTTTCTTCTTATCCCAAATCAATCGACCTGATTCGCTTGCCATCCAGCGCTTAACCCAGAACACCAGTCCAATAGAAACCACCAGCATTATCGGCCAGTAATTAACAAAGAATGATGAAGTGGCCAATAACGTTCTTGTTGTCCAAGGTAATTCCACCCCAAACTTAGTAAACATGTCAGCAAATACAGGGATTACCCAAATATTTAAAATAACCATCGCACCTATCAAAGCCATGATAACAAACATAGGATAGCGCATAGCCGCTTTGATTTGTTTACGCGTTTCTTGCTCTCTTTCTAGATACGTAGCAAGTTGCAAAAATGCTTCATCAAGTTGACCCGTATTCTCACCAACGTGAACTAGGCTGATAACAATTTGGGAAAAGACTCGTGGTTGTTTAGCAAGTGATGTAGATAGCGTACGGCCAGACTCTAAATCGCCAAGCACCTTTGCTAGAGCTTTCTTCATCACTGGATTATTAGCACTATCGCGCAACCCTGCAATAGCCCGCATTACAGGAATACCCGCTTGCATTAAGCTAAACATTTGACGAGAGAATATCACTAACTCGTCAAGGGTTACTGGTTTTTCAAACAGCTGAGCAAAAGTAAACCCATCACCAGTGTCCTTTACTTCGCTAATATCAACGGGGATCAATCCACGGCTCATCAAAATATCGGCGACATGGTTAGGTTGGTTCCCTTCCATCTTACCTTCGACAAGCTTGCCTTGGTGATCACGTGACTTATAACGAAACATTGGCATGGTTATCTATGCTCCAGCAGCTTGTTGGCTATATTGTTGATTTGACTGTTCGGCTAGACGCAGAACCTCACTGACAGGTATCACACCATCAAGCGCAAACTGCAAGGCTGCTTTTGCTAATGGCTCAAAACCATCACTATTTTTTGCCGCTTGAATAAAGTCATCAGGGGCATCTTTACGCATTGCCTGAGCCATATCATCATCAATTTCGAGTAATTCAAATACACCGACTCGCCCAGTCATTCCCGTTTGCTGACAGCGCTGGCAGCCAATTCCTTTGTAAAAAGTATGGCTGGTAAGATCTTTACCGGCAATATGAGTCAACCAGCTTAGTTCACTCTGATCTACAATATGTTCTGACTTACAGTGTTCACAATTTTTGCGCACTAAACGCTGTGCGATTACAGCTCTTAGTGAACTTGCTACTAAATAACCGGGAGCGCCCATATCAGTTAATCGTAATGCGCTAGAAATCGCATCATTTGTATGGAGTGTAGATAACACAAGGTGACCCGTTAACGCGCCTCGCAAGCCTATTTCTACCGTTTCATGATCACGCATCTCACCAATCATCATAATATCTGGATCTTGACGAAGTGTTGTACGTAACACATTAGAAAAGCTTAAACCAATCTTCGAACTAACTTGAACCTGATTAATTCGAGGTAAACGATATTCCACCGGATCTTCAACGGTAATAATCTTTTTACCTGGTTCATTTAGCTCATTGAGCACACCGTAAAGTGTTGTCGTTTTACCACTACCGGTAGGCCCTGTAACTAAGATCATACCGTGTGGCCGACTAATCTGGTATCGCAAACGGTCTTGTATATTTGCTGGCATACCAGTTTGAGCCATAGACAAAACACCAGAAGATTGATCAAGAAGACGCATAACGACAGATTCGCCATACTGAACTGGCATCGTCGATAAACGCACATCAATACTATGCCCTTTGATCTTTATATTAAATCGACCATCTTGGGGTAAACGCTTTTCCGAAATGTCTAAACTTGCCATTAATTTTAAACGCAGCACCAACGCTGACGCGATATTAGCTTCGTTGATGATATTCTCTTGTAATACGCCATCTACACGTTGACGAATACGTACTAAACGCTCTTCAGGTTCAATATGAATATCAGAGGCTTTAATTTGCACCGCATCCTCAAATATAGATTGCAGCAACTTAACAACAGTGGCGTCTTCATCAGTTTCAGCAAGGCCGACTAATTCAAATTCTTGTTCATCGCCATGCTCTTCACTTAACTGTTCTGCAAATGCTGCAATATCTTGAGTACGACGATAAAGTTGATCAAATGCTTCAATCAACTGCGTTTCTGTAATGGCCGCTAAACGAATTTGTTTTGGAGAAAGGAGTAACTCAATCGCATCAACAGCGCGAAGATCTGCAGGATCATTCATCGCTAATGTCACTACCATTCCATCATCGTCAATAACTAACGCACGATGACGACGAGCATGTGCTTCTGGTAACTGCTGGGCAACCTGAGGATCAAGTTTACGTTGTGCTGTATCAATAAATTCAACATTTAGCTGTTGTGCCAAAAACGTCAATAATTGCACTTCACTCAAATAACCAAGGTCAATTAATGCTGCACCCAGCTTCTTTCCTGTCGTCTTTTGCGATTTTAGAGCGTCCATCAGCTGTTCTTCAGCAATGATATTCTCATGTACCAAAAGATCGCCCAGTCGCATGCGTAATTTTGCTTTAGCCATTATGTCCTCATTGCTCTAATTCGCTTTGCAACGCATTGATGCGCTGCTGAGCATAGTTATAAATGCCCTGATCTCGTGTAAACATCAACAATTGCTGATAATTTTGTAATGCCTTTGGCGTCAATTGTTGTGCATCTTGCGCAATAGCAAGCCCAAGCAGCCATTGCGGATTGCTTTGCTGGCGATTAACCAGTTGTTGATAGTTCGCCATTGCCACAGGCCAGCGTTTAAGTTGCTGAGCAATAGAGGCTGCTAAGGTTAAATTCTCAGTACTTGCATCACTATCTAAATATGGACTGCTTAACGTTAATAACGCTTTGTCTAATTCATTAGATTGGTAATAAATTTGCGCGGCTAACAAACGATAGCCATCAAATGTTTCATACTTTTTATTGCCATCGCTCAGTAGTACAATCGCTTTTTGTACGTTATTTTCGCCGAAATAACTCGCAGCTAATTGCACTCTTGCATCATGCAAACTAGGCATTAAGGTTAGCGCTTCTTGCCAGTGTTCCTGTGCTTTGGCGATTTCACCAACTTTTTGAGCTTTAAGACCCTGTGTTAGTTTTAATTGGGCTAACTCCGTAGTAGACATCTTTACGGGTGTAATACTTAATTTCTGCTGCTTAACTGGTTCTTTACTCGTGCGAGCCTTAATATCATTTGGTTTCGCTTCGACAATTATTGGTAAATCTGCAACGACTTCCTTTGGTTTTTTTTCTTGAGTTTGTACTACTGCACTCACTACTTCTTTAGCTTCTGACTCTAAAACTTCAGGGGTTCGAATATCTTCTGCTTCGCTATGTTTCTCGTTTTTAACAAGTTCTTCCGCTATGACCTTAGGTTCTTGAGTACCAACTGGCTTATCACTATTTGGTACCTGCTCCTGTTTTACTACCACTTCAGCAACAGACGTTTGTTCTTCGTTTTCCGATTGCTGCATAAGCCAATAGCTAGCACCGCTCAAACAGATGACAAGAAAAATTAAAACAACTAACCATTTACCAATCGAGCTAGGTTCTTTTATTTGAACAGGCTCATATCCTTGAGCAGATTTCTCTTGCTCATTACGTTGCTCAATATCGTTTAATACACGATTAATTACGCTCATAATCGCCATCCAAAACCAAAGAGTACGCCAGTGGTAATGACAGCAGCAAGCGCAACACCAGCAATAAGTAACGTTGGATTGATACGATTAGTGGCATCTACAGTATCTTCAATTGCCAGCTTTATATGCTGTTTTGTAACTAGTTTCTCTTTATTACCGAAACATAAAAGTAAAGATTTGTGGCATAAAATATTAACGAGCCGTGGTATACCACGACTGGCCTTGGCGATCTTCTTAGCACAATTAAAGCTAAATAAGTCATTGCCTTGGTAGCCAGCAACTTGTGTACGGTGCGTAATATAATGAGCGACTTCCGCTGGCGTCATACTGCGCAATTGATACGAAAAAGAAATACGCTGTCTTAACTGTCGAAACTGTTTAGTAGCAAGACGCTCATCTAACTCTGGTTGGGCAAACAAAATGACTTGTAGTAATTTACGGCGCTCTGTTTCCAGATTAGTAAATAGGCGAAGCGCCTCTAAGCTTTCATCAGGTAAGGCTTGCGCTTCATCTAGAATAACAACAACGCCTTTACCTTGAGCAGACAGCTCAAGTAAGTGTTGTTGTAATCGCTGAGTAAGCGTTTGTTGATCAATTGTACTATCAAGGTTTAACCCCAATTCACTTGCTACTGCCCAGCGTAATTCACTAGGTGTCAAATACGGATTAGGAATATAAGCAACAGCAAACCCTTTGGGAATTTCATTAAGCAATTTACGACAAATGAGGGTTTTACCGGTTCCAACTTCACCTGTAACCTTTATAAAGCCTTCGCCCTGTTTCAGCGCATTAAGCAGCACTTGCATTGCCTCTATGTGCGGCTTGAGGTTTAAAAAAAAGTCGGTATTGGGTGTTAGCGTAAAAGGTAACTCGCGCATCCCAAAGTGATACAAATACATCGCCTCGCCCTATTCTTGATACCACTTATCGAGCAAGGATTTAGACTTTTTCAATTGGTTTTGCCATGTTCCTTTGCCGACAACCACTGGCTTAATTAAAATGATGAGTTCTGTTTTCTTCACTTCTTCTTTACGGTTTGTAAATAACTCACCTAGAAAAGGAATAGAGCCAAGCAGCGGAACTTTTGAGGTATTATCAGTAGTACGTGAACTCATTAAACCACCAATCACCACAACATCACCGCTGGCTGATCGAATCATGGTGTCTGACTCACGAATCGAGCTATTTGCTAACGGTAGTTGAAATGTTCCATCTTGAAGTTCAATCGTTTTTTGTTGTTCTACGACTTCAATAACCGATGGATGAACGTGTAATAACACATTTTGCTCATCATCAATTTGCGGTGTTACGTCCAATGCAATACCAGAGAAAAATGGCGTTAACTCGACTTCAGGATTAGAAACTACATTACTACCAACGCTATTGGTGGCAGAAGAAACGTCGGTGACGAAGTATTCGTCGTTACCCACTTTAATGACCGCTTTTTGATTATTGATTGCGGTAATACGTGGGCTAGACAACACATTAACATCGCCCTGTGTACTCAATAAATTAACGACGCCAGCAAAGTCAGCGTTTTTAAAACTAATAGATGCAACACCACCAAGCGCAGAACTTACCACATCTGAAATATTCGCCGCACTTGTTTTAAAGTTAAAATCAGTAACGTTGTTATTGCCTACATTAGACAGTAGGTTTTGCCATTCAATTCCTTGCTGGTAACCATCATGCAAAGTCACTTCGATTATACGTGCCTCAAGAATAACCTGACGCTGTAAATTTTCTTCAGAACGTTTTAGAAACTCTTTAACCGTACTAATATCTTTAGGAAAGCCTTTTACAGTCACAAGACCTGCTTGTGGACTTAAGATCACCTGACGACCTTCACCACGAATCAAATTTGATAACGTAGTTTCTAACTCTGCCCAGTAATCGGTTTCTGTTTGAGATTCAATGTAGGTACCGTTAACGCTATTGCCATTTTGACCATTACTACTTGAGTTGTTGAAGTTGTTTCCGTTACTGCTATTTCCATTGTTATTATTGCTGTTACTACCATTTTGATTTTGCGTAATACCACCCGATGAAATACTCGTTTGCGAGGTGCCATTTCTCTTAATCATTAAGTAATTAAAGCTAAATGTTTCTGTGGTTAAACTGGCCGGAAAAATTTGCAAAATATTGCCATTTCTCTCTACACGGTAATCATATAATGCAGTGACAGCATCAATCGCTTCAGTTAGCGTAACCTGCTTTAAATCTAACGATAACGTACCAGTTAAATCATTATGAAAAACAACACTGTATGGAGTTTGTTCAACTAAGCTTGAGAAAAAACTCTTCACATCTATACCGTTAGCAGCAATATCAAAGCGCTTCTCTAATATCGCAGCGGTTTTACTCATTGCAGCTGGCATCATTTTTTGTTGAATATTTGCAGGTACAACAAAATCAGAAGACGTTTTTTTCGCGGGTTTTTCAGGTGAGTTAATAGCACTCTGTATATGTGCTCTTTCTTCTTTTACGGGAGTCATCTGACAGCCAGTAACAGAAAAAACCGCACACGCAATAGCTATTTTACTTAGGCTAATTCGAGACATCAGTTATAAACCCTTTTTCGCAACAGTGATTTGTGAGGTATCAAATAAATTTAATTCTTTACCCGATGCTAGCATCACTTTATTTTTTGAAATTGATGTAATGACTTGTCCTGCAATCGATTGTCCGACCCGCAGCGACTGGCCATTGATAATGGCAGTCTTACTTTTTGTTTTAATTTGAATTGCATTTAAATTCAAAGTGACTTGTCCAGACTCTACTTTTTCACCAACAGCTCGTTGTTGCTTCTGCACCAAAACAGGAGGTTTAGTAGGATCATTGGCAGCATTTACTAGCCAGACACTCCCTAAACATAACAACGCTAGTAAAATACGGTAACTATGCTTTAACACCGATAAACTCCTCGTCGGTACTGATCGTAAAGATCTCAAATGAAATAATCGCCTCTGGATAATCCTCAACACGATAATTTATGTCACTCCATAGCACCGACTTATTCTTCGCTTCAATATTCTTCATAAAATCTAGTAGCGCAAAATAGCGGCCTTGAAGTTTAATTGACATCGAGTGTCGATATAACAACGGCTGCTTAGTGCTGTCATTATCCTTGAATAAAATCGCCTCTGGCGGCATAGACTTTAATGATAAAACAGACAAATGCTTATTTTCATTCACTAACGCCTTTACTAAACTCGACATTTCATCACTTGCAACCAATGACAATTGAAATTTATCCAATCGTTTCACTTGCTCGTCATGAGCCACATTTAATAAATGTAATTCATCCTGGAGTTTTTCTAAGGGGTCAGAATTGAGTTTCGTTTCAATATTAGTTACTTGAATTTCTATTGCGTTAATTGATTGCTTCGTCGTTTCTTGCTGCTTCTTTAAACTTGTGTATTCTTTATAAAGAGGTTCTATAACAAAGTTTACCCCTATAAAAAGCACCAAAACAACGACCGTAATAAGTACTAATAATTTTTCACGAAGTGACAAAGCCGCATGCTTTTCTTGCAATAAATCCCAATTCATTATTGTGATGCCTCCGCTATTTCACTGCCGCTGTTCTGCAACGTGAAATGAACTAAATTATCTTCACGTTGTATTACTAAACCAGAAAAACTATGGCCACTAAATGCAGAAGATTGCTCAATCGCTTCAACCCAACGAGGCACCGCCTGTGATTTTAAAGCACTGCCAGCAAAACTTAATTTTCCATCTCTACTTTCAATAACGGTCAACCAAACATCATTAACTTTAATCGTTGATAAGCCTTCAAATAAACCAGAAAAACCAATATTCTCTTCAAATACTTTATTCAATGACGATAAAACGACTTTTTTCTCAGCCGTCTTCGCCTTGGCCTGCTTAATATCATTCAACAATGGCGAATTAGTGGTAACCGCGGCAAGCTCGTTTTCCTTCTCGGCCAAGATAGTCTCTTGCAAAGTTAATTCATTCTGAAACCGAATATTTTCAGCCTTAAGCTGCTGATTCAGATACGTAGTGCCGGCAATTGCCAACACCAAAATAAACACGCTAAGTACCATATAAGAAATACTGTGCTTGAGAGACAAAGCCTCTTTTACAGGTCTTAATTCTGGTAAATATAAATTGATCCGTGACTTCATATTAAGTTGCTTCCATCACTAATTCTTCTAGTGCAGCATAGTTCATCGGAAAACGTTCGTACTCCGAAACGTCGAACGGTGTCAAAATCGACACCTTAATATCAAATAACTCTTGTAAGCTACTCACAATATATTGTGAATCAAAATTTTGAACACAAACATAAATATTATTAACTGATTCTAGCTTCAACTGGCCAACGGCATAGTCAATCGAACGTTGCACTTCAAGCCCCAAGTTACTCAAAATACCCGCTTCGAAATCAATTTCACTCAGTTGGTGTAAATTATCATAACCATGAATATGACGGCTAAAACATAGTTCACCATCTTTAACAATGCCAAGTAGTAACTGGGAACCAGGATTATGGAAAATCACCAAATTCGCATTTTCATCTTTGACGAAATTCGTGAGCACTATATCCTCAATCGATATTCCGATTAAGGTCAGTTCGAGATCTTTAAGTACCTCTAAAATTGGAGTAACAACGCTTCTATCACAGGCAACAACATTAAGTTTATTATTGTTGGGCACATTACTAACGTTTTGGTAATAATCTAATAATTGATTTTCAGGTGAGATAGTAAAGAAGTCTTTAGCACTAAAACTTAATGCAGTACTATACTCCGCTTCAGGAACATTAGGCTTGTCAATCTGAGTCATTTGATACATACCGTGGGCAAGTACCACGTAACAGTTTGCACAATCGACGGATTGTTCAAGTAATAGTTCAGAAATCGTTTTCGAGTAATTTTGGTCAGGGCACGCTAATTGCTGAACAAAGGGATCTTTTTCAGACAGTACAGATACTGTTACGCTTGCCGGCTGGATAACAATACTGACTTTACAGTTTGAAACCGATTGTTTTTTACGAAACAGCTTAGCTAACACTTAGACATTTCCTTGACGTGTCAAATATTTGATATATATGATTATCCCTAATTAAATCACGCATGCAAGTAAATAGTGACGAAAATCACTCAAGGCTACAAAATTTTGTTACATTCTAACTACAATTCACCATTACAATCGATTAATGACAGTTTACTTACAAAACATCAGCTTACTGTTCATATAAAAAGAGATGACTTAATTCACCCTCAAATTTCTGGTAATAAATGGCGAAAACTCAAATACAATTTAGAATTTGCAAAGTTACAGGGATATCAAGAAATACTCTCTTTTGGAGGTGCATACTCTAATCACATTCACGCACTCGCGTACGCTGGTCGACATTACGGACTAAAGACAATTGGTATCATCCGAGGTGAATACCATGCTGATAACCCAACAATTGAACAAGTAAAATTAGCAGGTATGAACGTCGAGTTCATTTCCAGAAAAGACTATAAACACCGCTTTGATGATGATTTCCTAGATAATCTTAAACAACTACATCCAAAAGCATTAATCATCCCAGAAGGCGGTAGCAATGAACTGGCCTTAAGAGGATTAAGCGAAATGGTGAAGGAAATTCCTACACGAAATGCAGACTATATCGTTTGCCCCTGTGGTAGTGGAGGAACAAGTGCTGGGATTTTAAAAGCGTTGTCACCAAATCAACGCTTGTTAAGCATCGCAGTACTAAAAAATGCACACTACTTAAAAGATGAAATCTGCCAGTTAGCAGGAAATAATTCTCAACAATTAGAATTTAGAACAGAGTTTCACCAGGGCGGCTATGGAAAGGTAACTTCTGAGCTCATCAGCTTTATAGATAACTTTTACGATGAACACAATATTCAACTAGAACCAATTTATAGCGGTAAAATGATGATGGGATTTTACGAACTCGTTGAACAAGGCTTTTTCGAACCCAATACCCATATCACACTCATTCATACAGGCGGCTTACAAGGAATTAATGGCATGGTGCAAAGGAAATTAGTACCTCAAAAATGGATAAAAAAATAACTGTTTTTTGACAAAATCATCATGCTAAATCACGAAACGTCAGAAAGCAAAAAGCCCCTGCCATTACTGTCTGGGCTTTCTCTAAATAGGTGTCTAGCAATGTCCTACTCCCTTGATGTGAAGTCCGTCGAACAAGGTTCGACGC
>CAJXRU010000015.1 GCA_913060565.1 uncultured Gammaproteobacteria bacterium | reverse complement strand
TACACTATCCTCTCGTCGGCAGCGTCAGATGTGTATAAGAGACAGGATTTATCTTTAATGAAAAATCCGACAAATTTAAGCCAACGATCAGAAAGTTGTAGCGATTGTTTCGCAACTTGCTTCGCTTTGCCAAAATTAGCAATAGTCACAGGTACCACAAAGATTGCTACCAACATCGAGGCAATAATTGCACCCGAAATTGCAATGGCGATGTCAGAATAAAGCTGACCAGCTTCTTGTTGTACAAACAAGATTGGTGCAAAAACAAGAATTGTCGTCGCAGTTGAAGCTAATACCGCAGGCCATACATCTTTAACGCCCTCAACAGCCGCTTCAAAGCCCGAATTAAACTTCTTACGCGCTTGCATAATGCTTTCCATCACCACGATGGTGTTATCCACCGTCATGCCAATTGCAAAGGCAACCCCCGCAAGAGATATCACATTAATGGTGCGATCAAACAACATTAAGCCGAGAAATGCGGCGATAGTACACATTGGGATTCCCAACACACCAATTAATGTTGCCTTGCCCGAACGCAAGAAATAATACATCACACCAGCGGCTAATAAGGCACCCAGAATCAAGTTAAACCACACATTGGACAATGAACTTTGAACATATTCAACATCATCGCCAATCAGTTTTAATTCAAGGCCATTGTGTTTGAGTAAATCGCGATTAACGCGCTCTACCACTTTTAACATACCTTCTTTAATGGCAATAACATTGGAGCCACTTTCACGGCGTACTGATAAGCTAATGGTGCGTTCGCCGTCAAGGAACGACAAACTGCGTGTTTCGTAGTGATCAAGCGCCACGTCCGCCACATCTTTGAGGCGAATATTAATATTATTTTGACGTGAAACAATCACGTTTTCTAATGCATCAACACTACTCACACGGCCAATAACACGCACTAAATAACGTTCACTGGCCGACTCGATATCACCAGCAGACGCATCGCGGTTTCTGTTGCGAATAGCGTTGCGAACATCGCTCAAACTAATGCCACGTTGGGCTAAACGAGAGGGATCGATCTTAATTTGAATTTGTCGCGCCGCGCCGCCGCGAACACCTACTTCAGAAACACCTTGCACACTTTCCATCCGCGGACGAACAAAGTCTTCGGCGTAATCGCGCATCATGTCCATATCAAGCCCAAGCGGGTTGCCCTTCTCTGGTTTTAGCGAGAAATACATAAAGGCATTACTAGAAAATGAGCTTGAGATCAAACGCGGTTGATCGACGTTATCAGGGTATGAAGACACCTGACTCAATGCGTTATTGACGTTGATCATCGCATCGTTAACATCGACCCCAAATGGGAATTCAAGCTCGATTCGCGCGCTACCCATTGACGCATAAGACATCATGCGTTTTAAGTTGGGTAAACTACGAAGGTAACGCTCTTGTTCAATAAGGATTTCTTTTTCAACATCTTGTGGTGTTGCCCCCGCCCAACCGGTGCGTACGGTAATGGCGCGTACTTCAAGATCTGGAATCATCTGTACTGGAATTTTTAAGGAGCCGACAATTCCCAAAATACAGACAATAGCAACAACTACGGCGACTAAGATGCCTCGACCTATCACTGCTTTAAACACAATTAAGCCCCTTTGTTGCTAACAATAGTTACTGGCATATCATCCACTAGTAAATCGCTACCTGATGTAATAACCGCGGCATTTTCGGGTACACCTTGCACTAATACTTGATCGAAATTGCTACTAATTAAGCGCACGCTAATGCGTTTAACGACATTATTAAGTACCGAATAAACACTATAGCTACCGTCTGGATGGCGTTTTAATGCTGTTTTAGGCAAATTTACTTGAGCGCTTTGTTGTGATGGCAACATCAGACTTACTTTGGCAGACATACCTGAAACAAGTGATGAATTCTCAGGTAAATCGATACGGCCTTGGAACGTTCGACTCGCTTGATCTGATACCCAATTCACCTTAGACAACTCAAGATTCATCGCGTTATCTGAAGCAAAATCTGGCGTGACTATCGCTGGCACTAAACTACTCGCTTGAATACTGTGAAAATGTTCTTGAGGAATATCGACAAATACGCGTAACGATTGTGAAGAAACTAACTGTAAGACACGCGTTTGTGGGCTCACCCATTCGCCTAAATCAACATTGCGCGAAGCGATGGTGCCATCAAATGGCGCAATAAGTTGATGACGTTGCACTACTGTTTGTTGACGTTTCACATTAGCTTGCGACTGACTTAACATCGCCTGACTGTTGGCAACATTGGACTTACGCTCGGCCAATAGTGTTTTTGCGACGACTTCCTTTTTAGCGAGACCAACAATTTCATTATATAAACGCAAATCTTCTTGATATTTAATCCGTGCCGACGAGGCTTGTGCTTGAGCCTGCGCCAATTCAATAACTGCTAATGAATCGTCTAACGTAAGCAACACTTGCCCTTTGGTTACACTATCGCCTGCATCCACCATAATTGACTGAACAACACCAGACTCTTGAGTCGCAAGTTGCGCATCATTTTGCGCTTTAACGTTACCACTTAACGTCAGTTCAAGACTTTTAGACTGCTGTTTAGCATAAACAACTTCAACATCGTTTGAAGCTGCCGTGGCGTAAAAACTACTGGCAGTTAGTGACAAAAATAGTAAATTTATTAGTAAAACACGCATAATATCCTCATGGAACAAAAGCTAGAATTTTTGATTTTGACGATTGTATACACAATGCCGTGAACAGAACGTGACACTTTCACGTTCTAGTCACACTATCTTTGTTTATAATGAATGCATTATAAGGTGGGAATAATTTATGCGAATTTTACTCGTTGAAGACAACGCCGATTTAGCGGCAAGCATTATCGATTATTTAGAGATACAAGATCATAGCTGCGATCTCGCGTGGCATGGTGTAGCAGGGCTTACTGCCGCGCAAGCTAATAATTACGATATGTATATTTTCGACATCGCGATGCCTAAAATGGATGGCTTAACGTTATGCAAAACATTGCGTAATGACCACAATGATTTCACCCCAGTATTGTTTCTAACAGCTCGCGATACCATAGAAGACAAGCTCATTGGTTTTTCTGTCGGCGCCGATGACTATTTAGTAAAACCGTTCGATTTGAGTGAACTCGCGGTACGTATTCTCGCTATCCACCAGCGCTATTTAGGATTAAGCAATCAAATTTCTGTTGGCGACCTCACCATCGATTTAAAAGCACAACGAGTAACACGAGCTGGCGACACTATCGTATTATCACCCAACACCTACAAGTTGCTAGTTATACTGGCGCAACGGTCGCCGCAAGTAGTGCCTAGAGAAGATTTAGAACATTATGTTTGGGGCGATGAATTACCCGATAGCGACTCATTGCGCAGTCATATTTATAAGTTAAGAAACAAAATCGACAAGCCCTATTCCAACGCATTAATAACCACAGCTAAAGGGCGGGGATTTAGTATTTCATGAATTTCTTACACAGTATTAAATTTCGTTTCATTCTCGCCTGTATTGCTTTCGCCATCATAGTCACACTATGTTACGGCCGCGTCACTTTTATTGGACTCAAATACAACTCAGATGAGTTATTTAACTGGTATATCACGCAGGAAGCCCAACAACTAATTGATCGTTATCGTGCCGATCCAACCTTTGATATGAGTCAGTTTACAACAGCTGATATCGAGATCACAACAGAAACTAAAATGATCGAAAAACTGGCAAGTTACTTCCCAGATAGTGAATTTACCGCCCAGAAGTTGATTGATGTCCACAATTTAGGCCCCGCATTTAGCACCCCTCAGCAATATAATATCTATGAGTTTGGCAAAAACGGTACAACAATTCATATTCTTGAAGCCAAAATATGGCCGAATTCATTGGAAAAATTCTACTATTTGGTTGATGTGAGCACGTTTAGCAACTATGACAACTACTCTGAGGAAGTTGTCGAGAATATGTTTCTCGAGATGCTGGCGTTAATCATGCTCATCGGCTTAGCCATTGGGACGATGTTAGCCATGACGGTTGTTTCACCACTTAGTCGTTTAGCTAAATCAGTAGACCATATGGATTTTGACAACAAGAAATCATGCAAAGATTCGTACTTTAATGACGAAATCGCGTTACTTGCTAACAAAATCGACTCATTTGCCGCCAGAACTCACGACTTTGTGGAGCGAGAAAAGAGCTTTACTCGCGATGCGAGCCACGAACTGCGAACACCAGTCGCCAGCAGCCGTGCTGCAATTGAATTGGCCCTTTCTACTCCCGAAGGACAGCACGGAAAGATCAATAGCTTTTTACAACGT
Source organism: uncultured Gammaproteobacteria bacterium (assembly GCA_913060565.1). Taxonomy (GTDB): domain Bacteria; phylum Pseudomonadota; class Gammaproteobacteria; order Enterobacterales; family Psychrobiaceae; genus Psychrobium. The sequence goes on along the minus strand of CAJXRU010000015.1, from coordinate 45,987 downwards.
GTTGAGCGTTCAAACAAAGACATGACTCACCTCATTGAAACCTTTCTAATGTTAGGGCGTGAAGAAGATGGATGTGAACAGCCGACGACATTCAATTTATATGAACTTGCCAGCAATACATTCACCAAGCACGATTATCTCAAACGTTGTGAACAAGTCACCTGTGTGAACAGCATCGAAGACAACCAGCACATTAACGCTTGCAAACAATACGTTTCAATCATACTCGACAACTTGGTAAGAAATGCCCTGCAGCACACCCATGAAGGCCAGGTAATAGTTCGCGCAACAAGCAGCCAAATAATTGTTGAAGACACCGGAGAAGGATTTGAAAACAGCGCTAGTACCTCATTAAACGTATTAGAAAAGTCTGGTGTTGGCCTAAGCATTGTTAATCGACTATGTGAAAAACAAGGGTGGCAATTAACGCTTAGTAACAATGGAGAGCAAGGCACTCGAGCTACTATTGATATTAATGGGTAGTATCGCGACTTAATTAGTACAGCCTTTGTATATTATTACTTTATATCGCTAACTAGTTCGTGAACATTACCATCGGGATCGGCGAAGAATGCCGTATATTCTCCCCATTGTTGGACCGTTGGCGAGCTTATAGCAACAGCTCCTCTTTTCACTAACTCGTCATAGCGGCGCTCAACGGCTTCCTTCGAGTTATATTTAAAGCCAATTCCGACACCTGAGCCTGCTCTTTTTACCTTTAAGCTTTCAGCGGAAAGAAAAGACAACGCTTGATAACTTGCAAGGGATAAACGTAAACCTCGATGTTCAAACTCAACAAATTCACCATTTTCAACAGTGATTTTAAGTTGCATAACGTTTTGATAAAAATTCTTCATTTGTGCAAAGTTGTCAGTATGAATAGTGACCATGTAAATACTGCTCGTATCGTCAGCAGCTGCAACAGCTTTATTGAGCCAGAAGCAGGATAACAACGTGAGAATGACAGCGTTAATCTTCATCGTAAGAATCTCCATTTAATGACCAACGCCAATCATCAGCGCGGTCTAGCAATATCTGTTCTATTTTAATGATGTCTTCAATTGTCACATTGAGGTTAGGTAGGTAACCTCTTAAAAAGCCAATGAAATGAGGACTGAAAAAATTTAGTGCCTCCTCCAATTCGACAGTCCGCGCCTGGCTAAACCAAATTAGCGATGTGCCACTGATCAGAGACCAGATCCCTTCTGCACATGAAACGGAAACACCAGTGCTATTTACTGCAGTGATAGTATTTTCAATGAGTGATGCGACCCTATCTCCTTGTGCTCGAAAGGACAAACGTCGCTTATCACTTGCCAATGCAACAAACGAAGCATTCATACAACAAGTTTCTGTTTGAAAAGCCTCTCTATGTGCAACATTAAATAAAAAATCTAACAAGGGGATCGCAATTAACCTATCAATTGGCGAATCGAAAAGTTCATTAACAAGTAACAATTTTGTATGGCGTGTATGTAGGGCATATTGTGCAACGGCGGTGACTAAATCTTCACGGCTTTCAAAATGACGATATAAAGCACCAATTGAGATTTCAGATTCTTTAGCCAAATCGGGCATTTTGAAACCGATCAAACCGTTCTCAGAAATCATGCGCCTAGCGCAAGCTAAAACGCGTTTTTCACGCTGAAGTATCTGTTCTTTTTTGGTAATTTTTAATGTCATATTTCAATTTCTAGCTCTATTGAAAACGAGATAATAACAGACAAAACTAAAAATCGGAATAACATTCCGTTTTGTTTGACTAGCAAATTATTCGGTAAAAACTGAGCACTAGACTATCAATAAGGCGACCAAAATTACGTTAACAACAATCACAAAGCCGATAATCATTTGTCGGCTAAGTTTACTATTGTGAGCAACTAACTTATTTCTCATTCGCGATTTTAATGTCGAGGCATCAATATCATCCAAGCCAACGCAATGATGGCATTGTTGATTACGGGTTGGATATTCGAGCTCGCATCTGACACAAGTCGTCGATTCAATCTCTTGCCTAAACATGTGGTTTCTTCATATGTTGGATAACGGTGTTTGCACAGTGCGCGCGGCGTTTTAGTTTTTTTATTGTTTTATTTTCTTTTTGGCATCGACGATACAAAGTTATTTTCTGTTCGAACAATACACGTGCTTGTTGCTGTGGCAATGAAATCAAGCGCTCGACAAATCGACGTGGCCCCACCTGAAAATGCTGATAATCAATGGGGTAATTCCAGTCGCCGCCCCAAATAAAAAAACCGTGCTGTGCAAAAAGATCGACAACATCTTCTGCCATGTCTTGGCGTGGTTGCTTGCCCACTCGCTCATTTAGACGATTCATAGCATAACGTGCACTTTGTGTTGGACTCACCACTGCTGTACCGTCTTTGCCAATATCAATGAATGGATTTTGCACAGGATTAATATCAACAGCAACGCCATAAGCATGTAGTGACCAACGCTTGCCATTAGTAATAGCACGCCCATTGAAAGCCGATGTATTATTGTCAGTCATCGAGCGTTTATCATCACCTAAATAGCGCTCCATAGGTTGTGCTTTTTCAATCATAAAACCTTGTTGAGTTAGCGCGGCTGTTAATTTTACGACTTGAGCAGCGATGACATCTAACACCACTAGTTGTCCGTCATCGTGTATTGTTCCATGATCATTTCTATGACTAAAAGTTACTAATGACAATCGAGAACACGCAATTGGATTGCTTTTCGTGATGACCTTATTTTGTTGTAACTTTTTGCAATCCTTCGTTGATAGTTTAGTAATGTTTTGCTGGCTAAAAGCTAGATTGCTCACGGTTAATTGCAGTAATAACAGCATGCTAAATTTGAATTTTATGAATGTCATCGCCTAATTATCTCTTTCATATCCCTCATGTAGTCATCACACCATATCATTACTAAACCATTGATTCAGCATGAAATCAGTAAAAAATCAGCTCATCGTCAGGTGTTTTAACATACAAATTTATAGTATCGCTGCGAACTATAAATTCACAAAAGGAAATCTCATGTTAAAACACTTTTATTTAGGCATAGCCATGACGGCTGTTTTAAGTTTTAGTAGTCAAACCATGGCTAGCATAACCAAGGCTGTTTCTGAGCCATTAACTTACGGTAAAAAAATCACCCTCACCTCACAAGCGCTCAAACGTGACCATGTTATCGATGTTTACTTACCTAAGGGATATGAAAAAACGGGAGAAAATGTACGTTATCCGGTGGTGTATACATTGGATGGCTGGACACTTTCTCAGGGCGTGAACGGTGTTGTTAGTCATCTAAGCAATACAGCGGCAATGCCTAAATCTATTGTCGTAGCACTACACACACCTAATATTTGGCGCTACTTGCCGAAAGTAGAAGTAAAAGATTCTGAGTGGAACCTTGGTAACACGCCAAATAAAATTGACGAATACATGGCATTTATGCGCGATGAATTAGTGCCTTATATTGATAAAAACTACCGTACCAACGATTTTCGCGTACTCATTGGCATGTCGCCGTCTGCTATTATGGCACTGCATACGCTAATTAATGAACCCGATCTTTTTAATGCACACTATCTATTTGCCGCGATTGATATCTTTAGCTTAGGTTATGATAAAGAAACTGACTTTATCGACACCTTGGTCAACCATTTGCGTAATAATCCAAATCGCAAAGGCTACCTATATATTTCATCAGCGCTGAGTGATGGCGATGATAACCCTAATCAAGCCACTAATGCTGCCGAACTTAAAAAGCGTTTAGCGCCATTCAACAGTAAAAACTTTAAATCAAAGATCGAACACATTGCTGGATTTAAACATTACCCAATGGCAATTCCAGGGCTACTATCAGCCATCAAGTTTTCATTTCCTAACGACGAATTAGCCCAATTTAGAAATATCACCAAGGAAAAAGGCAATGCGCTAAGTAAGATCGATGATTACTATGCCGATTTGTCTAAAAAATATGGCTACCGTATTTATCCAGAGCCTGATCTTCAACGCAATGTGAACAGCTTTAGGGGTATTGGTTACAACTTGTTGGGACAAGAGCGAAATGTAGAGGCTATCGACATATTCAAGCGCTGGACCAAACTTAGCCCCAATGAAGCCAATGCATTTGATAGCTTGGCTGATGCATATGAAAGCGTTGGTAAAGACGATTTAGCGCTAGCAGCTCACTTGCAAGCGGTTGGTATCGCTAAACGATTAAAAGATCCTCGGTTTGAGTTTTTCACTCAAATGCTCAATGACTTTAAAACGCGAGTAGCAAAGAAGTCCTCTTAAATGTAAGTCTTCAATCATGCTGCGGAAATGCGCTAAGCCGCGGCATGATTTTAATTACACAATGACGAATACATTTTGTCCATGTTAGGGTCTTTATTAACTCATACCAATTGTATTAATTATGTGATCAATTTTGTAACGTAGATAAATGGATTAGAATAAGGCATTTATTTTAATAAATAGTTGTTCTATTTAAGAAATAAATTACGAAATTATCATCCATTTAGATCGTGAAAAATGAGCAAAGAGTTATTGCAATTGGTATTTTATCAGACCAGATAGGATGTATCGATGAGCAAGCGTATCAAGGTTCAATTTCCCGCTGCCGCCAGTGAGCAAAATTTACAGCTTAATGGCTTATTAGAATTACCAAGCACTTCACCAACTGCTTTTGTATTATTTGCCCACTGTTTTACCTGTGGCAAAGACATTGCGGCGGCATCACGCATTGCACGCGCACTTGTAGCCCGAGGTTTTGGCGTATTGCGTTTTGATTTTACCGGCCTTGGTAACAGCGATGGTGATTTCTCCAATACTAACTTCTCGTCAAATATTGCCGATCTCGTGTCAGCGGCTGATTTTCTGCGAAATGAATATCAAGCCCCGAGTATTTTAGTCGGTCATAGTCTTGGTGGCGCCGCCGTGTTAAAAGCCGCACAACACGTACCAGAAGCCTTGGGTGTTGTAACTATTGCCGCACCAAGCAACGCAGAGCATGTTATTAAAAACTTCGCTGTCCACGTTGATGAGATCGACGAACACGGTCAGGCAGACGTTAACTTAGCAGGTCGTCCTTTTGTGATTAAAAAACAGTTTTTAGATGATTTGCGAGACCAAGATTCTGACCATATTTCATCGCTTAAAAAGGCGCTATTGATTTTCCATTCGCCAATGGATCAGACGGTATCAATTAACGAAGCCGAGAAAATTTATCGTCAGGCGAAACACCCGAAATCCTTCGTTACCTTAGACAATGCCGATCACTTATTAACGAATAAAGATGACGCTGAGTATGTTGCCACTACAATAGCGACTTGGGCAACCCGTTATTTACCCGCAGAGCAATTCAGTACCTCTGCTCAAGAGTCTGCTGTGCCACGCGGCCATGTAATGGTTAACGAGCGTAATAAACAATTCACGCGAGACATTCACAGTGACAATCACTATTGGCTTAGTGATGAGCCATTAGATTTTGGCGGTGATAATTTAGGACCTGATCCCTATGAGCAATTACTCGCCAGCGTTGGCGCTTGTACCTCAATGACAATTCGCATGTACGCCAATCGCAAAAAATTACCGTTAGATGACGTATCAGTCACCTTGTCTCACAGTCGTAGCCATGTCAAAGATTGCCAAGACTGTGAAGACGAAAAGCCACAATTACTCGAAGTGATATCTCGTGAGATATCACTAAAAGGCGATTTAACTGATGCTCAGCGTCAGCGTTTAATGGAAATTGCCGACAAATGTCCGGTACACAAAACGCTACACGGCAACCTTTCAATTACCAGTACATTAATTAACTAGAGAACACCATGAAACAACTTATTAGCGCATTAATCATTTTAGCCGCAAGTTTTACTGCACACGCCAACGACGACAAAAAGCCTTTAACATCAGGTTTCAATCACGTTGGTTTAACGGTGTCTAATCTTGAAAAATCTGCCAGCTTCTTTACTGACACTTTGCAATGGAAACTCGTTGGCGGCGATGAAAAATATCCAGCAAAATTCGTATCAGACGGCAAAATGTTTTTAACTTTATGGCAAACCAAAGATCCTAAAAAAACCGTCACTTTTAACCGTAAAAACAACGTTGGCTTACATCACCTAGCCTTTACTGTTGAGTCGTTAGAGAGATTAAATGTGTTGTTTGAGCGCATAAAAAATGTCGATGGTGTTATCGTTGAGTTTGCACCAGAGCTCGCGTATGGTGGCCCAACAATGCATATGATGATCAGAGAGCCAAGTGGCAATCGTTTAGAGTTTTCATATCGCCCTAAAAAGTAGGATATATGAGTAAGATTGTTTTTATTAGTGAGTTAGCAAGCAATGAACAACAAACGTGGTTAGCTATGTTGCGAGCGCAGCTTAGCAATGAAGACATTTTCTTACCCAGTGAACTAACAGATGAAGCAGCGAAAGCCGTTGATATTGCTATCGTTGCTAATCCAGATCCTGCCGTTGTCGCTAGGTTTCCCAATCTTGTTTGGATCCAAAGTCTATGGGCTGGTGTCGAACGTCTATTAAGTGCTGATCTATCCCCTAACATTAAACTTGTGCGATTAATCGACCCAACACTTGCTCAATCAATGGCCGAATCAGTACTGACTTGGACCCTCTATTTACAGCGTAATTTACCGCACTATCATCTACAACAGCGCCAAAACCAATGGCGACAACTCCCCAATATTAATTCCAAAAACATTCGAGTCAGTGTACTTGGCGCTGGTGAACTTGGCTTGGCCTCACTATCATTGCTAGGTAAACTCGATTATCAATTAAGTTGTTGGACAAGAACTCTGAAAAACATCGATAACGTCAGTTGTTATAGCGGCGAGCAAGGACTATCAGACATGCTTGCCGACACCGATATCCTTATTTCTTTGTTGCCACTAACACCAAGCACCCAGCATTTATTAAATGAAGACACATTAAGTCAATTACCACAGGGCGCCAACGTCATTAATTTCTCTCGTGGCGGTATTGTCGATACTAATGGCCTGCTAGCATTATTAGACATTGAACACCTAAGCCATGCCGTACTTGATGTATTTGATATCGAACCTCTGCCTCAAGAATCTGAGCTATGGCAACACCCAAAGATAACGGTATTGCCCCATATATCTGCACCAACTAACAATGATTCAGCAGTATTAATTGTCGCCGATAATATTCGTCACTATCGAGAATCAGGCATATTACCCACTGTGGTAGACAGGAAAAGTGGCTATTAAAAATCACAACCCTTTGCTAGCGCAATGGGTGCAGCAGTAATCCTCGCTTGTTCATAGATTAATTCCGCTGAAGATTTTGTTTTATTGGCGACCATTCCAGCACTTGGACTGGCAAGTGAAATCAGGTCCGTAATCACGTTACTTGATTTAATCATGGCTTGGTAATTGGTAAAGGTTAGATCGATTTGTTCACAAGACAATTCACTATAATTTACAGTTCGTATATCTTGTTGATCACTATTAGGCGCTACACAACCCGACACTAACAAAGTCAAAGCGGCTATTACTAGCACATCATTTTTTCTCATTATCATCCCTGAATTTATTTACTTTATTAAACAATAGAAGCATCTAGCCATTTCTGCTTTTTTATTGTGTGAATAATTTACTGTATAAATAACCAATAAAAGTACTGTACACGAATAATGTCAAACAACTTTCCCGTCTTTTAATTTCTAAATCTACCGAGTTTTCTATTTTTTAACGAACCAAAACTCAGCAACTGATAAACGGCTAAAACAATTATTATCAACAACTTAATAACGATTTAATTTTAATAACCTAGTAATAAACCGCTAATACCTTAGATGACAAGAGAAAAAAATCAGTACAAATACTGATTAATCCTTGCACAACAATTTTTACTGTATATACTGACAGGATACTGTATAGAAAAACAGTTTAATTAAATATATCCAGTGAAAGGCATCAGCATGAAAAAATTAACGAATAGACAAGCAGAAATTTTACAGCTCATCAAAGATAATATTTCCATGACTGGCATGCCACCTACTCGTGCTGAAATTGCTAAACAGTTAGGGTTCAGATCAGCCAATGCCGCAGAAGAACATTTAAAAGCTCTCGCAAAAAAAGGGGCTATTGAAATTATCCCTGGCACATCACGTGGCATTAGATTAATAGAAGCTGCCAACGACCCTGCACCAGAAGCAGGCCTACCTTTAATTGGTCAAGTCGCCGCAGGTGAACCAATTTTAGCGCAAGAGCATGTTGAAGCTCATTATCAAGTTGACCCAAATATGTTTCATCCAAGCGCCGATTATTTACTGCGTGTCAATGGTGAAAGTATGAAAGATATCGGCATTATGGACGGTGATTTACTAGCTGTTCATAAAACAAATCAAGTTCGTGAAGGACAAGTTGTTGTTGCCCGTGTTGAAGACGATGTAACAGTTAAACGTTTCGAGAAGCAAGCAAATAAAATCTTACTACACCCAGAGAATCCAGAATTTTCAACCATCGTTGTAGATTTAGAATATCAATCAGTTGAGATTGAGGGATTAGCTGTTGGTGTTATCAGAAATGGAGCATGGCAATGAAATCACTAGTTATTAGCAGCAACTTTAACGACCACAGTTTTTCAATGAGCTCAGGTATTGATTATATTGATCAGTCTCTCACTCATGGTGGTTGGCAATCACAAACAATCAATGAAGTGATTAGCGCAGATTCGATTAACGAACAACTAGATATTTTATTGCCAACGTTAATCAAGTTAAGTGAGCAAGGTCGTTGGATCGTCTTAGTTGGCGCACCTAAAATTGGTTTAAAGTCACTCCTTGAAAGTAACGGAATAGATACGTCGCGCGTATTACTGGTACACCCTAAGGATCAAGTTGATGCCTTGTGGGCAATGGAACAAGCGCTGATGTCTGGAAATTCAAGCGCAGTATTAGGCTGGCCTGGTGAAATTGATAATCGTGATTTAAAACGTCTACAATTAGCAGCAAAACGCACGAGTGCCTTAACATTTTTGTTTAAGCCAACAGCGAGCACTCAGCCGCAAATTCAACTTAACTGTTATAACCAACAATTAAGTCATCAGCATCTCAGTATTGACCGCCGTAGTGGATCTATTCACTAGATTTATTGAATAATTAGAACTAAAAAGCCAATCATAAGATTGGCTTTTTTATTTGCTGTATTAGCGAATATGGAAATGAACTATTCCCATTGCGCTACAGGTTGGCGTAATTTAATTAATTGATTAATTTTACTGACAAATGAATGCTGCTGTTCCGTCGCATCGGATGGGGCTTGTAACAGTCCTTGCTGAAAACTAAATACACCTAAGCTTTCTACACGAAGGGTTCCTTCAAAGAAAATCTTTACATATTTAACGATTTGTTTGATGGAGTTTTTAGTGAAGTTTTTCATACGCTATATGTTCCATGATTACCGTGAGATTTTTGACCAAATAAAAGACAACAAGTTCAATGAAGATTTGAGAGATTTTACTGGAAATTCTAGCCATTATTTACATCATTAACTGGGGCCATATTTCTTCAAAACTTCACTGGAAAAACTAAGTTACCACAGCTTATATTAAATATGCGCTGACCAAGTTGTTACAAGTAATTTCAAAATTTCGAAGCGTATGCTACATCGCTTATGTGACGGATTTATGGCATAAAAATAATCAAATTGAAACAATGACAGCAACGATAACATGAGTGATAATAATCAGCCGACAACGCCTAAGGCTTTGCCAACCTATCTAGAGTGAACACGATTGAAAAGAATAACCCAAAAACTTACACCCGCTTATAAAAAAGAAAGCAGCCAGTTAATCAAGTTGGCGATTCCTGCGATTCTTGCGCAATTAGCACAAATGTCTTTTGGCGTCATAGATACTATTATGGCAGGTCGTTATAGTGCAGATGCATTAGCTGCGGTTGCAATTGGTGTCAGTATTTTCAATCCGATTATCGTTTTTATCATTGGAATATTTTTAGCACTGAGTCCAATCACCGCCCAGTACAATGGTGAAGAAAATAAACTTGGCGTTAAGCGTTCTTTCCAAACAGGGGTGGTGATGTCACTCCTATTAGCGTTACCCAGTGCGCTAATTCTCATTTCTTTAGAACCTGTACTTTGGGCTATTGGTATAACTGAAGAAATCGTTCCATTGGCCAGTGGCTACTTGAATGTTTTAGCGTGGGGCGTTTTCCCTTTGTATTTCTTCTTTGCACTGCGTTTTTGTAACGAAGGAATGTTTGCAACTAAAGCGATTATGTATTGCTCGATCATAGCGTTACCCTTCAATGTCGCCTGTAATTACTGGTTTATCAATGGCGGTTTTGGTGTACCAGCAATGGGCGCCATTGGTGTTGCTTGGGCAACGATAGTTGTCTGGACAATCATGGCAATCTCACTCGTTATCTATACGCTGACATCTGCACGCTATCACGGCTTTAGTTTGTTTAGTAATTGGCTAAAGCCTAGACTAGACGACTATATGGAAGTATTGAAAGTCGGCACCCCTATGGGTATTGGTTTGGGTTTAGAGGTTGCGCTATTTGGCGCGGTGGGATTAATGATTGGTCGATACACAGTCCCTGATATCGCCGGCCATCAAATTGCCATCAATATTTCATCTTTAGCGTTTACATTATCGCTTGGCTTATCAATAGCAGTAACGGCAAGAGTCGGCTATCACATTGGCCGTAAAGATGCTGCGCAGGCCCGCCAAACTGGCTTCATGGGTGTGTGTTTTGGTATTTTAATTTCGGTATTCACCGCGACTTGTATGGTGCTGTTCCATGAATCTTTTATTGCAGTTTTTACTTCCGACGAACTTGTTTTCACTGTTGCCAGTCAACTCATTATTCTAGCAGCGGTGTTCCAAATATCTGACGGAATACAAGTTAACGCGAGTGGCGCATTACGCGGTATGAAAGATACTAAGATCCCGATGTATATTTGTGTCGTCGCCTACTGGATCATCGGTTTTCCCATCGGCTATGTATTATCGGAGTTTGGCGGTTGGGGTGTGAAAGGATATTGGGTGGCAATCATATGCGGCCTAACAATATCAGCCGCATTAATGACTCATCGATTTAACAAATTAACTCGTTAACCCATTGATATTACTTTATTTCTCCCTTGCTGCTTAGCGCTATATAAGCGCTGATCCGCAAGGTTTATAGATTCAATCGCTTCTTTGTCTTTCAGCAATTTAGCAACGCCAAATGAACAGGTGATATTTGCAATCGTTTCGCCAGATTTACGATCTTTGATAATCAATCGCTCAATCGACAAGCGGATTTTTTCAGCCATCTCATGCGCTCTAGTAATCGTAGATTTAGGCATTAAGACGGCAAACTCTTCACCACCATACCGAAATGCGAACGCGCCATTGGACGTCGAAATAGCAAGGCGTTTACCAACCGCTTTTAATACTTGATCCCCCATCGTATGGCCATGCTTATCATTAAAGTCTTTGAAATTATCGATATCAGCAATAATTAAACAGGCTTGAGCATCGGGTAACGTTAATAAACCATCTATTTCTTGCTCAAATGCACGACGGTTGAGCAAACCTGTTAATGCATCATATAGCGCATCTTGTTGGCTATCTGCGAGCTTCATACGTAGTGTTTTTATCTCTTGTTGTGCAGATTCAAGACTGTCACCTAATGACTTTGCGTTATCACGCATCGCCATCGATTTGGAAAGTAACTCACCAACAAAGCCAGATACGGCTTCAGGTGTTATCGGTGTTTCAATAGAATCTAACTCAGCAAGCTCTTCATGGCACAGTGACATTTCTTGTTCGAAACTCTTGGCGTTGCTCTGTGTATTGCCAATAGTGTCGCCTACTTTACTCATCATCTTATCAATTGATGCTTGCAGTGTTTTTGCTTGATCAACAGCTTCATTTTTTACGTGCTTAGTATAAAGCTGTTCGGCGCGAAATTTAGGACAGGTATTATATAGCTTGAGCGCAGAATCTAGTTCACGATTTAAGTTAGGCACTTCATTTGAAGCATAGGTATACCACAGCGCGTAGTTAGTTGGATTAACTGGCACACTGTATTTCATCATCAGCGGAATAGTCTTTTTGAGCGTTTTCACTGACTCGTCAAAGTTCGAGTTATCTTTCATTACTTAACTTCCCTGTTACTTCGCTTGACGAAAATTCAACGCTTTATTGAAGCTATCCAAAGCACCACTGCCTTCGCCAAGCTCTTGTTGGATCTGAGCAAGTTTTTGATAACGCAACACTGACGGTTCAATTTGGATTGATTTAAGCAACCAGTTCTTAGCTGTTTGCCATTGTCTATCTAATACAGAAAGCTGCACAATGACATCAATGAAATCGGCATCATTATGATAGTGCTCCAAACCAATTAAACGCTCACTCCATAGGTTTGCGCTCTTGGTTGGGCATAGTGCAATGACACTTAACAAACTCATACTAAGTTGTTTCGTTAAACGCTTAAACAATTCCTTTTCAATCAGTGTTGCCTGATCAAGTTTAATAACTAACTTAGCATACTCGCAAAAGATGTCGATATCATTGCGATATTTTCTCGGAATGGATTTGTAACCTTGCGTAACTGTCTCTAAATCACTTGTATTAAGGCAACTTAATTGAGCTGCGTAGCTACGACAAATTTGTGCTTGATGCTCTGGTGGGGTAAGCAATCGATGCTTTAACATGGCATCATATAGCTCAACTACCACTGCCCATTCACCAAAATATTCACGCACTTTAAGCGCTAACGGCAATAAATCAGCATGTTTAGCGATTTTATCTGATTGCAGTTCAAGCCAGCTTTTAGCGCTTTCATAATCACCAGCTTCAACTAGAAACTTTAATTTGATTGCTATTAACGCCGTGTTCTCAGGTGCAAATTCTAACGCTTGTTGAATATATTCATCCCTTTGCTGTGTTTTTCCCTGAGTTGCTGCGGCGTTTATTGCGGTAAAGTAATTCAACAATGGTTCTTTACTATGTTTCACATGAGTAACACTTAATTGCTCAGCTTGTGAAAAGTGACCCGCGGCAAATTCAAGCACACCATCAATAGTCTTTTGCTGGGCAATTCGCTCTTTGCGCCACCCAAACCAATGACGTGTTCTGCCCCACATTGCGATGGTGTTAACCAGCGCCCACTCTGCAAATTGCAACAAGGCATAAAACAAAATAATCATCATGATCATAACGCCCAAACTAGTTTCCATAGTCCAACCGTTAACCGTAACCAACACGTGAGTATCATGCCCCATCAACGATGGACCAATCAAAATGCCCGAAAGTATTATGACGACAAATATCAGCAATCGAATCATATTAACGCTCCATTGCTTGTGCAGAGCCTATATTTCGACGAACTACTTCATCACCAATGAGGTTTCTACTCAGTAAGTCACGTGGATAATTCACTGTAATTGATGCTTTTTCTAATTTAGCCAATTCGTCCAACATAAACGTAGTCGTGCTATCTTCTCGGTCAAAAAACTGCAAAACCCAGGTGCGGCTAACTTCGATTGAGCTAGTGAATGCTTGCTGTTGTTTTCGATAGACAGCTAATTGGGCTTGAACAAGCTTATTCTTTAAGTTTTCTTCTAAATACCAGCGCTGCTTAGCTGATATCAGCGGAACAACGTTACTCTCACGTTTCCGAATGGTTATCATGCCATCAATAAAGCCATACCAAGTTTGTTTCAAATTTTCTTGCCATGACGCGTCAGCTGTCGACTGTTGCGTTTCATCTTCAACAGCGTCTGGCAATGTCACTGTATTTAATTTTAAGCTATCCACTTGAGTTATTAAGCCATCAATAGCTAAGGCAATATCCTGACTCTTGTCTTGTGGTAGCGCAGACAGCGTCGCAATGTCTTTTGCAAGCGCTCGGCGAATATCTATTAATGATTCATCATGCATCTCTGCAATACGCTTGTCCGCAGTAGCTAACAGCGCTGCCGCAGTCTTTTGATCTTTCTCTTGCCACAACTTTCGACCGGCAATAGTCACTAGATAGTTGGCTTCTGCTAATAGCCAGTCACTTGGACGACGTCCTGATAGTTCAGCAATCTTTTGATTAATTAATGTCTGTGATTGCTGCTGAGATGCGAGCTGTGTTTCGACATTGTCAGTCAATTCTTGTGTTAACGACTGATTTCGCGTTTGTAGCTCTTTCACTTGTTGATTTAACTGATTGGTAATGTCGTCAATGACACTTGATTGTTTGGCGACTAGCGCGTCAATTTTTGCTTGTTGGGCAACTTGCTCTTTCATGTATTTATCGACGCCATATCCAGCTGCGCCAGCTAGCAATAACACTAAAATAAGGCAAAATATTGCTAATTTACTAATAGGCGTTTTTTGATTGACCACGGCGGTTTCCACATACTTTTCTGACGGCGCTGACGTTTTATTTAATTTGGGAGATTCATCCACAACAACGTTTTCACTATCAAGCGAAGTCTCTTCTTGTTTATCTGATACTTCAACATGCTGCTCTGTTTCATCAACTGACTTTTCTACTTGCTGTTTGATATCGATTTCGTTGTCAGAAGATCCTTTGCTTGATGCATCATCACTAGATTTTGTCATTTAACACTCATTCAATAAAATTTTTAAAATTGATTCATTATCAGCGCCATTACTTAACTCAATTGCTTGAAAACCCAAATTTTCAGCAAGAGTTACAATGCGCTGACTAGGCACTATTAAAGATAGCTGCTTTAGCCAACATTGGTTTATTTCGCCGATGTTATCCCATAAATACTGCAATATTTCACCACTTGTCACCACTATAGTGTTTATTTGCTCTTGTTGCCATTGCAATACCTGATATGAATTATCCATTGGCATTAATTCACGGCAATATGTTTCTACGTAATCAACGTGGGCATTTCGACGACTTAACTCTTGCGCGAGGTATTCTCTTCCTCCGTCACCGCGCAAAATAACAACACGTTTGTTCTGAACATTCGCCAAATGAGTCAACGCCAATAAGCCTTCAGACGTAGCATTTTCAGGCGAATCAGCACAGATACCCAATAGAGAAAATTGCTGCTGAGTCGCGCTACCAACAGCAAAGTATTGGGCAGAGCTGGGCCAATCATTAATCTGTTGGTTCGCATAAATCACCGCGTTTTCACTCACAGCGATAATAATATCTGCTTGCGACACAAAATGCTGCGCTTGCGGGAAGGTTTTAGACGAAAATTGTACTAATGGATAAGATAAACAATAAAGCTGATGGGACAACAGCAAAGCCTGCAATTGTTCAGACTTTGCTTGTGGACGTGTAATTAAGACACGTCGATTTTTATGACTAAGCTTGTGCATAAACCTGTTGTAAAATTTCTCTACCACCGCGATTTAATAACTTATCAGCCATTTCAATTGCAACTTGCTCTGCATCTTGCAGCGAGCCACGAGCTTCTTCTGTCAACATAACACTGCCATCAGGATTACCAACTAGTGCGCGCAACCAAAAATCATTACCTTCAATCACGCAGTAACTGCCGATTGGCACCTGACAGCCACCTTCTAGACGTTTATTTACAGCACGTTCAGCCAACACGCGTTGGCGCGTTTCCAAATGCTCTAACGGTGCTAATAATGCTTTGATTCGTTCGTCATCTTCACGACATTCGATACCAACTGCGCCTTGACCTACCGCAGGAAGTGACTGCTCAGGCTCAATGAATGACGCTATACGTTTGTTCATTTCAAGGCGAATTAAACCTGCTGCAGCAAGAATAATCGCGTCGTATTCACCAGCATCTAGCTTTCCTAAGCGTGTACCAACATTACCGCGTAAATCACGAATAATAAGATCAGGGCGCGCTGCACGAATTTGGCATTGACGACGTAAGCTCGATGTACCAACCACTGAACCTTCTGGCAATTCATCGATTGACTTAAAAGTGTTTGATACAAATGCGTCGCGAGGGTCTTCTCGCTCACAAATAACTTCTAAACCCAATCCTTCAGGAAACTCAACAGGTACATCTTTCATTGAATGAACCGCGATATCGGCTCGTCCTTCTAACATAGCCGTTTCAAGTTCTTTGACGAACAACCCTTTTCCACCGACCTTAGCAAGCGGCGTATCTAAAATTTTGTCACCTTTAGTAACCATGGTTACTAGCTCAACTTTGATGTTAGGGTGAAAGTGTTCTAATTGTGCTTTTACAAACTCTGCTTGCCATAATGCCAGAGGGCTTTTTCGAGTGGCAATTCGCACGATATCTACAGACATAAGGGTTCCAAAAGAAGTGTGAAATTAGTATGGCGGCAATGATATCACCACCAAGACGAATGGCAAAAACTAAGGCTCAATTATTGGTGTTTTTAGACTAATTTACTGCGTCACATCAAATTCAGTGACACTAAGGACATTTTCGTTCTCATCAATGACTGCAACTTCCCAGCGACCAAGCATACTGTTATTAAATGTTTTGCTTGAGTAAGTTCGCCATTTATCACCACCAATCGACAGACTAACTTGCGCCATTACTTTGCCGTTTAAACGCCAGCGATGAGAAATCATCTTGTCTTTAAGTTGGTTAATCTGAGTAAAGAAAAATACCTGTTTATCGTTAGCGAGGCTAAGTGACGTAATATTATCGATAGGTTCGCGTCTGACGATTGCAGATGTCAGTTGCGCACGTGCCACGTGCTTATTTTCGGCAATTGCGGTCACGTCATTTGACTGAATAGATTCAGCTGTTGGTATAGCATTAGTCTCTTGCGCTTTTACCGCTGCTTGAGCATCTATTTCGGTCATTTGTTCTACCAATAATTGCGTATCTTCAAGCACAATATCAGGCTGTTTTGGCGGTTCGTCGTCTTCCATGATAATTGGTAAAATTCCAACATTTCCCGCGGCGTTATCATTGACTGTTTCAGCATATACAGGCTCAGATGGCCACATGCTATAAGCCATAGTACAAACCAAGCTAGACATAATAATTAACACGAAAAGGAAATTTCGGATCTTAATTGGGTCAAAAGGAGCCTGCGCTGATACAACTGCACTATTTTCTGGGGCTAAATCGATTTTAATTTTAAGCTGCACAGGGACACTTCCATTTGCGATTGAAGAGATAACATCATATACCAACAGTACGCTAAAGCCAAAAGCGAATATGGCAGTTCTAACGACTACAGGTATAGATTTTAAGGTCACTTATTCGCTAGAATGCTGACTCAGGAAAATTGAGATTATAAACATGATTGATCATTACCAACTTCGTAGCGATTTTGCGGCAACTTGCTCGCAACGTACGAATCATATCAATCAAATTTTCCAACAACTCTCACCAGAGAATAGCCAGCTTGCTTATTTATTACCGCTGCTTATTAATGAAAACATGCCTGGCTTACCAGGCTTTATCGAGCAGTTCCGCGGTGCAGCAATTGCTGACTTTCAACTATCCTCTCATGCAAAACGTCTAGCCAAAGCATTATTTAATATAGAAATTACCACGGCCACACAAGATAAACCGACACTTTATCGAGGCCTCTACACCATTGGCAGCCTCGGAAGTTTAGGACAAAGTATCAAGTCTGATTGGGATGTTTGGCTATGTATTAAGGACAATGTGGAATCAGATACGCGAGACATGATTCAACAAAAGTGTCAGCTGATTGAAGCGTGGGCGAGTCAGATAGGTGTTGAGTTGCATTTGTTTTTAGTCACCGAAAATCAATTTGAGCAAGGCGTAAAATCTGGGTTTGATAAAGAATCTAGTGGTAGTGCTCAACATTGGTTATTACTCGATGAGTTCTATCGCTCAGCAATCACATTAGCAGGTCAACCTATTCAATGGCACCTGACACCAGAAAATCAACACCTTAACGCCATCGATTTGGGCCAACCAAGTCATATTCCAGCACAGGAATATTTTGGAGCTATGATGTGGCAGTTATATAAAGGCATTGATTCACCTGAAAAATCACTACTCAAAGCATTGCTTTTAGAGTCATATTTTAGTGACTTTCCTCATACGAAATTATTGTCGGTGCAGTGGCAAGAGTTAATGCTAAACGGTCAATTTACCGATCATTATCTCCTACTTTTGCAGCGTATTAGCGACCATTTAACACGACTCAATGATCACAAACGCCTTAAGTTAGTCCGTGAATGTTTCTACTTAAAATGCGCTCCAGCGTTAAGTTACATCAAACAAGGAACAGTATTAAATTATCAACAACGTCAGCTAAAAGCGCTGGTTGAGCAATGGCAGTTCAGCAGTGAACAAATTCGTCACCTTGATCGGCAGGCTCGTTGGAGCCCAGTGGATAGTCAGCAACATCATCAAGCATTAGTTGCAGCATTACTCGAAAGTTATCGTTTAATGAAAGAACTCGCGAAATCTCATCACGTTGATGAAGCGATGTATCCGCAAGAACTCACTATTTTAAGTCGTAAGCTCTATTCTGCTTATCAGGGCTCAAGCACTAAGATTGGCCGTTTAACGTCGCTAAAATCTGTTAAACATACCAACAATAATTTTTATTTACGCCGCGGCATTGACGATAATAAATGTCGAATCTGGTTATTATTAAGCCAACCACCAGTTTTTGGTAAAGATTATATTATTCATAAAGATACTCACATTATTAAGCTGCTAACGTGGGCCGCGATGAATCAATTAATTAGTCCCACAACCCAGATAAAATTGCCTAGTGATAATGCTAAATATAAACATAAGGTTAACCGTGCCCTGCATCATCTTACCGAGCAGTTTACAGGTGAAGCGCAAGCAACAAAGAATGCATTAGTGCAATCGAGTCAAATAGAACAGGTATCGATCATCATTAATATGCTTGACGATGCGACCATCGACTTTGATGGTCAAACGCAGATGATGGACTGGTTAATGAGCAATGTTTTTTCAATAGGTCGTGAAAAACGTAGCCTGATTTCGAGTATTGATTTGGTCTATCGCAATAGCTGGAATGAACATCATGCTATGGTTTTTAACGGTAATACGGCGATCCTCGAGTTATTAAGCCATTTATTTACCTTAATTAGATCAAGTAACGACACCCCAGAAATTTCAATTTTAAGCGTGGCCAAAAACCATCAAATTCTATTGCGAGATCACGTTAGCTTTTTATTGGATGAGTGTTTCGAAATACTTAAAAAGTCCAGTAAAAAAGGCATTCAAGTCAAGTCAATAGTCGTTGCAGGCAAGTTATATGGTTTGTTTTTTCATCGCGAGAATGTCGAATACAAGGCGATTAGCAATGCTGTTGAGTTGTATAAAACATTAAGTAATAACGCCCTGACCCAAGTACCAAGTAAACAACCAACCACCAGCAAAGTTAAACGATTGATCTATGAACACGCCAGCATGGGCTATGTACAGTTTTTCTTAGAGCAGCGAAAACAAGGTATCAAAGTTTATATTCTTGATGAAAACAATCACCTCTCCAGCTATTGGCAAGATGAACATAACGAATTAGAGCTGTTGCGTGAGATATACCGCTTTTACACTTTTACTAAAGAGCAGAAGAACAAGAGCCAAGAAAAACTTGGAATTAGCTTCAATTTACCGCAATTTAATCGCATTAAGCTGCAAAATAGCGTCATTATCATTGAGCCGTTTGATCGCCAAGCTGAAGAGCTGTTTTAGTAATATTTGATTTAACGCAAACAGCTTACAAACAATAGCTATTTTCATTCGCATTACTGGTATATCATGACGTTTTTAATGCGCTTCTTGATGGTCTATGAATAAGTTAATCCAAATGATTGCGGTTTTTTTCGCAATAACAATATGCCTTTGTGTGAATGCAGCCGAGCGAAAATATTACGTCGCAGCTGATGAAATTGAATGGGACTATGCCCCTAAGCATTTTAATCTAATGATGAATATGCCACTAAAAGATTCACAAAAGGTATTTGTTGAAAGCTCCAACAAGACTATCGGTAGTAAATATAAGAAAGCTATTTACCGTGAATACACTGACGCGACGTTTACCACGTTGAAAAAGCGCCCAGCCCATGAAGAGCATCTTGGATTATTAGGTCCACTATTTCGCGCAGAAGTTGGCGACACCATCAAAGTTGTCTTCAAAAACAACGGCTCACTTCCTTACACCATCCATCCACATGGCGTGTTTTATACCAAGGCCAATGAAGGTGCACCAACTAACGATGGTACGAGCAAAGCTCAAAAAGGTGACGATCGTGTAATGCCAGGTACAACATATACTTATCACTGGAAGGTGCCAGAAACAGCCGGACCGGGTCCTGCTGATAACAGCTCTATTGTTTGGGTGTATCACTCACATGTGCAAAGTATTCAAGATTCAAATTCTGGCTTAGTTGGCGCGATTATCGTCACAGCTAAAGGCATGGCTAACCCCGACGGTACGCCAAAAGATGTTGATCGTGAATTCGTCAATTTATACACAGTAATGGATGAAAACGAGAGCCACTTCTTAGACGACAACATCAAAAACTATATCGGCAAAGACGTTGATAGCGACGATGAAGAATTCGTCGAAGGCAACCTAATGCACATGATCAACGGCTACCTATTCGCTAATTTGCCCGGCCTAAATATGGTAGATGGCGACAAAGTACGCTGGCATTTAATCGCTTTAGGTACAGAAGTTGACTTGCATACGCCACACTGGCACGGACACACAGGTCTTATTAATGGCCGTCGTACAGACGTTGTAGAGCTACTGCCAGCATCAATGAAAACATTAGATATGACGATAAATAACCCTGGTACTTGGATGTATCATTGTCACGTCAATGATCACATCTCAGCAGGTATGACGTCGCTGTATCATGTAGCGCCCAAAAAGTAGAGATATCCAAGCCAGTAAAATTGTCCCCTTGCTGGCTTTTGAATTAGTTACATACGTATTCATTTAATAAATCCCCCAAAGTTAGGCATTATCCTTAGTTGTTAATTTAGCTAAGGAATTCTAATATCATGCGCCGGTCGCCTCTTTTTTCATCACGTCATTGGTTATTACCCTCTCTGCTTGCGACGACGATTGTTGGCTGTGATTCTTCGGTTCGTACCTCTCCTACTGCGCCAGAAGTGACAGCTCAACAAGTAACTACCACAGCGTTACCACCGCTCTTTATCCGCGGCAGTTTTAACGGTTGGGGCACCAAAGACAAGCTCATGATGAACAACGGCGTTTTATCATCAAAAATACGCCTAAGCTATGGTGTATTTGAGTTTAAATTTGCCACTGACAGTTGGTCACAAGAATTCGTCGTACAGGCGGAAAAAGACATTACGTTAGATGTCTTAAGTGATGCGCAGCAATATGATGTTAGCAATAACAAAGCCGGCGGAAAGTCTTATTTAATGGTGACAGAGCCTGGACAATATCTGATCTCGCTCAACACCAAAACAACGCCTTTTACGCTATCAATTAACAAAACTAGCCACGTTTATCCTGCCGATATCGCACCACATCAAGGTAAAACGCAGCAATTAACATTTAACACCTATGATCAAAAAACCGAAACAGCGACCTTCTCAAGTACAGACCTTGACGGCTTAAAAGAATACGTTCACGAAACAACAGCCGTGTTGCGTGATCCTGTTCCTTCATTTTCAGTGTACAAAGAAGATCCAAAGCAGCCTTACTTACGCAGTGGTAATACCGCCTTTGACGCCCTATTTGCATTAGCCATCGACGAAATGAAACTCGATGCAGTAGAGGTGATCCGCGACAATAATTATAACGACGGCAACGCCATTGCCTGTAGCTGTTTCGAAACTGGGGAAAAGTGGAATTACGTTTGGACACGAGATCTCGCCTACTCTGCTCATCTGAGTTTAGGGTTATTAGATCCACAACGCGTTACCAACTCGCTTAACTTTAAGCTATCACCTTATCGCAATAGCGTCCCTAAAGCCCCTACCATCGCAGGCAGTAACGACGGTTTACAAATTATTCAAGATACCGGTAGTGGCGGTAGTTGGCCAATCAGTACCGATCGCGTTACTTGGGCCTTTGGCGCGACATCAGCATTAAATAACCTAACCGGAAAAACACGCAGTGACTTTGCTCAGACAGCGTTTACCGCCCTCAGCAACACAATAGAAATAGATCGCCAAGTGGCCTTCGACCAAAATACTGGCCTGTACAACGGTGAGCAATCATTCTTAGATTGGCGTGAACAGAGTTATGCGCCATGGATAAAAGATGACTTATCATCAATGGCCACCAGCAAATCGATTTCCACCAATGCGGGTCACTACCAAGCAATTAAACTGGCTAAAGAATTAGCCAGTGAGTTAAACCAACCCGCATTAGCCAAGCGTTATGCTCAATGGCAACTTGCACTTAAACAGTCAATTAATAAAGAACTGTGGCTTGCAGAACAAGGCATGTACAGCAGTCTTACTGCGGGACATTTTGATAACACACCATTGGCCAAATTCGATTGGCTGGGTCAATCGCTTGCCATCATCACGGGTATTGCCGATGACAATCAACGCCAACAAATTTTGAGCCACTATCCACATGGCGTGATGGGCGCACCCGTGATTTTTCCACAACAACCTGACATCGGCGTATACCACAATCGCGCTATCTGGCCATTTGTCACCGCCTATGGTTTAAAAGCCGCTAAAGTCGGCCACAATGCGGCGGTTGCAAACAGTGCCTATCAAACGTTAATTCGCGGTGCGGCTATTAACCTATCCAATATGGAAAACCTCGAATGGCTATCAGCGCAAGCCATGTGGTTAGAAAAAGAAAAACCTGCATTGTCAGGGCCAGCGATTAATTCAAAGCGCCAACTATGGTCGGTTGCTGGTTACCTCAACATGGTAATCGAATCATTATTCGGCGTACAAAGCACAACTCACGGCTTGGTGATTGAGCCGCTAATGACCACGAAATTACATCGAGATTACTTTGCGGCGCAACCACACGTTACCCTAAATAACCTAAGTTGGCACGGTAAGAAAATTGACGTTACCTTGCAACTGCCAACACTTGGTACAACTACGGGTATCTATAATATCGCGTCACTCAACCTCAACGGTAAGCAGCTTGATTCACGTTCTCTTAAGGACAGTGATTTAGCGGCAACTAATACACTTAAAGTGACATTGACTGCGCCAAATTCGCCAGCAGAGCCATTAACATTGGTCAATGCTAAAACCGGCCCACGTGATGAAGCCAGTTTTGCGCCTAAAACACCGATTTTCACCCTAAAAACAAGTGACAAACACAATGTAATTGCTATTGATGAAAGCAGCGATAGATCAGCAGTTACTTATCAAATTTATCGCAATGGACAGTTAATTAAGCCGCAATTATCGTCATTAACTTGGCAAGATAACCATCATGAGACACAAGCTTGTTATAGTGTTGGCGCCACCTTTATCAGCTCAGGCAATGCATCACATCACGCGCCTGTACAGTGTCAAAACCAAGGACAATTACACACCTTAAGTGCTGATAATGTAACGGGTAATCAACAACCAGAAAATAGTGCACTGCTAAATTGGGGCGCGCCGCAAGATACGCTGCAATTAAATAACATCAAGATAAAAACCAAAGGCTCATATGCTCTTTCATGGCAATATCACAACATGCAACATCAAATTAATACCGGCATTACTGCTGGTGTAAAATGGATGACAGTGCGTGATAATAAAGGAAAGCTAGTGGCTAGTGGCGTAGTACAAATGCCTCATAACGAAGCAGCCAAAGCCTATTCAACACCCTTAATTTCCAGTCTTGATATCGGCAGTTATCAAATAGAGTTATCTGACTTTTTTAACATGAGTTATCTAAAAAATAACCACAGTTACAGCGGCGCAGGCGGCACTAAGGGGCCGGTGAATAAAGTAGATTTATTTGGTTTACGAGTGATGAAAATACAAGACTAAATAGATAACTAAATATGGTTACATCTATTTCGATGTAGCCATTGAAACACTCATCAAATAATGAAAGACAATTTTTAGACAATTCAGCATGTACCTTAACAATAAATAACTAATAAGGCATATGATGAATAAAACTCTTTTAATGGCAATTGGTATTGTCACTACACTAGTATACACACAACAACCTTTCGCTCACGAGCAACAATCTCACAATGTTCCAAAGGCAAGCCAAAGTGCATTTCAAATGACAGAGACTGCAACAGCGCTTGTTAATTCATTCACTCTAACTCAAAAAAAAGCATTGCTATTATCTTTTGTCGATGACAAAGAACGTACTAAATGGAGTAATGCTCCTATTCATTCTAAAGCACGAAATGGATTACCTATTGGCCGACTCAGTATCAAACAACGTCATCTGCTCCATGAACTGCTTATCGCTTCTACAAGCTCTCAAGGCTATCAGAAGGTTTGGGGTGCGGTTCGAGGGGATGACGAGTTAAAACACGAAGGGGAAAATCGTGAATTAACCAGCGACAAGTTTTTCGGCAAGAACCAAAGTCTTGGCGCAATCGACTATTGGGTTTCATTTTATGGCAACCCTGTGACCGATAAACAATGGGGCTACATGATTACTGGCCATCATCTCGCAGCTAACTTTACCGTTGTCGATGGCAAGGCAACATTCGTTCCTATGTTTTACGGTGCCGACCCGGCGGTTATTAGTCATGGCGCACACGCAGGCCATCAATTTTTACCTCAAGAAAGAAAACGCGGAGTTGAGTTATTAAGAAGTTTAACTGACAAGCAAAGAGCAATCGCTATCGTTGCTAAAGAATACCCAGCGAATAAATTTGGGCCAACCGACTTTGCAGGTCCGGGTAAAAAAGACACCAAGCGCAAATACCGTGGATTAAAAGCCTCTGACATGTCAGCGCCACAACGTAAACTATTGTGGGTATTAGTTGAAGAGTACGTCAATAATGCAGACTTTGACGTTGCAGAACAGCAACTAGCTAAAATTAAAGAAGATGGTAAAGATTCATTATTCTTTATGTGGATGGGGCCAAGTGATGGTAGCGAAAAAGTATTTTACCGCGTACATGGTCCATCGATCCTCATCGACTTTGTCGATCAACGCACAGGCTTTGACTGGAATACTCATCCCCATATTATTGTGCGCGATCCAAGTAACGATTATGGCCAAGACTGGTTACAACGTCACATTAGCGAGGATCACTAGATGGCTAATCTTAACGCAGCGAGAGCTATAGTCATTACTGTTGCACTGTTACTTGTATTGCCAGTGAGTGCACAGCAAAAATCACTATCACAACAAATACTTGATATTGAAAATAATCGAATCGACGCTATGTTAAAAAAAGACTTGCAAGCGATAGATGCGATTATGGCTGACAATGCTATACACATAACAACCGACGGTTCATTGCGCACCAAAGCACAATACTTGGAAAAAATGCGTTCAACTAAAGGGAAGTTTAATCACTTTAAACTATACGACTTTTCGATACGATTGTTTAACAATATGGCCATTGTTACAGGACACTATGAAAATAGCAAAAAGGTAAACAAGGTTGTGAAACCCACCAAATACGGTGTGTTTACAAGAATTTATCACCTCTTAGATAAAAAGTGGAAGCTGGTTTCTCATCAAGCAACGGTTGTTCAAAAACCCGTTATAAAATAGCTAAAAAC
Source organism: uncultured Gammaproteobacteria bacterium (assembly GCA_913060565.1). Lineage (GTDB taxonomy): Bacteria > Pseudomonadota > Gammaproteobacteria > Enterobacterales > Psychrobiaceae > Psychrobium. The sequence goes on along the minus strand of CAJXRU010000015.1, from coordinate 20,370 downwards.
TCTTTGTAGTAGATCATAAATCAAAGGAAGTATTGAGCCGAAAATATCGTAAAGGTGGCTAGTAGCCACCTTTTAAGTTCACCATATCTCAATTACATAATATAGGAATCCAATGACTAAAATTAGACGTCACTAAGTTTATATTTAATCGGAAATTATTAATTCAAGGTAAAGGATGAGTCATGCCGAAAAATACACAGACTAGGGCTGTCGTTGTTATCTCACTGCTCACAGTAATTACGTGCAGTATTATTTTTTTATCAGCCCCCAGTCCTGCACATGACAAAAATGAATCAAGTAAAACATACGTTAATACCATACAACCCGAAGTCATTGAATTTCAACCGACCTATACATCCTACGGTCGTATTACTGCACGTGAACAGTTAACATTGCGCGCTCAAACAACTGGTGAAATAACAGCTCTGCATCCTAACTTTGAACTTGGCGCTTTCATTAAAAAAGGTGAAATGCTTTCAAAGATTGACGACCGAACACTTAAAAATCAATTGGTTAGCGCCCAAAACAGATACACCATAGCTAAAGCACAGCTCGCACTAGAAAAAGCGCAGCAAACCGTGGCAAGTAAAGAGCTCGCATTGGCATCTCAAGGATACAATAACACCGTCACTGATACAGCCATTCGCTTGCGAGAGCCGCAAATGATTGCTGCGCAGAGTGAAGTAACGATTTCAAAAAAAGAGACTGAATTAGCTAGTTTAGCGTTAGAAAAAGCCACATTTATTAGTCCAAGAAACTATCAAATCATTGAGCGAAGTGTTCACCTAGGTGACTTTGTCTCACAAGGACAAGCCTTAGCAACACTGGCAGATTTATCAACGTTGCGCGTTGAAACACTAGTTCCCAAAAGTGTTGCTAAGCAACTTAGCCCCGATCAAGAAGTCCTGGTAAGAACCGCTGATAATCAATCGACTTTAGGCCGTGTAAACCACATTGTGTCTAAACTCGATAGTAAGACACAACTTCAGAAAATCATTGTTGTTTTAGCTGATAGTAACTTCATCTTAGACGAATTTGTCGAAATAGACTTCTCACTTAAACGCCATAAAAACATCATTAAACTTCCACCAACGGCTATCAGCAATGAAACGGTATGGGTAGTGGATGATAAAAATATATTACAAAACAGACCCTTCGAAGTCATCTGGAACGATAAAAATTGGGTTTATGCCATTAACAGTTTGGCCAAAGGTGAACAAGTCGCAGAACACAAGCTATCTGGTGCACGAACCGGTATCAAAGTCACGGTCATCGCCAAACCAATAACGTTGGTACGTTAATAGTATGAAATCAAATCAATCTGTATTAAATCGTCTTTTACATTCGATGATTGACAACCCTGTCGCAACCAACTTGTTAACAGTGGCCATTATCCTCGTTGGAATATTTTCTTTTAGCAGTATCCAACAAGAAACTAGCCCTTCATTTAAGGTCAACGAAATTGAGATAATAGCTAGCTATCCAGGGGCTACAGCGCAGGATATGGAGCAATCGATTGTACTAGCTATCGAACAATTATTACTTAACCACAGTTATGTGGACGAATTGAGCGCGCAAATAGAAGAAGGAGATGCAAAGATCACCTTGTCACTTCACGATTGGGTTAATCGCGAATCAGCGCTCAATGAAATAAAAAATACAATCGATCGCGTATCTACCTTCCCCAAACAAATGGAACCAATTATAGTTTCTTTGGTACAAGAAGAAGATAGTCTTATTGAAATAGGATTACACGGTAACGTATCTCCTTTCACGCTGTATCACCACGCCCAACGCCTCAAAAATGCAATGGCCAGTGAGCTTGATGTTTCAAAAGTGGTTCTCGAAGGGCAAGGCAGTGCTGAAATAGTTATCGAAGTCAAAGAAATGGTACTTAGACAATACAATATAAGCCTTGACGATATTTCAGCTGCGCTCACTCGCAATCTTACAGATATCCCTGTCGGCAATGTAGCCACCAAGGGAGGAGATATTGTAATTAGAACGCTTGGTCGCGCCAATAACCTTAATGAACTGTCCAACATAAGCATTATCAATCAGAATAACCAGTCAATATTACTTGGCGATATTGCTAATTTAAACTATGAATTTGGCGAAAATATACAACCGTTTATGCTCAATTCCCAACCTGGCATTGTATTGGTTGCTTATCAAGATACGTTCGCAAAACCCGTCGAGCTCAGCGCTGAAATTGTGGAATTTATTAATGAATATCAAGAGAACATCCCAGAAAACCTTACTCTTACTGTTCTTCAAGATGAAGCTCAAGATTACCAAAAACGCATAGCATTGCTATTTGAAAATGGTTTAATCGGTATGCTGCTCATCATGCTCGTTCTAGCGATGTTTGTCGATATGCGACTGGCTTTTTGGGTAAGTATGAGCATACCAGTGGCTATTATTGGCGCACTTGGCCTAATGCCTCTACTCTCATTGCCTATTAACATGATCACGTTATTCGCCTTTATTATAACCTTAGGGATTTTAGTCGATGACAGTGTTGTTGTGGCTGAAAATATTCATCAAAAAGTACTGCAAGGCATTGAAATAAAAACCGCCCTCAAAGAAGGTGTAAGCGAAATGGCAATGCCCATCGTTATTTCAGTGGCAACCAACATGATAGCCTTCTTACCTGTACTATTTGTCCCGGGCGAACTTGGCGTGATGTTTAAGCCAATGACTATGCTAATTTTTGCTATTTTCTTTGTGAGCTTAATCGAAGCATTGTTTATTTTACCCCACCATTTAAGTGGCTTAAAACCCAAAGTCAAAACCACCTTAATTATGCGATGGCAGCAAAGAAGCGTAAATAGCTTTAATATCCTTAAAAGTCGATACTATGCAGCGCTATTAAAGAAAGTCATGGCTCAACCAATCCTTGTTATTACAATATTTGTTGCCATCACTAGCATTATATTTTCGTGGACCTTGAGCGATCGCGTCGATCAAAGCTTTGTTCCTAAAATAGAATCAACACGCATTGATGCAGAAGTCGAATTCCCAAGCGGCCTGCCATATCAACAAAAAGCCGATATCGTCAACTATATTCAAGACGCAGGCTACCAAGCACTCAATAGTATCGATGGTATTAGCGGCCATAAATATGTCATGCAAGATCTCATTGCTAGTGAAGCATCCGTCACGTTTCGTTTAGTAAATGATGATTTAAGGAGCTTCAGCGCATTAGATTTTGTCGATGCATGGCGCAATAAAATAGGTCCTGTCGCTGGCGTTAAGTCAATATTTTTTGACTATCAAGTTGGACCCGGTGGCGGACAAGAAATTGTGGTTGAACTAGGCCACAACAATAGTGAAATTCTAGCCAAGGCTAGTAAAAAGATGATGGAAAAGCTCAGTAATGTATCCGGCGTTGCCGATGTGGATAGCGCCTTAGTTGACGGCAAACCAAAGCTTGATTTAACCGTTAATCAATTAGGAAGGTCACTAGGTTTTGACAGTGATAGCCTTGGGCAAGCTGTACGCTCAATTTTCTATGGTGATGTCCTACACCGCCAAATCATTGATGGTGATGAAGTAAAAATAAAGCTGCGAATGGATAAAGACATCCGTGGGTTTGCCACACATATTAATGATCTCATTATTACTTCACCTAATGGTCAAGAAATCCCACTAGGCCAAGTTGCCGACGTTAAGCATACAATTGCGACTACCGCAATCGATCGCTTAGACGGTAACCAGTTTGTTGAGATAACTGGAAGTGTGCTACGCCAAACAGCGAGTGCAACAGCGGTTATGAACCGTATTGAGTTAGATCTTATTCCAGCCCTAGCGCAAGAGTTTGATGGATTAAGCGTTGAGCTCGGCGGGAGCGCACGCGTCGAGTCAAAAGTAAATATGCCGCTAATTTATGGCGCTCTCATTAGTTTGGCGCTCATATACGCTATTTTAGCTATCTACTTTAAAAGCTATTTGGCCCCTCTATTAATCATTGCAGTAATCCCATTTTGCTTAAGTGCCGCATTACTTGGTCATATATTACTTGGGGTTGATTTAAGTGTAATGAGTCTATTTGGCATGATTGCATTAGCTGGTTTGGTTATTAATGGCGCATTTGTCATGCTGGTACAGATCCACCTAGCTATAAAGCGTGGCGACGATCTAATGGCTTCAATAGAGCACGCCGCGCTGTCGCGTTTTAGACCCGTTATCATAACCGCAATAACAACGGCTGTTGGATTAATCCCGCTATTGTTTGAAACATCAACTCAAGCACTTTACTTGATACCCATGGTTATTAGTCTAAGTTTTGGCACAATATTTTCTATCGCTACGGTTTTATTATTAAGTCCAGCTCTCTTTGTGGTAACAAAGAAAAAACTAACGGTCTTATAGAAGGCGTGATAATGACTTACCTAAGCCTTATCGCATCAAGATACCAAAATAAAAGTCCGTTGTGACATTAGGTTGACAACACATAGTTGATAATACAAATGCAAATCATATCTATTAAAGGAAAATTATGAATAAATTACTTATCGCTGCGACTGTTTCGCTAATAAGCACAACGACATTAGCTCATGACGTCTGGATAAAAGCCGATCGCCACGAAATTCACACTGACGAACAAACAACTTTCTCTTTTGACGTATCACGCTCTGGTACAACACTCGTGGCTGAAGCGAATCACGGTTTTAAACAACTATTCGTGACTTCGCCAACTGGTGAAACATCAAAAAATCTTGTCGCATTTAGCGGTGAAACTAAAGAAGTATATGACATAAACTTTGATAAGCGCGGCACATATTATATCCAAAGTCCTCTATCTGAAGTCTTTTTAACCATCTACGAAGACAGTGAAGGCGAGCGCCAAAAAACGCGCATGCCTAAATCCAAATGGCACACGCTTCCTAAAGGCAGTAAACCATTAAAAACCGTTCATAAACTCATTACTAGTGAGACTTATGTCAGTTATAACGGTTTCTCTGAAATCGAGGTACAACCAACTAAAGGCTTAGTTATTAAACCACTACAACACCCTAATAAATTACGCCCAAACCAAAAAATCACCTTTGAGATAACTTATAACGGCCAGCCTGTTGAAGCAGCAGAAGTCACCTTGAGCAGCAGCAACCAATATTTATTTGAAGACAGTGAAAAAACTGAAAAAGATCTCAGTAAAAAAGATCGCGGTATGTTCTCTTTTAACGTCAACAAACCTGGTAAATACTTACTCGCTGTTGAACAAGAGCTCGAACTTAAAAACGATCCCCATGCAACAGAGCGTTCTGTCGAAAAATATCTCACCTTAGAAATTACCGAATAATTACCAAACTAATCGATTTGGTGAACTTTAGTTCACACACAACAAAATATAATGATTCTCATTAACATTAACTTCCAATGGGAATCATTCATATGAACTACTATAAAACATCAATCGCACTATTCGTTGCTGGTGTTGTAAGCATGCCGTCGCTAGCGGTTTCATCGACAGATCAAAAAATCTACGTCCTCGATTCAATTACCGTTGTTTCTTCAGAGAGCAACAAGCACGCAAATATCAAGAAACCACAAGCTATAAACAGTATTGAAAGTGACACAATCAAGAATATCGGCAGTAAGAACGTGCCAGCAGCACTGCGCATTTTACCGAATGTCGATATCCTCGGCGGCCCGACGCCAACGAGTGAAAATATCTCGATCCGTGGTTTACCACAATCGCACGCCTATATCTCAATTGATGGTATTTACCAAAGTAACTTCGCCACCAAGCGCGGCAGCTGGTACTTAAACCCGAATTTTGTTAACTCGATTCAGGTGACCGCTGGCCCAACGTCTGGTGCTGCTGCAGGTAAAATCACTATTGAAACCATTTCTGCTAGAGATTTACTGGCTGGCAATGAGACATTTGGTAGCAAATTTGACTTTGGTTATCGCAGTAACAACCAACAAAAAGACATGGGTGTGACGGTGTTTGGTATCAATGACAACACTGATTACCTAGCATCATTCCAAACCTCGGATCGTCAGCCATATCACATCGGTAACGGCGGCCCTAGCTACGATAAAACGCGTGGAGATCAACAGTCTGGCTTAGTGAAAATCAATCATCAATTAAACAATGATCAAGCGCTAAAATTCACGTTTAACACAGATGACAGCCGCACTTATCAAGTTCGTAACGACATCGGTTATCGCGATACAAAATACAATGGCGCGTCATTAGTATGGAGTGACAAAGCAAGCGATAATGACCTTGTTGACCTCAACGCAGCGTTTTACATTAATTATGTAGACTCATTCTCATGGGAGGACGAAGGCAATAATGAGCAAGGTACTCAAGATATCCAAGATAACAGCATCGGTTTTACCATCAGTAACGACTCTGTAACCGATCTTGGCTTAGTGCATTACGGTGTATCAGGTCACTTTACTACACACAATGGTGAAGTGATTAAGTCAGACCAAATCACAGGTGTTATAATCGAAGATGAAAGCGCAGCCAGTGAAGCCTCTAGCAAATCGCGAAAGTTAGCAACGTGGGTTAACTTACAAGTTCCAGTAACCGATCGCTTGAATGTAATTCCAGGTATTCGCTACGATTCATTTTACATCGAGTCTTCAAACGCCATTGGTCTAAATGGCGAGCCGCTATTACGTGATGGCCGCACTGAAAGCCGTGTTTCTATGTCATTAAACGGTGTTTATGAATTATCAAGCGACGTAAAGTTATTTGCCTCGTTTGCCCAAGCACTCAATCCACCGAGCGATGGTCATCTGTTCACTTCTGGTCGTGGATTTAAACCAAATCCAAACCTAAAATCTGAGCGCGCAGACAACAAAGAAATGGGTATCGTATTCGATAACTACCATGTATTTTCAAACAGCGATACTTTAGTCACCCGCATTAACATATTCAAAAATGATATCAAAGACTACATTGCCGATCTTTACAGCACCGAATGGCCAGATGGAGAAAAAGTCAATCTAGGGCAGGTTAGCCTCAAAGGCTTTGAAATTTCGACTAGTTACCAACTAAATGATTGGGAGCTTAACGCCAGCTATGCTCGCACTCGTGGTCGAGATTCAAATACTGGGTTTTCACTGGCTGAAATACCTTCAGATAAAGTTAATCTGCAAACCAACTTCGCCCTTAACCAAGAATTGTCGTTAGGCAGTGTGGCAACCTTTGCCTTTAAGCACAATCACGCCCCGACGCAACAAGTTTCTGATAAGGGACTTGAAGATATTCCAAATGAAGGTTCGAATACATGGTTTGCAATGGACATATTTGCCAACTATCAACCAGTTACTGTCAAAGGCTTATCGGTACGTCTATCGGTGACTAACCTATTTGATAAAGAATATGCGAACCGTCTCGACTTTGAACGTGATGGTAGCTTATCCCCTAAAGAATCATTCTACGAAGAAGGTCGTAGTGTCAATTTAACACTGAGCTACCAATTTTAATGCTTTAATGTAATTTTACGCCATTTATCATACATAAGTGGTGTAATAACATCACAAATGACATTTTATAGACGCTTCCTCAATCACTCTATCGGCATACTTAGTAAAATTAGTTCCTTTGGAGTATCTCATGAAAAAATTAATCATCGGAAGTCTTTCATTCTTATTAGTAGCATGTGGCGGTGGTGGTGAAGGCGGGAATATTACTGTTGATACAGGTTTCCGTGATTACAACGAGCTTTTTGTGCCGCTGCCAGAAAATGCACTCTACCCTGCTGACAACCCATACAACGCCGTCAAAGAGAGACTGGGCGAATTCTTATTTTGGGATCCTATATTATCAGGCAACAAAACCACCAGCTGTGCATCTTGTCACCACCCTGACTTTGGCTGGGCTGACGGCCGTCGCTTTTCAATAGGACATGACGGCGTAGGTGCAGGCCCAAATCGCTTAGGCTCACAAGTAACCGACATTCACTCACCAACCATCATGAATGTTGCTTTCACAGGACTTACTATAAACAGCCAATTGAGCAGCTTTGTATCAGGAGGCTATTTCTGGGATTTACGTGCCGATACGCTCAGAGAACAGGCACTTGGGCCCATTCAAAATTCCATTGAAATGCTGGGGGATGAAATTCCCGTCGCAGATGCACTCCCAATTATGGTCGAGCGCCTAAAAGCCATTCCAGAATACGTTGAGTTATTTGAACAAGCATTTAGCTCTGAAAATGCAATTACGCCTGAGAACATCGGCAAAGCATTAGCCACATTCCAACGTAAAATTATTTCACCAAATACTCGGTTGGACCAATTCATTAACGGTAATACCAATGTATTAACTCAACAGGAAATCGTCGGTCTTAATAAGTTTATCGACGGCGGTTGTGCTCGTTGCCACAGTGGCCCTATGTTATCAGACAATCAAATTCACAACGATGAAGCCATCATTAACGACGAAGTCGTGCGCACACCAACACTGCGTAACCTCAGTCACACTGCGCCCTATATGCATGATGGTTCACGCGCAACACTAATTGACGCCATTGCGACTTACGAAGGCCGTGATGATTTGGAAACCCCCATCGGCGAAGGAGATTTCGCAGATATTGCTGCATTTCTCAACACTTTAAATACGAATAGCTTTTATCGCGGAAAACCAGAACGCTTACCAAGCGGTTTAACTGTTGGGGGGAGTATCAATTAATGATGAGCTTTAGACAACGATTTTTAACGTCACTCTTTATGTCGTTTTTTATGGCGCTGATTATGAGTGGGATTATTATCGGTCATCAAGTAGGAGTAACACATCCTGAGTTTGGGTTAAACTGGCGTGACTCCTTCTTATTTGCTTGGCCAATCGCTTTTTTAGCCGCTTTTTGTATACAGCCACTAGTTAAGCACTTGGTAGAGAAAGTAATATCCGAATAATCAATCACAAAATAAACAAGCGTCTTAGTCAATGACTACCACGCTTGTTTTACTAGGATAATTTATCACTAATCCAATGCCCGAGTTTTTCCAGCTGCTCAATACATACACTGTGTTCCATTGGATATTGTGACCAAGTCACGTCAAAATTTGCCGCAGATAAACGCTGTGCAGCATCTTTACCAGCTGCAAATGGCACCACAGAATCTTGTTCACCATGCGAACTAAAGATTGGCGTATCGTGATTAACGCCTTGCGCGCCTTCAAACGGCAAATCATTTGTCGCTAGGTAACAAGATAACGCTACCACGCCTGCTAATTTATGCTTTAAACGCAATGCTGTATACAGAGAAAGTACGCCACCTTGTGAGAAACCCGTTAACACAATACGATTACTACTAATACCATTGGCAATTTGCTCTTCGATTAACTCAATAATAAGTTGCTCGCTTTGCTCAAGCGTTGGAATATCAGCGCGACCATCCAAATCCATGGTTTTGATGTCGTACCATGAACGCATCACAAAACCGTTATTGATAGTTACAGGTTGCTCAGGTGCATTAGGGAAAATAAATTTAATGCGGTGATCTTTATTTAATTTCAATGCTGGCACAGCTTCACTAAAACCAGCCCCTGAATCGCCTAAGCCATGAAGCCAAATAACAACGGCATCGGCTTCACCTTGTGGATTTTTTACAATAGCATCAATCGACATTAGGCAATTCCACTCAAATCAATGACAACACCTGATTGGCGCTTAATACTATCGCTAATTAGATGCATTAGTTCAGCACCCATGCGGTTATCAACCCATTTGCCGTCAGTTAATTCAAAGTGATGACCATCGAATTTAGTAGCCACCCAAATTTGGTGTAATGGTTCTTGACGATTAATTATGATCTGACTTTTATCACTAAACACTAATTTTAAAACACCGGCTGAGGTTTCATAATCAAAATCAACCATGGCGTCATCTAATACTTCTTCAATAGCCATTAATAAGTCATCGACTATTTGGTGAAACTGACTGTCGTTCATATCATCCTCTAAAGCTTGCTTTTGTTATCGTTAATGCGATTATATGGGCAATTGAAATAATTAGCACTGAGAAAACCATGTCAAAATACGTTATTGGCGCCTTATTGTTGGCTTCACTTGCCGGCTGTGGTCAAAAAGGCCCACTTTACGAAGAAGAAGCTCCAACAACCAATCAACCAGCAGCCAGTGAAGCAACAATTAAAGAGCAGTAAATATGGATTACTTTAACGTTATAGATCAGCAATTGTTTGCTGAAAAATTGCCTGTTCAGCAACTAGCACAACAACACGGAACACCGCTTTATATCTATTCCCGCGCCACTATTGAGCGTCATTGGCGCGCTTTTGATGAAGCCGCAGGCGCTCAAAAGCATTTAATTTGTTATGCCGTTAAAGCCAATTCAAACCTCGCTATCCTAAATATTATGGCCAAGATGGGCTCTGGATTCGATATTGTTTCAAAAGGCGAGCTGGCTCGCGTATTAGAAGCTGGCGGCGATCCGCAAAAAGTGGTGTTTTCTGGCGTTGGTAAATCTGAGGATGAAATTCGTTATGCCCTTAACATTGGCATCTATTGCTTTAATGTTGAATCAGTACCAGAATTAGAACGCATCAGTGCTATTGCCGCCGACATGAATAAAATAGCGCCTATTTCTATTCGCGTGAATCCAGATGTCGATGCAGGTACTCACCCCTATATCTCGACAGGGCTCAAAGAAAACAAGTTTGGCATTGGTATGGAACAAGCGCTACCAGCTTACCAATTTGCCGAAAATTCACCGTCTCTTGCCGTCAAAGGCATTGATTGCCATATTGGTTCACAACTCACCGATTTAGCGCCATTTACAGACGCCTTAAAACGCGTACTTAAGCTCGTTGATGAACTGGCTGAGCACGACATCACAGTTAGTCATATTGATGTTGGTGGCGGCCTCGGCGTTACTTATCAAGATGAGAAACCGCCAGCCCCTAGTGAATATGCCGCAGCACTTGCACAAGGGTTAAAAGGTCGCGAACATCTAACCATCATCTTTGAACCTGGCCGTGCCATCATGGCAAATGCCGGTATTTTAGTGTCTAAAGTTGAATACTTAAAAGAAACACCCGATAAGAATTTTGCGATTATTGATGCCGCAATGAATGACTTAATCAGGCCGGCGTTATATAGTGCATGGCAAGAGATCATTCCCGTTATACAAAACAACGCCACCAGCAAAAACTACGATGTGGTGGGTCCCATTTGCGAAACTGGCGACTTTTTAGGTAAATCACGTGATTTAGCTGTAAATGCTGGCGATTATGTTGCGGTGAGATCTAGTGGTGCTTATGGCTTTACTATGGCATCCAATTATAATTCTCGTGTAAAAGCCGCAGAAGTTATGGTCGACAACGATCGCGCCATTCAAATTCGCCAACGCGAAACTTTAAGTGACTTATGGCGAGGCGAAGCTAAATCAATCGACTGATAGCTTATCATCCCAGCGGATAGTTCAGTGTTCGCTGGAGAGTTATTCTCGATTGCATAAATATAAGAAGCAATATGCTATTAAACTTTTCAAAAATGCATGGTTTAGGCAACGACTTTGTGATGGTCGATGCCGTTTCAAACAATGTATTCCTTAGCAAAGATCAAATCATTAAATTGGCAGATCGCCACACAGGCATTGGCTTTGACCAGTTACTGATGGTTGAATCTCCTTATGATCCCGATCTCGACTTCCATTACCGTATTTTCAATAGCGACGGCAGTGAAGTAGAAAATTGTGGCAACGGCGCACGCTGTTTCGCCAAATTCGTGCGTATGAAAGGCCTTAGTAATCGCTATCGTTTAGGCGTGAGCTGCAAAGGTGGAAAACTTCAATTAAAGCATGAACGCAACGGGCAAATTACTGTTTCAATGGGCGTGCCTCAGTTTAATCCAGCTAAAGTTCCTTTTGAAGCAAACAAACAAGAAGCAACTTATATATTGCGTACTGATGATCAAACCGCATTTTGTGGTGTTGTATCTATGGGCAATCCACATTGTGTGCTTACTGTTGATGATATTAACGAAGCGCCAGTTGAAACATTAGGCCCCCAATTATCCCATCACGAACGCTTTCCGCAGCAAACCAATGTTGGCTTTATGCAGGTCATTTCTCGCAAACATATAAAGTTACGCGTTTATGAGCGTGGTGTTGGTGAAACTAAGGCCTGTGGTACAGGGGCTTGTGCCGCAGTAGCAATAGGTAAAGCTCAGGGATTACTCGATGACAATGTTACTGTTGACTTACCTGGCGGTACCCTGAAGATTTTTTGGCGTGGTGACCGCAGCCAATTAAAAATGACTGGCCCTGCAACTCACGTTTATGATGGACAAATTCGACTATGAACCAAATAGACGATTTAGCACAATTGCTTGATGATGATCTTGTTGAAGAATATTTGCGAGAAAACCCAGATTTTTTAGCAAAGCGTCCTCACTTACTTAACCAGCTTGATGTTACACAGCAAAAACATGGCACAGTATCGTTAGTTCAACGTCAGCAGCGAATCATGCGTGAGAAGATCGTCACGTTAGAAGACGAAATCACCTCATTAATGGCTATTGCTAGTCAAAATCAGCGCCTTTACCAAAAATTCGCAGGGTTGTTTTTCGAACTTTTGAACTGCGTAGATCTCCATGCTATCAACAACACGCTAAACCAACATTTCATTAATGAGCTTGAATTAACCCATGTCTCATTTAAGTTATTTAAGAGCCAATCACCTGAATCACTTTATATTAATCGCAGTGAGTTAGATAACCTACTCGTCCAACGTTTAGGTCGTGGTTATCATTACTTTGGCCGGATTAATCAGCAAGAGCAACAACTGCTGTTTAATCATCCAGAACCGGGTTCTGTAGCACTGATTGCCCTAGGTTCCGACGGTGAATTAGGATTGCTAGCAATAAGCAGTGACGATCCAAATCACTTTCATCCTGAAATGGACAATTTGCTGTTAATGCAATTAACGCGTTTGATCGCCAGTATTGTAAAACGCTTACTCGCAGAGTGACCCATGCAAAAGCCGTTACAGCAATTTTTAGATTATCTAACAAGCGAACGGCAACTGTCGCCACACACGCTTGTAAACTATCGACGTACTATTAATGAGTTAACCGAACATTTAGACGACCAAATTCATCAATGGCATCAATTGAATGGCAATCATTTAAAAGCATGGATTGCCAAATTAAGACAACGGGGATTATCATCAAGATCAATTGCCGCTAAGCTGTCGGCCATTCGTAGTTTTTGCCAATTTTTATTAAACAGAGAAATCATTAATCAAGATCCTTGTATTGGAATTAGCGCGCCCAAACAGGCTAAACCACTTCCCAAGAACATCAACGTAGATGAAGTAAACCAATTATTAAATGTCGAAGATGACAGTCCACTTGCAATACGTGATAGAGCCATCATGGAGTTGTTTTACTCCAGTGGATTGCGTCTTGCAGAGTTAGTGAACCTTAACTTACATGACATCAGTTATCCTGAACAACTTGTCACCGTCACTGGTAAAGGTAACAAACAGCGCGTGGTACCTGTCACCACACTAGCAATCACCTGGCTGAAAAAGTGGCTAGCCGTTCGAGGAGAATTCGTAAATAGCGATGAACTTGCACTGTTTGTTAGTAAACAACGTCAACGTATTTCTCATCGCAGCGTACAAGTCCGTATAAAAAAGTGGGCTAGTGAACAGCAGGTTAATTCGCATATCCATCCCCATAAATTGCGTCATTCATTTGCTACACATATGTTAGAAGGCAGTGGTGACCTACGCGCTGTGCAAGAAATGCTAGGGCATAATGATTTATCAACAACCCAGATTTATACCCAATTAGATTTTGGCCACTTAGCGTCCGTTTATGATGCCGCCCACCCTCGCGCAAAAGCCAAAAAGAAATAAGGTGTCATAAAACCATGCAATTTTACAAAAGTTATATTCGCCCAAAGGCCATCGGTTTTGACCTCGACGATACGCTCTACGACAATAGACCTGTATTGATAAATGCAGAGCAAAAGCTGCATCAATTCTTACTTCATGAGTTTCCAAAAACACAGCAGCTGAGCATTAGCGATTGGACAGATATCAGATTAGCCGCAACGCGATTACAGCCTAAATTACGACATGACATCACCTTAGCCCGCCAAGTGTCATTAGCACAAGGGTTGCTAAATAGCGGTTATACGCAGCAACAAGCTAATGACGGCATGATGAAAGCGATGAACGTTTTCTTAGCGGCTAGAAATAACATCACACTATCTTCATCAGTTCACGACACACTAGCACTATTGAAGAAACACTTCCGTTTATTCGTTATCACAAACGGCAACGCAGACATTAATCAATTTGGCATTGACCACTATTTTGAATTCGCACTTCAGCCATCTCAAGACACTTCCCCAGTCATTGCTATGAAACCAGCTAAAGACATGTTTAATGAAGCTCAAAGGCGATTAGCATTATCAGGAAATGACATTCTCTATATTGGTGACCATCCAACTTCAGACATCAAAGGCAGCGGTGATATGGGCTGGCAGAATGGTTGGATAAACCCAAGTTGTAAATCCTTCGATCACTACAAGAAACCTCTTCAGTTGCCTACCGTTGAGTTTCAACGTATTAACGATCTCATGCAATTAATAACCTAATCACAGTTTAGGTGTATTTACATACAGTATTTGATATAGTGTCGCTCATTAATATTGACGATGAATGATGGCTTATGGACGTTTCTCTTTTACTTGATGGTTTGAATGAACACCAACGTGATGCTGTGGCAGCTAAAGCGGGAAAACAGTTAGTACTTGCTGGCGCTGGCAGTGGTAAAACACGTGTGCTGGTTCATCGTATTGCGTGGCTAATGAAAGTCGAGCAACATTCAAGTTTCTCTATTTTAGCTGTAACCTTTACCAACAAAGCTGCTAAAGAAATGCGCTATCGTGTTGAAAGCTTACTTGGCGATCAACTCGGTAAAATGTGGATAGGCACTTTCCACGGCATCGCGCATCGCTTGTTACGTATGCATTACACTGAAGCGAAGTTACCGCAGAACTTCCAAGTTATCGATTCAGATGATCAATTTAAAATGATAAAGCGTTTATTGAAATCGCTTAATCTTGATGAAAAAACCTATCCGCCACGCCAAGTTCAATCTTACATCAATAGTCATAAAGACGAAGGACTACGTCCTAAGCACATCGATACCTATGGCGATCCCTATGAACAAACGTTGCAGCAGTTATATCAAAGCTATCAAGAAGCTTGTGATCGTGCGGGCCTTGTCGACTTTGCTGAATTGCTATTACGTGCTCACGAGCTATGGATTCATAATCCGCAAGTCCTAGAGCACTACCAACGACGCTTTAGCAATATTCTGGTCGACGAGTTCCAAGATACCAATAACATTCAGTATGCATGGGTTAAGATGTTAGCGAGCGCTAACAATAACTTAATGATTGTTGGTGATGACGACCAATCTATTTATGGCTGGCGTGGTGCTAAGGTTGAAAATTTACAACGTTTTTTAAATGATTTCCCACAAGCTCAAACGATCAAATTAGAACAAAACTATCGTTCGACCCATAATATTCTTGAAGCCGCTAACGCCGTTATCAGCCATAACCAAGAACGTTTAGGTAAAAAACTGTGGACCGAAGGCGACAAAGGCGAACAAATTTCTCTCTACGCCGCTTTTAATGAAATTGATGAAGCACGCTTTATTAGCAATAAAATCAACGAATGGCACGAGCAAGGCGGCAACCTTGAAGAAGTAGCGATTTTATATCGTAGCAATGCTCAGTCTCGAATCATTGAAGAAGCCTTATTATCACAGCGACTACCTTACCGAATTTATGGCGGCCTGCGTTTCTATGATCGCTTAGAGATTAAAGACACCATGGGCTATTTGCGCCTTATCGCCAATCGCGATGATGACGCCGCCTTTGAACGTGTGGTTAACACTCCAACCCGCGGTATTGGCGCCACAACGCTAGAAAAACTGCGTCATAATGCGCGTCAGCAAGGTATGACATTATGGCAAACTAGTAAATTGTTAATCCGCGAAAAAATTCTCACCGGTCGTGCCGCTAATGCCATCAATAGTTTTATTGAACTGGTTAATCAAATGGAAGATGAAAGCGGTGATATGTCGCTGCGCTCAATGACCGACTTTGTGATTAATCACAGTGGCTTAAAAACCATGTATTTGGCAGAAAAAGGCGACCGCGCGCAAGATCGCGTGGACAACTTAGATCAGCTACTTACTGCAATGAACGATTTTGTTATGCCTGAAGATGCTGAATTAGAAGACATGACACCACTCAATGCATTCTTGTCACACGCCGCATTAGAAGCTGGTGAATCACAAGCTGATGAGTATGAAGATGCAGTGCAACTAATGACGATGCACAGCGCTAAAGGCCTTGAGTTTCCGCTCGTTTTCATTGCCGGTGTTGAAGAAGGCATGTTCCCAAGTCAGCGCACCATGGAAGAGCCTGACAAATTAGAAGAAGAACGTCGCCTCGCCTACGTAGGCATTACCCGTGCGATGAAAAAACTCTATATTAGTTACGCTGAATCACGCCGCTTATATGGCCAAGAAAAATTCCATAAACCGTCGCGCTTTCTACGTGAAATCCCATCTGATTTAATCGATGAAATTCGCTTAACCACCAGTATTTCACAGCCAACAACGGCAACAAACCGTGTTACTAAGGCTGCGCAAACCTTTAACCAAACAGGCTTAGCATTAGGTCAACGTGTTAATCATACGAAATTTGGTGATGGCATTATCGTGAATTATGAAGGTAGTGATGCACAAGCCCGTGTTGAAGTCAGCTTTGACGATGGTAATTCACGCTGGTTAATGGTGGCTTACGCTAGATTAGAAGTACTTGGTTAATTTGTCGATGAAAAGGCTAGCAACATCAGCTAGCCTTTCATTTTGTCTCTTTAAGCACGTACCTTTATAAACTTATCTTTAAACAAGAACCCCTGCACATAAGTCACGCCAAGTGAACGTGCGAATTCTAGATCATCAAATGTTTCAATGCCTTCTAGAATAATCGGCTTATCAGCTTCTTTCGCATAGCCAATCAACGCATTCACCAATAACAAAAACGAACTATTTTCTTTATTTTGCACCACCAACTGATCTAATTTAATGTAATCAACTCGCTCTAGTACCATGGTTGACAGCATGGAATGCTCATTACAAACATCATCAAGTGCTGTTTTAATTTGATGATTAGCCATGCTCTTTATCATTTGCAGACTCATCTTGGCATCATTAATTTCAGAGTTTTCAATGAGCTCAACGACTAGCTCACTAGAAAACTGTTTGAATAACGTGACATAAGTATTATCTGAATCAGCGTCAATACCTTGTTGACCTTGGAAATATGAATCCTGATCTAAATTAATAAATAATCGTTTACCTGATGGCGCATTGACTAATTGCAATTTCTTTTGCGCTAACTCGACTTGATGCAAAGTAAGTGGACTATCATGCAACGCTGCAAATACAAGATCGGGTCTTATTGGTTGCTGATTATCATCAAAAAAACGAGATAACGCTTCATAAGCGAAGATAGCTTGATTATCGAGTGCAATAATCGGTTGATATTCAACACCAAATGCCTGTTTTTCGATAATTGAGAGGAGAAGATCACTAGATAACAAAGAATTACTATTAGAAGAATGAGACACAAAAATCATCCATGCGAGAAATAAGAGTTTTTATTGTGAATGATAACTATTAACACCACAACCAATATAGCGACATAATTTTTATGAAAAGACTGATTAATCAATAAAATACATATTTTTAGCCTAAAACTATTTATTCAAGTTACAATCATTCCATTACCTCAATATTTATCCGTCGATATGTCAGAACAAACATTCCCTATTTTATACAGTTTCCGCCGTTGCCCTTACGCTATGCGCGCACGAATGGCATTAACATTAAATCAAGTGTCGGTAGAGATCCGTGAACTGATATTAAAGAATAAACCCGCTGAAATGTTGCTAGCCTCTCCGAAAGGCACTGTACCTGTATTAATTATCAATAATGAGCAAGTTATTGAGGAGAGCCTTGAAGTCATGGATTATGCCGTAACCCATGGCACCAATTCTATTTTAAAAGCTCCGACAAATGAAGAATTAGCGCTTATTTGTGAAAATGATAATGTATTTAAGGGCAATCTCGATAAGTACAAATATTTCGATCGTTTTCCACAACAAACACAACAAACACAACAAGATTACCGTACTCACGGCGAAGTGTTTTTACAACAGCTAGAACAACGACTCACCACCCAAGATTTCTTGTTTGGAAACAACCAAAGCTACGGTGATATTGCAATATTCCCTTTTGTTCGCCAGTTTGCCCATGTTGATAAAGCATGGTTTGACGGCGCTGATTATCCGCATCTTAAACAATGGCTTGATAACTTTTTACAATCGAGTGCTTTTTTAAACGTAATGAAAAAAATTCCTTGTTGGCAAATTGGCGACGCGCCGACTTATTTTCCACTTAGTGAGGAGTAAAGCAATGTTGTGTATTGGCCATCGCGGCGCTCGTGGATATGCGCCAGAAAATACACTAGCGTCTATCGACCTAGCTATCGAACAAGGGGCGACCTGGATTGAAATTGATATTCGTGAACACAGCGGTGATTTAATTGTTATTCACGATAAATACCTTGAGCGCACCACCAATGGCACAGGTCATATATACCAGCATGACTTAGCAACATTGCGCCGTTTCACCAGTGAAAATAATCAATCGCTACCTACACTAAAAGAAGTCATTAAGCATGTTAATCGCCGTGCTGTAATCAACATTGAATTAAAGGATCGTGCAAGCGCCTTGCCCACCATTACCTTACTAAATGAACTTGTTAGCGAAGGATGGAAAAATGACGATTTCTTAATTTCTAGTTTTTACCATCATGCACTACGGGATATAAAAGAAATAGCGCCGCAATATCGAGTTGGCGCATTATGCGCGAGTGTGATGATTGATTACGCACGTTTCGCCGACGATCTAGACGCATGGTCGATTAACCTATGCAGTGAATCTGTTGATCAAGCACTCATCGACGATGCCCACCAACGGGGCTTGAAAGTATTGGTTTATACAGTGAATGATCCACGATTATTTAGCGAGTTTAACGCGATGGGTGTCGATGGTGTGTTCACCGATTACCCACAACGATTTTTTGAATGGCAAGTTCAAGAAAAGTAACTTGTTTTCAGCTTTCACTCTTTCTCAATTTCCGCTGCTTAATGCCGTGTTTAACACTGTCAGAGGTATAAACAATCAGCGCCATCCAAATCAATCCAAAGGTGAACGCCTTTTGGATTTGAAATTCCTCGCCGTAAAAGAACACAGCCAATAACAACATTAAACTTGGGCCGATGTATTGAATAAAACCTAATGTCGACAGTGGAATGCGAATGGCAGCCGCTGAAAATGCGAGTAATGGCAATGTGGTAACCACACCGGCAGATATAATCAGTAATGTTATCGCCCAATCACCTGTTAGTAATTCAAGTGAACTACTATCAATCACTAGTAAATAAATTAGTGCGAATGGCAAGAGGAACAACGTTTCAACAAATAAACCGCTGATGGCGTCGATGTTGATCTTTTTGCGCATTAATCCATAAACCCCAAATGAACTTGCCAGTGCTAATGAAATCCATGGGATTGAACCAAATGAAATCACTTCCACCATTACCGCTGCAAAGGCGATAGCTACAGCTACCCACTGCAACTTTCGTAAACGTTCTCCCAGAAACAAGGTCCCCAAAACAACATTTAACAAGGGGTTGATGTAGTAACCGAGTGATGCATCGAGCATGTGATCGTTATTGACAGCCCATATAAACAATAGCCAATTAAAGGCAATAATTATCGACGTTATGCCCAGCAAACTAAGTCTTTTTCGGTCTTTGAATAACTTCTTAATTTTAGAGAAACCAGTAACTAACAAAATCACTAATAAGATAAAAGCAAACGACCAAATAACGCGGTGTAATAGAATATCAACAACGCCTATTCCCACCAATGCCTTGAAATAGATAGGTGCCACGCCCCACATGATGTAGGCAGCAAACGCAAAGAGTAACCCTTGCTTATATTGGTCGTTGTTTGGCATGGAAAAACTCGCGCTGGATTAGTGGCGCCGATTGTAGGCGCATTATGTGCCGAAAGCTATGTAATTTTATCATTTTGAGTGTTTCGAATTACCCTGCCTTGGAGTACACTAGCGGGTAAATTATTTTATGAGTAAATCACATGAGTCAAAACGTCAACGAGACAACAGATTTTGGTTATGAGCAAGTTAAAACCAATGAAAAAGCCGGTAAAGTCGCTGAAGTTTTTCATTCGGTTGCCGCCAAATACGACATC
>CAJXRU010000014.1 GCA_913060565.1 uncultured Gammaproteobacteria bacterium | reverse complement strand
TACGAGATCATGCCTAGTCTCGTGGGCTCGGAGATGTGTATAAGAGACAGGTCTTAGTCTTAGTCTTAGTCTTAGTCTTAGTCTTAGTCTTAGTCTTAGTCTTTTAATATTAGACGCTACAATGTTGAGGCGATTCGAGGTACACGGGCCTAAAATGAAACCATTTCGAAAAAAACTTCGGAAACAAAATGCTATCAATATCACTTTGCAATGTTTGTTTTGATTGATTTTCATACAGAATACCATCACGTATGAATGAGATAGTTAACCTCGGATCATTATCAAGAGCAGCAAGAACACCATAATAGACTTCGCCAAATCGTTTATCCATTGTCAGACGAGTATTGAGCGTTGATGACATCTTCGTAATTATCACGACGTCATTTAAGAAATTAAAATATTGCCAACGTTCAGAGATTAACAAGTGGTTACTTTGACCATCTTCTAATTTAAGATTCGCAAACATATTGACAGATTGCGCCGATTTAAGGCCCAAGTATGGCATAAAGCAATTCGCAAAAAATATTATGGTGCATAGAAACCCAATGCGTTTACTTACCAAACTTATACTGGCACTTTTTTTCGTTTGTCCGTATTTTATGATGATGTAACAAAACGGAAGTAGCACGAGCATTCCCAGAATCGATACTTGCGTATAGGACTTTAAGAACGCCGCGTACGCAAAAGAAACCAGAATACATAACATGATAAACTTGAAAAAAACGGAATTTAACCGTTTAACGATCAGTGAAAACTCAAACGAATTAACAATATTCTTTGCCGAGCTTTCACTAATAAATAAACAATGTAAACAAATCGATAGCGTTGTAAATGATATGTACATTGCATAGTTACTCAATGCGAGTAAAAGATGAAATCCAATACCAGTTACAATACCTAAATGACGAAACTTGGTTGTTAAAAGTGCAACGATAATCAACCCTTCAATAATAAATGTACCGTAAATAGTCATATAATCTAAACCACCGATGTCTATCGATGATAAAGGTGCTGGCATTTCGTTCCATAAAGTAACGGCACAACTATATACGGGATTTAAAAAATCACTGTTTATCTTATGAAAGATACCAAAGCAATACATTACAAGTAATGTTCCCTGCCCTGCAACGACACTAAAAGTGAAGATTTCATGGTATTGCTTCGATCTAACCAAACACCATATAAAAGATAACCAATAACCTAGCAGCCATATAGACCGCACCATCGTATGATTTGAATCGACAGGGGCTTGCATAACAGTACTTACCGTACTTGCTAACATCAGCAAGAAAAGTAGACGCGAGGAGCCTGGATTAAAGAACAAATACGCAGCGCAAATGAGGACAGCAAATAAATCATAATGAAGCATAAGCCTATTGTATTCAAATAGGTAATTGCCAACGTGAAAAATTGAGAACAATGAAAAGAAAACAGAAAATAGGGTTTGCTGATAACTCCCTGACGTTTCTTGCGCCAAGGTTTTCTTCCCTAACAATAAAAGTGTAAGCCAGCGGATCATTCTAAATAATGGATAGAAGAAGTTTGCTGTATATCTATTTCTTAACAATATCGCATTAGCGGAGTTAAACCATGTACTTGGCGTAGACAACATTGCAATTGTATTAATAGCATCTGCCCCATAATGAACAACACCATCTAATTGAGCGACCATGCCGTTATCTAGATCATAACCTAACTCAGTAAATAACGCTTTGCTATCAGTCGCTTTTCTCAAATCGACAAGTTCAAACGTGGTTACCGACGACTTTAGTCGCAATAATTTAACGTATTGTTGACAGAACGGACAATCGCCATCGTAAAAAATTTTTAGTTCCATCAAACAAGTTCACTTTAGATTAGAAAACAGAACGTTACCACTCGATTAAGTCAAATAACAACCATTAATCTGCAATTTAATATCAAAAATTATTTCAACACTCTCGATCACATTTTCGCTGGTGTATTCTATTTTGCCAATGGGTGTTGAGTGCTATCTATTATTTCAATAAATCCAGTCAGGTTCATTGGAATACTTTCGTGAATGCAAAGCATATTAAACGATGATATTTTGGGAAAGATATTCTTTGTATTTTGTTTGAAGTTATTAACACTATACATCGGTGTTATATGCCAAAACAGTTTGTAGCCCATCGACATTATTAGTTCAATTAGTGCTTGTGATTTCACTACACGGTCATTTTCCACATAAAGAATTGGTTTATGTGTATCGATCAAGTCCTTCGCACCATCAAGAACTTGATATTCCATTCCTTCAGCATCGACCTTCAATAATTGGCATTGATTAAGTTGTGCGAGATGTTGATCCAATATGACAACTTCAACGTCAGCTCCTTCGCTAAATTGCTGAATTTCGACCGCCCCGAAATTTCCTTCTACATCATAACGTATGTTTGGAATTTTAATGGTCTCGTATTGGTTAGATGCGGCTTTTTCATAACAATAGACATTCGTGCAGGAGTTGAGTGCTATATTGGCACATAATGTCTGATAGACAATACGCTGAGGTTCGTATGCATAAATCAATCCTTGTGGCCCTAGGTGCTTTGATAAACCAACAGTATGGGAACCGATATTTGCACCGACTTCAATCACTGTTGAAGATGGCTTAACAATGTCTTTAAATAGTCGTAATTCATTATTTGAAAATTCACCATAAAGCTCAATAGACTGCCCAATATAATGATCGTATTTATTATAGAGCATCCATCCATCACGCATTCTCGTTAAGCAGTTAAAATCATCGGTTCCTAAAATATTTTCGCTCATATATATTCCTTTATTGAAGATAGCCTCATTAAAACACATTAGTTTTCAGAGGCCTGGTTAATACATACCGATGTTCATGAGGACGATAAAAGCCTTCAACAAACTCACGTTCATTAAACCCCCACGATTCATATAATGCAATTGCATGGCTGTTATTTGGATCGACGGTAAGAAAGCATTCTACATTATTGCTATCTAATTCAAAAAGTAACGCTTCAAATAACTTGCCACCAATTCCCTTGCCTCGGTGATTATCATTAACCAGCACTTTGTGTAAGCAATAACGTCCGTCTTCACATGAAAACGCTAGAATAGCGCCGACAATTTCATCATTACATTTTGCACTAAACATCACACTATGCTGACACCATATACGCCACACATGTTCACCATCCGGAATAAATTCGCCATGCGCGTTATTAAGCCATGCTATACGGTCAAGTGCAGCAATTTGAAGGAAGTCAGCTGGCACAGTTTTATCGATGCTAATATTTGACAATCTAAGGCTCCTTAAAATTTAAAATTGATTGAAATATGCGACAAACGAGCCACATTTTTATTCTTCGATATCACAAACGTGAGACGCAAATTGGCTATCACTCAACTTTCACAAGACAGCATCTTCACCCTAATGTAAAATACGCGCCCATATTTTGGTAATCAATAATTAGTTATGACACAGCAACGCGATAATATTTACGCCGCTCCATTGGATAAACTCGGTGACTTTCAATTTGATCAACAAGTAGCCCAGGTTTTTCCTGACATGATCAAGCGCTCTGTTCCTGGATACAGCAACATCATTACTGCAATTGGGATGCTCGCTAAACGATTTGCGCAGCCTAACTCAAATCTCTACGATTTAGGGTGTAGCCTCGGAGCTGCAACGCTTGAGATGCGTCGTCACGTAAACGCCAGTCGGTGTAACATCATTGCGGTTGATAATTCACAGGCGATGATTGAACGCTGTTTACTCCAAGTTAACGCCTTTAAGAGCGATACTAGCGTTGAAGTCGTTTGCGACGACTTACAAAACGTTGATATTGCTAACGCGAGTGTTGTGGTGCTTAATTTCACGCTTCAGTTCATTAAACCCGACGAGCGCCAATCAATTATAGAGAAAATATATGCAGGCTTACGCGACGGCGGTATTTTAATTGTTTCTGAAAAACTGCGCTTTGATAATGAAACCATGAACGAGCTACTTACCGATTTACATCATGATTTTAAACGCGCAAATGGCTATAGCGAGCTTGAGATTAGTCAAAAACGCAATGCAATTGAACACGTTATGCTTACCGATACGCTAGATATTCATAAAAGCCGCTTTGAACAAGCTGGTTTTAAAACCTGCGAGCTCTGGTTTCAGTGTTTTAATTTCAGCTCAATGATTGCCATTAAATAATTTAATTTTATCCAATTTTTAAAAGGGACAATCTTCAATGATTGACTTTAGTAACTTCTATCAAATTATCGCCAAAAACCGTTTAAGTCATTGGCTTGAAACACTGCCAGCGCAGCTCGGTAAGTGGGAACGTGAACATCAACACGGGCAGTTTCCTAAATGGCAAAAATGCTTGGACAAACTACCCGTTATCCACGCCGATAACATCGACTTTAAAAACGCTTACGATGTATCAACGTCGCAAGAGGTTGCTGCAGGTGAGCTTAAAAAACTAGAATCTCTATTAAAGATGTTTACACCATGGCGTAAAGGTCCATTTCACGTGCATGGAATTCACATCGATACAGAATGGCGCAGTGATTGGAAGTGGGAACGACTCCGTGAGCACATCACGCCTCTTACTAACCGTACTGTATTAGATGTTGGTTGTGGCAGTGGCTATCATATGTGGCGAATGCTCGGAGATGGCGCAGAATTTGTCGTTGGCATAGATCCATCAACGTTGTTTTTATTTCAATTTGAAATAATGCGCCATATGGCAAATAACGATCAACGAGCACACCTATTGCCGTTAGGTATTCAGGAGCTACCAGAGCTTCGTGCTTTTGATACCGTATTTTCAATGGGCGTGTTGTATCATCGAAAATCGCCAATCGATCATTTACAACAGCTAAAAGACCAATTACGCCCAGGCGGCGAACTTGTATTAGAAACATTGGTCATTGATGGCGATGAAAACCAAGTGTTAGTCCCTGCCGGACGTTACGGGAAAATGAATAACGTATGGTTTTTACCGAGCGTTGATGCATTAATTTTATGGCTTGAAAAACTCGGCTTCGACAATGTCCGTTGTGTGGATATGTGTGACACAACAACAGACGAACAGCGCAAAACACCGTGGATGGATTACGAATCGTTAGCGGACTTTTTAGATCCAAATGACTCATCAAAAACTGTTGAAGGCCTACCCGCACCAAAACGAGCGGTCATTCTTGCCAACACGCCCTGCAATAGTCAGGAATAACAATTTTAAATTGAAGCAATGTGCACGCCGTTGGAAATCGATAATCAGCATCGATTTCCAAATTCTCGCTTAGTTTAACGCACAAATACTTAAACTTACTCCTCCATTGATCTATATCAAGCACTATTGTTTGAATCACGGCCTAAAATCACCATTACACGTTGCTATACGCCGCTACATTGATAGCACTTACGTTTGAAAAGGCGGCTTTGGTCTAATGGTTTTTCATTAGCATAGCACCTAGCTTAATAGTCATTCCAATATTGACTTGTGCGTTCTAGTGCAGGGAAAAGGTTCACTATGACAATCAAACCACTACTATTAGCCATTTTCGTCCTCATCAATGCATTAATTGCAACACTAGCAGGCTTTATCTTTCAATTAGATCAATCGTTTTTTGTCAATGCCTTGATAGCTGGGGCACTAGTGAGCCTGTCAAACATTGGTTTGATCTTCCAAATGTTGGTCAAACCACAGCAATCAGAATTAACCAGATTACAAGAAAAATTACAGGTTTCGGAAGTTAGCTCCATGACTGAACTCTTCGACGTAAATGAGCACAAAATGACAAAAGTCGGTCAGGAAATAGGACAACGCGCCAGTGAACTCGCTATTAATTCAGCGCAGGTTGCTTTCTTTGTCCAACAACTCGCGTCAGACATTGAGCTTAGTGGTGATGATGCGAGTCGCGTCGCTGCCGCTACCGAAGAGTTGGCAGCGAATACAAAAGAGATTAACCACAATGCGTTGATGACAGCACAGTCATCCCAAGATGTTCAATCAGCGAGCGAACATAATAAATTACAACTTCAAAACAATATCAAGCAAATCAATTCTCTTCATCGCGGCGTCAACGAAGCGACCACTCAAATTCATAAATTAGTTGAACGGACATCAGAAATACAAAGTATTACAGACGTGATCGATTCGATTGCTGAGCAAACAAATCTACTAGCGCTTAATGCCGCGATAGAAGCAGCCCGTGCTGGCGAACAAGGCCGTGGATTCGCCGTCGTCGCAGATGAAGTTCGAGCATTGGCGTCCAAAACCGCAGATGCGACAGAAAAAATTGGCCAGATGCTTAAAGACATGACCCAACAAACCCAGTCAACAACGCAAGTGATGGACAATGTATCAATCCAAACATCAGACGTCGTTAGTGTTAGCCATGAGCTGTCGGCGTCAATGGAACGAATTGCCCAGCTAATGGAAGACTCTTCTCATTCAATCAGTCACATCAGTTCAGCACTCAAAGAACAAGACAGTACAACCCAAGAACTCTCAACCTCGATCTTAAATATTAGCGAGTTTTTAAGCCATAAGGGCAAGGAAACTAATGCAGTGTCTTTAGACGCGTCTAAGTTATCAAAATCTACAGAGTCCATATTTATCGAGTTATCTGCTTTCCAAACGGGGTCAACTATTGAAGTCATGTGCCAACAGGCACAGAATGCTGCTCATACAATTGGTAAAATGTTTGAACAAGCAATTTCCTCTAATGAGATCACGACAAGTGCCCTGTTTGACAGAAACTATCAACCAATCGACAACACCAACCCTAAAAAATATAAAACGACATTTGACGATTTTACAGATGTTAAATTACCAGTGATTCAAGAGCCGCTGTTAGATAAATTTAAAGAGATGATCTATGCCGGTGCCGTTGATAACAATGGCTACTTCCCGACACACAATGCTAAATTTTCTAAGCCATTAACCGGTAACTTCGACATTGATGTCGCAAACAATCGTAATAAGCGTTTATTCGATGATCCGACAGGTATTCGTTGCGGCGGTCATACAAAACAGTTCTTACTTCAAACCTATAAACGAGACACCGGTGAAATAATGCACGACGTGTCCGCACCTATCTTTGTCAATGGCAAGCATTGGGGTGGATTTAGAATCGGCTTTACGGCCAATTTCTAACATACAGACATCAAATCAATTTCAACAGTTGCATGTTGCTCCCTTTGCACCTAGTATTAAACTTTTCAAAGGGACTCGAATTAGTGAACAAAAACTCTAACATTATCAGCAATTTTGTAAAATACACGGGACAAATTCGTCGTGTTATAAGCAATATTGTGAGACCTGAAGATGTTGATGACATTGTTCAAGATACCTTTGTACGCGGCTACGAAGCTGAACTAAAGCAAGAAATTAAATATGCGCGTAGTTACATGTTAACAACCGCAAAAAACCTCGCGTTAAACCATAAAGCTAAATCTGCTGAAAAACTTAATCAATCAATAGAGGATTTAGTCGACTCGCCGGTCTCCTTATTAACAGATAATTTTGAAGATAATTTTGAAAGTAAAGAGCGCTTTTTATTGTTCGTTAAGGCGGCCAATCAATTGTCGGGTCCCGTGCGCAAGTGTTTTATATTAAAGAAAGTTTATGGTTTGACCCAAAAAGAGATCGCACAGTACCTAAAAATAAGCCCAAGCACCGTCGAAAAACACGTCGCTAAAGGCTTATTATTAAGTGTACAATATATGCAATCTATTGAGCAGCCACATCAAGAAATCAGCAAGCCAGTTAAAGAGTTTAAAAGTCGATGAATAATGTGAGTCAGTTTGTAAGAAAAGAAGATATCCAGGCACAAGCAAGCCTTTGGATAAGCAAACTCGATCGCGGTTTAAGTGATGAAGAAATGCAAGAGCTTACCCGCTGGATTCATCGCCACGAAGAAAATCACCGTCAATTACTACAAATGGCGGCATTCTGGGATAATTTAAGCGTGTTAAACGAGTTGAGTGCCCTGTTCCCACTCGATTCATTGTCCGTCCAAGAGCCGAGACGCAAAAAGCGTTTTGCGATTGCAGCGTCAATTAGTGCGATGTTAGTAACAAGTGCGCTAATGTTGACGCAACAGTCTTGGTTACCAGCGACTATGGGCATGGCGGGATATCAAGCCCAATCCTTCACCACAAATGTGGGTCAATACGATACCTTAACGTTATCAGATGGCAGCACTGTCGTACTCAATACTGCAAGCAAGCTCATCATTGACTTTACCCCAGAACATCGAAAACTAATTTTAGAAAGTGGTGAAGCAAATTTTGATGTAGCAAAAGATCCTTCTCGCCCATTTACCGTTCATGTTGGCGATAATACGTTTACCGCCCTTGGTACCGTATTTAACGTACAAAAAAACTCAGAGCAAGCAATGGAACTCGTTGTTACCGAGGGCCGTGTACTGGTTGTGCAAGGCGACGAGACACTTGAAGATTTGGCCAAAGCAATTTCTACTAATGTTGGCACGACAGGTAATGCAACAATTGTGGCGTCGGGTCAAAAAGCTCAAATAGCGCCAAACGTTCGGGCACCTATTGTTCAACTTCCTACTCAAGCGATCGAAAAAGATCTGGCATGGCAACAAGGTATGATAATTTTCGAAGGTGAGTCGCTTACAAAAGCACTTGATGAAGTTAGCCGTTATACGGCTACTGAATTTGAAATTGTTGACTCTAGCATCGCTGACATTAAAATCGCAGGCTTTTTTAAAGCGGGCGATATCGACGGCTTAATGGACTCATTGCACAGTAATTTTAATATTCAAGCTACCTACGCAACCCCTAATACTGTTTTGTTATCTGCTGCTCAGCCTTAATTCGCTAAGCATATTATTTTATTACAGTTTCCCACACACTTATCTTAATTAGTTACTGGTATTATTGTCATTAATACGCCAATATTGAAATTAATTTAATTGTGCATAGAGGATTTCTTATCCTGATCTGTTTACTTAGTAGGCGACCAATAACTCATAACGTTTGGCGCCACTCATCGAACTTTCGATTTATGACCATTAGCTTGCTGCTTTTGTGCAACCTAATTGGCGTTAAAGCGATGGCAACCGATGAACTGATTCGATTTGATATTAGTGAACAGCGTGCCGATAAAGCACTTATAGCCTTTGGAAAAACAACGAATAGAACGTTCGTCTTTTCCTTTGATGTCGTGAGCAAATATAATGTCAGCGGCCTTAAGGGCTATTACAGTGTGAATTCTGGATTGAAAGCTTTGCTTAAAGGTTCAGGTCTAATGGCTGTTGTTAATCCTTCAAATCAAATCAGCATTAAAATAAATAATGATGATAGGAAGATAGCAACAATGAAAAAAACAACTCTTGCGGCACTTATCCCTGCCCTACTTGCCACCGGTCAATCAGCGATTGCTGCTGAAGACACACCTCAAGCCGAGAAGAAACCAGAAGCCATTACCGTCGTAGGTAGTCGTGTTGCTGGGCGCTCGGCAGACGATTTACCTGTACCCGTTGATATTTTGTCAAAAGAAGCATTACAAAACACCGGACAAATCGAAGTCGGCAAAATGTTACAAGCTATTGCACCTTCCTTTAACTTCTCAACATCTGCCATTAGTGATGGTACTGACGCGCTGCGTCCAGCTACGTTACGCGGCTTAGGGCCTGACCAAACGCTTGTTCTGATAAATGGTAAACGTCGTCACCAAGCGAGCCTGATTCACATCAATACATCAGTAGGTCGTGGTACAGCGGGAACGGATATGAATGCGATTCCAGCGTCTGCAATTAAACGTATCGAAGTATTGCGTGACGGCGCAGCAGCGCAATATGGCTCTGATGCCATTGCTGGTGTAATCAATATCGTCTTAAATGATGAAGATGAGGGCGGCAAGGTTGGGCTTACTTATGGTCAGCATAGTGAGGGTGACGGTGAAAGTACGAATCTTGACGTTTCAAAAGGTTTTTCACTAGGCGATAGCGGTTATCTAAACACGACCCTTAACGTTCGCGATCGCGGTATAACCAATCGTGCAGGACTTCATGGTTCTTGTCAGTTCTCAGGCTGTACCGATGGTGCAAACGGCGCGAAAGTCGCTGGCGATCCGCGTGAGGCAACGGCGACCCGTGAAACATTTAGAATTGGTGACGCAGATTCACAACAATTTGCCCTAACCATAAATACAGCTTATGAACTGGGTCCTGGCGAGCTTTACGGATTTATTACTTATTCAAAACGTGATAACGAGTCGGCCGCTTTCTTCCGTCACAATGCTAACAACGGCGGTAACGCACCGCTTCAAGACGGCGACGCGACGATACCAGCTGGTTTCTTACCAAAAATCAATTCAGATATAAATGACATTTCATATAACTTCGGTTACACCACCGAGTTTGACAATGACTCGAGTTTAGATCTGTCGTATACCTACGGTCAGAATAAAATTGATTATGTCACCAGCGATACGATTAATTCATCTTTTGCAAACTCATTGCGTTATACATCAACATTATCTGCTGATGAAATCCGTGCAACAGTGCCTCGTGAAGCAACAGCTTACGGACTTGAACTTGCCCTACAAACCATTAACTTGGATTACACAGTGAGTTATGATGCGCTAGAACTGGCTATCGGTGCAGAAATGCGAAGCGACTGGTATACAGTGAATGCTGGTGATGAATATTCATATCGTGACTATGATACCCAAGCTGGTCAAAGCTTATATGCAACAGATCGCAGCGCCGGCACTCAAGGGTTCGGTGGTATAGGCCCACTATCAGAGGTTGACGAAACACGCGACGTTATTTCGTTCTATGTCGATATGGAAACCGAGCTTAATGATAATATCATCATTAATGGCGCTATCCGTTATGATGATTATGAAGGATTTGGTGACAGTACCAATTTTAAGTTAGCCGCTAACTGGTCTATTACTGACGACTTCGCGTTGCGAAGCGCGGTAAGTACTGGCTTTAGAGCGCCATCGATGCAGCAATTGTACTTCAATAACATTAGTACACAGTTTATCGATAACCCCGCCGATCCAGCCGGCGATCAAATTGCTGTACAAATCGGCACATTCAGAAATGATAGTGTGTTAGCACAATCAATCGGTATTCCAGAGCTCAAAGAAGAAGAGTCAACCAACTTTAGCATTGGTGCGGTTTGGGGTGTAACTGATGATATTAATGTCACTATCGATTATTACACGATAGATATCGATGATCGTATTGTTATCAGTAATAAACTGGGTTACGGCTTGTCAAATACGCTAGATAACGCACTAACGGCTGCTGGCGCTGGCGCTGGTCAGTTTTTCCTAAACGGCGCTGATACTGAGACCAAAGGTTTCGACATCATCACCACATGGAATACAGAAGTGGCTGGTGGCGATTTAAATCTAACGTTCGCAGCTAACTTTACAGATACTGAAGTTGCTAAAGTATTTACGCCAGCAAACAGTGCGTTAGGTGATATCGATCCAAGCGACATATTCTCTGAGCAGGATATTTCAATTATCGAAGAATGGCAGCCAAAAGATCGTATTAGTGTCAGTGCTCTTTATACGTACGATGATTTGTCAGTAAATCTTGCGTTTAATCGCTATGGCGAATATACAGTGACCGATGGCGGGCGCCAAACCTTTGGTGCTGAGGTGTTAACGGATCTACGGGTTAAATACCAAATTAATGAAAATATGTCAGTAAACATCGGCGGTAATAATATCTTCGATGTTTATCCAGATGAAAATGAAATTGGTAATTCTCGTACTGGAACTATCGTTGACGGCAGTGGCAGTCAAATAGTGAGTAGTCCGGGTGTGTTCACCTACTCTCGTCGCTCTGCGCCGTTTGGTTTCAATGGTGCTTACTACTACGCAGGATTAGAATACTCATTCTAATCCATTGTGTTGCTCTCATAATCAAAAACGCCGCTAAATAGCGGCGTTTTTTTATATTTTAACGTTATATTCGTGTACGCTTTTTCTGACCTTGACGGTGATTACGATTCTTTGCTGGCTTTCCAGCGCGTTGTTCATCTGCTTTTTTAAATGCCTGATGTTTACGTACTGCACGGCGAATACGCGCCGTTTTATTACGGTGCTCTTCTCGCAGCGCTAAAAACGATTCCGTTTCAGCTTCTAACCCAGCTAACTCTCTTAAGTAATTAACCTGGGGGAGTTCTAGATCCTGCCAACCGCCACGAGGTAACGACTTTTCTAATGCAATATTACCGTAGCGTAAACGAATTAGTCGGCTGATCTGGATCTCTTCATGTTCCCACATCTGACGAACCGTTCTGTCACGTCCTTTGTTTAAGATACAATGGAACCAGCGGTTAAGGCCTTCACCTTGCTGTAATTTAACTTTTTCGAAGTTAATTTTACCTTCGTCTTTTAACTCAATACCTGCACGTAAATGCTGAATATTTTTGTCTAGCACTTCACCAAAAGTACGTACGGCGTATTCACGTTCAATCTCGCGCTTAGAGCGTGTTAAACGGTTCGCTAGTTCACCGTCCGTCGTGAATAACATCAGGCCTGACGTATTTGTATCCAATCGACCGATAGCTATCCAACGGCTATTGCGAAGTTTTGGCAGACGGTCAAATACCGTATCACGCCCTTCTGGATCTTTACGTGTAGATAATTCACCTTCTTGTTTATGGTAGGCAATCACACGACAAATCTGTTGCTCTGACTCTTCCGTGTTTATCAAAATGCCATCAAGTCTTATGGTGTCAGCAACTTCGACGCGTGCGCCTAGTTTAGCAACGTTGCCATTAACACTGACTCGGCCTTCACCGATTGCTTTTTCTAATTCACGACGCGAACCTTGACCGGCACGGGCTAATACTTTTTGTAATTTTTCACTCATGGGAATACCTATTGCTGCTCAAGTTCACCTAGTGCTGTCTCAAGCTGACTTTCTGTTAATTCTGGCAATTGTGCCAAGGAGGTTAGTCCAAAATAATGTAAGAAATCCTTAGTGGTGCCATAGATAGAGGGTTTGCCAGGAACGTCTTTTTGACCAACAATCTTTACCCAGTCCCTTTCCATCAAGGTTTTCATAATGTTACTACTTACTGCTACACCGCGTAGATGTTCGATTTCACCGCGCGTAATCGGTTGTTTATAGGCAATTAAGGCCAAGGTCTCTAATAACGCTCGAGAATAACGTGGCGATTTCTCTTGCCATAACATCGACAATTGATCGCTTAACTCTGCACGAGTCACGAAACTAAAGCCTTTTGCTGTTTCAATTAACTCAATACCGCGACCTTCATAATCTTCTTTCAACTCAATGAGAATTGGGTTGATATCGTTCTTTGATAATTTGAGGGGGGATAATACACTATCCCGCAGCATTTTCACTGTCATTGGCTTATCAAAGGCAAATAATGCGGCTTCAATCAACTGCTTGACTTGTTTGTTACCCATATAATCTTACTCCGCCGCTTCGGTTTGGGTTTCTAGTAAAAACACATTTAGCTCTTCGACTTTGTCTGTCGTCGCTATTCCAATCAAATGTTCTTTACACAATTGAAGAATCGCCAAGAAAGAAACAACGGCGCCAGCACGTCCTTCATCACTGCGAAACAACTGCCAAAACATCAAACTGTTTTGATTATTAAGTTGCGATAATATTTCGCTCATACGGGCCCGAGTTGACAAAGACTCCCGTTGGATATGGTGATGAACGTTAGCTTGTATATTTTTCATCACTTGCGTAAATGCGTGGCTTAAATCTTTTAGGGTTACTTCACTAAGTACCGAATCACTTGCTAAATTGTCAGCCTTTGCCGCAGACGCAACAAAGTGGTCTCTGTCTATCCTGGGTAATGCGTCAATGTCTAATGCTGCTTGTTTATAACTTTCATATTCTTTCAAACGTTGCACTAAGTCAGCTCGGGGATCCGATTCTTCATCTTCAATCTCAGCTTGGATAGGCAACAGCATTTTTGACTTGATCTGGGCTAATATCGCAGCCATCAATAGGTACTCTGCCGCCAGATCAAGGTTTAATTCCTTCATCAAATCAACATATTCCATATATTGATCGGTAATCTTACTGATCGGTAAGTTCAAAATATCGAATTTGTGCTTTCGGATCAGATATAACAGTAGATCCAATGGCCCTTCAAATGCAGACAGAAAAACCTGCAATGCATCTGGCGGTATAAAGAGATCGGTCGGCTGTTTAGCCAATGGCTGTCCGGCAACAAGTGCAATGGGTTTTTCGATGTTGGTGTCCGTTTCGCTCATCATGCAATCTCTAGACAAACATTGACGGATCGCCCGCCCCTTCTCGTACAATCACAAAAGGCCCATCTGACATATCTATAACGGTGGTTGCTTGCTCGCCTAAATGACCGCCGTCGATAATAAGATCAACATGCTTTTCTAGTTTGGCACGAATATCTTCAGGATCTGATTCAGTGACTAATTCACCGGGTAAAATTAACGATGTCGACAAAATAGGTTCACCCAATTGTTCTAACAAAGCATGGGCAATATGATTATCAGGAACACGTAATCCTATTGTCTTTCGTTTTGGGTTTTGAACTCTTTTTGGCACATCACGCGTGGCACGGAAGATAAATGTATAAGGACCTGGTGTCGCGTGCTTAAGTGCTCGAAAGCACTGATTGTCATACTTCGCGTACTGAGAGATTTGCGATAGATCACTGCACATCAAGGTAAAGTTATGTGCTTTATCAATCTCACGAACCTTACACACTTTTTCCAAGGCGCTTTTATTATCAAGCTGACAGCCAATTGCGTAGCCTGAATCCGTTGGATAAATTATAACGCCACCCTTTTCAATAATGTCCACAGCCTGCTTGATCAAGCGCTGTTGCGGATTATCAGGATGAATATAGAAATACTGACTCATAATTTTCCTTCCGGTTAACTGACGTGTGCGTAGTCTGGCCACAACGACCAAACAGGCGTAACGCCCTTTGCAAAATATAGACTGCGACCTAACTCTATCCAACTTGATGGAAAATGAAAATCACTGCCACTTGATCCTAACAAATCATACTCTAGGGCTAACGCGGCCAAATGTTGACGATGTGGCGGTGCCAATTGACAACCAGCAGCTTCAAGCCCATCGCCACCAGCTCCCTTAAATGCAATAGTAAGTTTTCGCAACCACTTGCCTGACAACTTGTATCCCATAGGATGAGCAAGAATGGCTTGTCCGCCTGCTTGATGGATGACATCAATAGCCGATTTCATATCAGGCCAAGGGCTTGGCACGTAGCCAACCTTGCCGCGTGCTAAGTATTTTTTAAATGCTTGGGCATTGTCTTTAACCATACCTTGCTCAATCATAAAGCGCGCGATGTGGCCTCGGCCAATCTGTCCCTCTCCAGCAATTGCTTTAGCGCCTTGATAAACATTGTCGATGAGTTTGGTCTTCTCAACACGACGACCAATTTCTTGGGCACGTTCTTCTCGAATAATACTTTGATTAGCAAGATATTCTTTCATTGCTGGATGGTTTCGATCAAAATTAAGACCGACAATATGAATATCTTTATTTTCCCAGCATGTTGAGATTTCGACACCGGAAATTAACTTAATAGCTAATTCGTTATCATCTATTTCTTTTTGAACTAAGGGAATACCGTCGGTTGTATCGTGATCAGTTAAGGCTAATACGTCAACGCCCTTATCAACAGCGCGCTCCAGCAATTCTTTAGGCGTGAGTTTTCCGTCGGAAACGGTGCTATGACAGTGTAAATCGAAAATCATTGAGTAAAAAACCTTAACTTTTTATCGAGCATCTAAAATAGATGCTTGACAACAACGTGTATTTATTAAATTCTATAGCCACTATTTGGCCAAGACAGCATATAAATTGTTTACTTTTTGGCCTAAACACAACTAATAATCAACGATTTATACTGAGAATTGAAACTAGTGTCTATTATGCAACAATTTAACCAGACTATCCTTACAAATATTTGGTGGTGGCGCGTGAATTCTTCGCGGGCTTAGACAGTGGTTGTGTAAAAATAAAACAAACAACATTGAAAACCCGCTCTAACAGCGGGTTTTTCTATTTCAGCGGTCAGCAAAAATTAAAAATTCGCGAATTAAGCAAATTTAACGTAGTGAATAAAAAATGATAAAAAGCACCATAATTAAAACAGATTGTAAATACAGCCAACAGCCTACTGAACTATTCGCTGCATTAACCCACAACATTGATAACGTCATGTTACTCGAATCATGTGAAATTGATTCAAAAGACGATATGCAAAGTTTGTTATTGCTGCGCAGTGCACTCAAAATCGTCTGCCATGATCGTGAGGTTTCCTTTAACGCGTTAAATGATAACGGTCGATCACTGATTGCTCCGTTAACCCAACATTTTTCGGCATTTGTTAAAGCGAGTGAACCAGATTCCTTAACACTCTTTTTTCCTCACCCTAGTCATACTTTATGTCAGGATTCGCGATTGCAAGCTACATCGCCATTTAGCGCACTACGTGATTTAAACACCCTTTTAAGTCAAGATGAGCACAACAGTCATCGTTATATTGCAGGAACCTTTGCTTATGACATGATTGCGAGTATCGAGTCATTGCCTCAGGTAGTCGATGGTGTGAACCAATGTCCTGATTTTGTGTTTTACGTTATTGAAGATGCCGTGATGTTAGATCATCAAAACCAAACAGCGACATTAGTATCTCAACAGTTTAGCGACAGCGCCGACATTGCCACTAAACATCAACAGCTTCTTGAACATATTAAATCATTTGTGCCACAAGCCATCAAAGGTGCGCCTGTAGACACACCGGTATCAGTCAATATTGATGACGCGACTTTTATCGAGACTGTTAATACGTTAAAACAGCAAATTATCAGTGGTAATATATTTCAAGTTGTCCCCTCACGAGCGTTTTCACTGCCCTGTCCTAATCCATTAGCAGCCTATGTAGAGTTAAAACGTACAAATCCGTCACCCTATATGTTCTATATAAAAGACAGTGAATTTTGCTTATTCGGTGCGTCGCCAGAAAGTGCACTTAAATATGAAACAGAGTCGAATCAAGTGGAAGTATATCCCATTGCAGGAACAAGACGGCGCGGAATCAACAGTGACGGTTCCATTAATGATGATTTAGATGGTCGTTTAGAGCTTGATTTACGCCTTGATAAAAAAGAACTCGCCGAACACATAATGCTAGTCGACCTTGCTCGTAATGATGTCGCTCGTATCAGTGAAGCAGGAACACGAAAAGTCGCCGAGTTATTAAAGGTTGACCGCTATTCTCACGTCATGCATTTAGTATCTCGCGTCGTTGGGCAATTACGTCATGATTTGGACGCCCTTCACGCCTATCAAGCCTGTATGAATATGGGCACCCTCGTTGGTGCACCAAAAATAAAAGCATCGACATTGATCCGCAAAGTCGAACAGCAACGACGTGGCAGTTACGGAGGCGCCGTTGGTTATATTAATAGTCACGGCGATATGGATACCTGTATCGTTATTCGCTCTGCATTTGTCCAAAACGGGGTAGCAACTATTCAAGCAGGTGCTGGTGTGGTTTTTGATTCGGATCCTCAAGCTGAGGCCGATGAAACACGCGCCAAAGCGCAAGCTGTTATCAGCGCGATAAGCGCACAAGGAGGCTGTCATGCTTAGTCTTGAACAGTGTCACGTATTTTTATTAGATAACTTTGACTCATTTACCTATAACTTGGTGGACCAATTTCGTGTCATGGGCGTAAAAGTAACGGTTTATCGCAACGACATCGACGCTGATTTTATAATCGAACAAATGAATCACAGTGAATTGAGCCCAGTATTAGTCCTATCGCCGGGGCCTGGAACACCAAGTGATGCCGGGTGCTTGGTTGAGCTGGTTAATAAATGCCGTAATAATATTCCAATGCTAGGAATCTGCTTAGGTCATCAAGCTATCGTGCAATCTTTTGGCGGTGTAATAGGTCTTGCACCACAGACAGTTCACGGTAAATCATCAGAAATAACGCATAACGATCAAGGGCCTTTTAAGGGGCTGATTAATCCTATGCCTGTCGCTCGTTATCATTCACTGATGGCAACCACCATGCCAGAAGGCCTAAATGTACTTGCCACCACTAATGACATAGTGATGTCAGTCATGGATGATTCCCAATCAATTATTGGATTTCAATTTCATCCTGAATCAATTTTAACGCTTGGCGGTGAGGCATTACTGGTTCAATCATTAACTCACCTGATCAATAGTAAGGAGCACGTATGATTCATCAATTACTTGAGCAACTTTATGCCGGTGAAGATTTAACAACTAAACAATCTCAAGGACTTTTCGCCAAGATAGTTACGGGTGATGTTGAGCCCATTATGCTTAGCGCCCTACTTAGCGCGCTAAAAATTAAAGGCGAAACAAGTGACGAATTTGCAGGTGCTGTATTAGCACTCAAAGACGCTGCATTAGCTTTCCCGCGCCCTGATTATTCATTCATTGATAGCTGTGGCACTGGCGGCGATGGCTCTAATACCATTAATATTTCTACCGCGAGCGCTTTTGTCAGCGCCGCCTGCGGTGTGAAAGTGGCCAAACATGGCAATCGCAGTGTGTCGAGTAAATCAGGCTCCGCGGACTTACTTGAAGCTCTTGGTATCAAGCTTGATATGTCACCACAACAATCTCGCGACTGCTTAGATAACTACAATTTGTGTTTTTTATTTGCTGTTCAATATCATCAAGGTGTTAGATTCGCTGTTCCAGTGCGCCAAGCACTAAAAACTCGCACTATCTTTAATGTACTAGGGCCAATGATTAACCCGGCGGCGCCAGATAGACAACTGATGGGGGTTTATGACAAAGCACTGATTAAGCCCATCGCTCATACACTCAAGCAGACAGGGGTTGAGCGCGCATTAGTCGTCAACGGCAGTGGCTTAGATGAGATGGCGATTCATGGCCCAACAGATATTGCGGAATTAAAAGACGGTGAAGTAACCATTTATCAAGTGACACCGAAAGAACTTGGCATTGAACCCTATCCATTATCGTCACTGACTGGTGGTGATGCGCAAGAAAATGCCCGTCTCATCACTGACTTATTACAAGGTAAAGGTCAACCGGCGCATGAATACGCCGTTGCAGTAAACGTCGCCGCTACGCTTTATCTCACCGGCAAAGCGGCAAGCATTAAAGCGGGAGTGGAAGTTGCGCTCAATAGTATTCGCTCTGGCGCACCTTATAAAATCGTTGAGCAACTAGCCGCCGCAAGTAAGGAATTTAATTAATGAGCACGCAGCAACAACTAATTGATGGTTTAAAAATCACCGGAACCGTTTTAGATAAAATCGTCGCAGATAAACCGTCGCAAATTGCGCAATTACAACAACGCTATCCAGCAGATGAGATTCTCAAAGGCTTAGCGCCTTCCCAGCGCAGCATGTATGACGCACTTAGTGGTGACAACGCCAGTTACATTTTAGAATGTAAGAAAGCCTCACCATCAAAGGGACTCATTAGAGATGTGTTTAACTTAAATGAGATTTGCGGTGCTTATCAGCATTACGCCGCAGCCGTTTCGGTGTTGACAGATGAAACCTACTTTCAAGGAGCTTTTGAATACGTTAAGGAAGTGCGGCAGTTATTATCACAGCCAATCTTAAACAAAGATTTCTTTATTGACCAATACCAAATTCATCTTGCCCGTTATATGGGCGCCGATGCTATTTTATTAATGCTGTCTGTGCTTGATGATGACAAATATCGTGAATTGGCGGCTGTTGCAGCCACGTTTAAAATGGATATTTTGACTGAAGTGAGTAATGAAGAAGAATTGGCGCGAGCCATTGAACTGGATGCAAAAATGATCGGCATAAATAACCGTGATTTACGCGATTTATCCATCGAGTTAAATACCACCAAGTTTTTTGCGCCTAAGATTGGTGGCGATCGTATCGTGATCAGTGAGTCTGGTATTAGCACGCATCAGCAAATTGCAGAGTTGGCGCCTTTTGCTGATGGTTTTTTAGTGGGCAGCTCGTTAATGAGCCAGCCAGATATTGATTTGGCGTGCCGAGAATTAATCTACGGCCATACCAAGATCTGTGGATTAACAGATAATGCCACTGCTCACGGTGTGGCGGCCGCTGGCGCCGTCTATGGTGGATTAATTTTTGCGCCCAAGTCTCCTCGATATGTAACGACCGAAGCTGCTAAACAAGTCAAAGAAAACGTTAACTTAAAATTCGTTGGTGTATTTGTTAACGAGCCAATAGACAACTTGGTGACTATTGCAAACCAATTAGCGTTAGAAGTGGTTCAACTACACGGCACTGAGGACAATGATTACATAAGTGCTCTGCGCGAGCAGTTACCAAGCACCCAAATATGGCAAGCGTGTCGCAGTGACAAACTTAATGATATCGATACAACGCAAGCGGACAGATTATTAATTGATAGTGCCGTGGTTAACGATCACAGCGTGCAGTTTGGTGGCACTGGTGAAAGTTTCGACTGGGAGCTCGTTCCCCAATCGTTAAAACAACAGGCTATGTTGGCTGGTGGATTAACCCCCGATAACATAAAACTCGCTGCGCACAGTGGTTTTATGGGGTTGGACGTCAACTCAGGGGTTGAAACTAGCCCCGGCGTTAAAGATTTAGTAAAAATTAAGCAATTGATGCAACAAATTAGACAATATTAGGATTTTACAATGAGCAATACTTCTCCCTATTTTGGTGATTTCGGCGGCATGTTCGTTCCTGAAATCTTGGTGCCAGCGCTTGAGCAACTTGAGCATGCATTTATCGACAGTCAGACTGACGCTGATTTTCAAAAAGAATTTACTGATTTATTAAAAAACTACGCAGGAAGACCAACGGCATTAACATTAACTAGTCGTTTTAGTCCAAATCCGTTAGTGAAAATCTATTTAAAACGCGAAGATTTACTACATGGCGGTGCCCATAAGACAAATCAGGTATTAGGCCAAGCGCTCTTGGCCAAGCGCATGGGTAAAAATCATATCATCGCGGAAACAGGCGCAGGCCAGCATGGTGTTGCGACTGCCCTAGCCTGTGCATTATTAGGGTTAAAGGCACGTATTTACATGGGCGCTAAAGATTGTGAACGTCAACAACCAAATGTTTTTCGCATGAAACTAATGGGCGCTGAAGTCATTCCAGTCACCGCAGGTAGCGGTACTTTAAAAGATGCCGTAAACGAAGCGCTGCGCGATTGGTCAGCAAGCTATGAAGAATCACATTATCTACTCGGCACGGCGGCGGGCCCTCATCCGTTTCCAACATTAGTGCGTGAGTTCCAAAAAATGATCGGCGAAGAAGCTAAGCAGCAAATTTTAGCGGCAGAGGGATCTTTACCAGATGCTGTTATTGCTTGT
Organism: uncultured Gammaproteobacteria bacterium; assembly: GCA_913060565.1. Taxonomy (GTDB): domain Bacteria; phylum Pseudomonadota; class Gammaproteobacteria; order Enterobacterales; family Psychrobiaceae; genus Psychrobium. Next base: position 37,892 of record CAJXRU010000014.1, on the reverse strand, counting down.
GTTGGTGGCGGCTCAAATGCCATTGGTATGTTTAATGACTTTATCGATGAGAAAGATGTTGCACTCATTGGTGTTGAGCCGGCAGGTAAAGGTTTAGATAGCGGACATCATGGCGCGACTATTGGTAAAGGACGCAAAGGTATTATCCACGGTACATACACGTATTTAATGCAAGATAGTGATGGCCAAATCGAAGAGTCTTACTCGGTGTCAGCAGGCCTAGATTATCCCGGTGTTGGGCCACAACATGCGTATTTAGCTGCTACAGGTCGTGCAAGTTACGAGTCAGTAACTGACGATGAGGCGCTGGAGGCCTTCCAGCGTTTAGCACGTACGGAAGGTATTATTCCGGCGCTTGAGTCATCTCATGCGCTCGCGTATGCCTATAAACTAGCAGAGACTGCAAGCCAAGCAACAACATTATTGGTTAATTTATCTGGGCGTGGCGACAAAGATCTTGCCCACGTAACCAGCATTTTAGAAGAACGAGGATTAGCGAATGACTAATAGATACCACGATTTATTCACGGCATTGAAGAACAAAAATGAAGGTGCCTTCGTGCCGTTTGTTGCGATTGGCGATCCGAACCCACAACAATCATTAGCAGTTATTGATACCTTAGTTAATGCTGGTGCCGATGCATTAGAACTTGGCATTCCGTTTTCAGATCCAAGCGCAGACGGTCCAACAATTCAAGCGGCCAGTGAGCGGGCGCTTGATGCTGGTACGACACCAGATGCATGTTTTGAAATCATTTCAAAAATTAGAACGAAACACCCAACAACACCGATTGGACTGCTGTTGTATGCTAATCTAGTGGCCAGTAATGGTATAGAATCATTCTTTGAAAAATGCGCCAAGGCCGGCGTGGATTCAGTGCTAATTGCCGATGTGCCACTACGTGAAAGTGCGCCGTTTAAAACCGCTGCAACTGCCGCTGGTATTCAATCTATTTACATTGCGCCGCCAAATGGCAGCCCTCAAACGCTACAAGCAGTTGCAGAGCAAAGTGAAGGTTATACTTACCTACTCAGCCGTGCTGGCGTTACAGGTACCGAGTCAAAAGTTAAAATGCCAGTTACGCATTTAATCGATACGTTAAAGCATCATAACGCGCCGCCACTCTTGCTTGGTTTTGGTATTTCTACGCCAAATGACGCCAAACAAGGATTAGCATCAGGAGCTGATGGTATTATTAGTGGTTCAGCGGTAGTAAAGATTATTGAGAGAAACCTCGACAACAATGATGCGATGCTCAACGAATTAACGACATTCATTAGCACAATGAAAGCAGCAACCGTTTAATCTACAGAATTAATGGCCAATGATTATTGGCCATTTTTATAATGACAATTGACTTGTAGTTTGATTACAATGGTTCAAAGTTATTATACGTATTGAGCCCCGCGAATTATCTATGAAGCATTTCCTCGAATATTTTCCCTTACTTGCATTTTTTATTAGTTACTATCTGTTTGACGTTTATACCGCAACCGCCGTTTTGATTGGCGCGAGTGTATTACAATTGATACTGCTACAAATTCTGTTTAAGAAAATTCCACGCCAAAACTGGGTGGTGTTTGCCGTTGTGACATTATTCGGTGCCCTGACACTGTATTTCCACGATGATAATTTCATCAAGCTTAAGCCATCAATTATTTATGGCATTTTTGCATTGGTATTATTGGGTTATCAATTTATTGGTCAATCTATTCCAAAGAAATTTATGGGTAAAGAGATTGACGCCCCTGACGCGGTATGGCGAAATTTGACCTTTGGTTGGGCATTTACCTGTGCTTTTGCCGGTGTCTTAAATTTTTGGATCGCGTTTAACCTTCCCCTTGATACGTGGGTTAACTTTAAAGTCTTTGGTTTAACCATCTTAACGTTCATCATGTTTATTTGTTCAGGTGTCTATTTATATAAATACATGCCAAATGACGACGCCGAACAACAAAAATAGGAAAATCCCCATGTGGTATATGATACATGCAACTGATGTTGCAAATAGTCTCGAGAAACGTCTTGCTGCACGTCCAGAACATTTAGCGCGTCTTAATGACCTACAATCACAAGGCAGACTACTCATTGCTGGCCCTACTCCAGCCATTGATAGTGAAGACCCTGGCCAAGCTGGATTCAGTGGCTCTTTGGTGGTGGCTGAATTTGATAGTTTAGTCGATGCTCAAACATGGGCTGATATCGACCCATATGTGACTGCGGGCGTTTATGAAAGCGTTATAGTAAAACCTTTTAAGAAAGTACTACCTGCTTAGGATCCAATGAAAGATAACTCTGCAAGCATTAAGCTTTCTGTTGATCGATTACAGGTTGGTGTCTACATTAAGCTACCGGTGCGCTGGAACGCGCACCCTTTTATGTTTAGTCAATTTAAGATTACTTCAGATAGTCAAATTACGCTGCTACGCCAAGCGAAAATCCAGCACGTGTATGCGATCCCAAGTAAAAGCAGCGCAGATCCGCTACCGGTTAATCATGACGAAGCCGAGCCTGTCATTAACACGGTTCAAGATACCACCTTACTTAAAAACAAACTAAGCGACAAAGAACAACAAATTCTAGCGATGCAACAACATCGTCGTGCAATCAAAGAATGCGAAAAAGCCTATCAGAACGCACTTGGGCGGGTTCGTTCATTGACATCAAAAATTCAATCTCGTCCTCTGTTGGCCATTGACGAAGCGCAAGTAGTGATGGCTACGATGACTAAAGCACTGCTAGAAAAAGATGACTTAATCCTTCATTTAGTTGGCGACGACAGAGATGATATGGATAGCCATCAACACGCAATTTCTGTGTGTATGTTATCAATGATGATTGGCAAGAAACTGGGACTATCGCCAGCACAAATTAGTAACCTTGGCACTGCAGGGTTATTGCATGATATTGGAAAATTAAAGATTCCCAGTCAGTTTTATACCAATAAAGACGTTAGCCCAGCTAAGCGAAAGTTCGTTATAGAAAAACACCCAGAATATTCTATTGAGTTTCTAAACAATGTACCTAGTGTCAACGATGACGTTAAACAATTAATTCTAGAACACCATGAGTTTGCCGATGGCTCCGGTTTCCCCAAAGGGCTAAAAGAAGACAAGCTTCATCCTCATTCGCTCATTGTATCTATGGTAAATATGTACGAAAAATTGTGCTATCCCTATGATGAGAAGAAAGCAAGAACACCCTCGCAAAGTTTAAGTTATTTATTTAGCAGTAAAAAAGAGCAATTTAATGCAAAACAACTTAGCGCATTTATTAAGTCACTTGGCATTTATCCGCCGGGTACGTTAGTGGCGTTAAATAACGGCCAAACGGGAATAGTGATTACCGTCAACACTGCAAAATTACTGGCGCCAAGTGTCATGGTATTTGATGAAAAAGTACCACGAGATGAAGCCGCCATTATCGACCTCAGCGCGGAATCGGTAACGATAGAGTCGGCCTTATCGCCACGTAGTGTAGAGCAACATATTAAAAATTATCTCAATCCACGTTCGCAACTCTCTTTTTTCATTGAATAATAGAAATTTGTATTGCTGTAATCGGTCATTGGGATAAAATCACTGACAATAATAAGGTGCTAACAGCACCCCAATAAATAATTAATAAGAAGTTTTTATGAAAACGATATCGTTCAACATTAATGGCCTACGTGCAAGACTCCACCAGTTAGAAGCCTTGATCACCAAACATCAGCCTGCCGTAATTGGCTTGCAAGAAATTAAAGTGGATAACCCTCAATTTCCATTAGAGGCCGTTGAAGCGATGGGATACAAAGTATTTTATCACGGCCAAAAAGGTCACTATGGTGTCGCGTTGATGACAAATCTCGATGTAGAAGATGTTCAATACGGTTGGGAAGATGATACCGAAGACGCGCAACGTCGTATGATCATGGCAACAGTTACCACCGCCGCAGGTAATAAAGTTCGTGTGCTAAATGGTTATTTTCCACAAGGAGAAAGCCGAGATCACGAAACTAAATTTCCAGCGAAAGAAAAATTCTATCAAGATTTACAACAGTATTTAGAGAAAAACCATACCAACGATGAAAATGTCATTGTCATGGGTGATATCAATATCTCGCCAGCGGATATTGACATTGGTATTGGTCCAGATAACGCTAAACGTTGGTTACGCACTGGCAAATGTAGTTTCTTACCAGAAGAGCGAGAATGGTTAGCGCGTCTAAAAGGCTGGGGGTTAGACGATACCTATCGTTTACTTCATCCCGAAACGAGCGACCGTTATAGCTGGTTCGATTATCGTTCACGTGGTTTCGACGATAACCGCGGCCTGCGTATTGATGTCATTTTGGCTACTGAGAATCTTAGTCAGTATTGCATCGAGTCAGACATTGACTATGAATTACGCGGCATCGAGAAACCATCTGATCACGCACCAATTTGGTCAACATTTGAATTTTAATTGACGGCCGACAAACTGTTATAAACACGGAACAAAGTAAGGGACTTATTTTATGATTACCATTAGACAAGCGGCAATTGGCGATTTGTATTTTATTAATGCCATCTATAATCATTATATAGAACATTCAGCCATAACGTTTGACGTTGAACCTTGGCCAATTTCTCAACGCTTGCAATGGTGTCAAACCGTGTTTAAAGAAAAACGACATACGCTGTTAGTCGCCGTCAAAGACGACACCATTATAGGGTTCGCCTACAACAGCGCCTTTAAACTCAAAGAAGCGTATGAAAGTTCAACAGAACTAACGGTATATAAAGCACCAAATTGCAACATCAAAGGGGTTGGCCGTGCACTTTATCGTCAATTACTAGCCAACGTTAAACAGCATAATTATCACCGTGCGTATGCTTGGGTTACTTTGCCAAATGAGGCGTCGATGCATTTGCATAAAGGGCTAGGGTTTAACGACGTAGGAACGATGGCGCAAGTTGGTAAGAAATTCGATCAATTTCATGATGTCGCGTTACTGGAGAAGGTAATTAATTGTGAGTCTTCCCTCGAAGAAGAGCCCGCAGCGTAACGCGTAATTGGCATTAGTTATGGTTAATTTAATTCTATTGTTGATTTCGTTTTATTTTGTTTATCGGATAGATGCCCTTAGCGCGCTCATACAACTCAAACAGTCTCGAGTCGCCCTTCATTTGTTTGCAGCGTCGACATTATCACTTAGTCTGTTGGCAATTCTTTCCGGCGGTATATCACCGCAAATGCCATTACATTTTATGGGACTTGCCGTAGCGACCCTTATCATTGGGTATAGACTCGCAGTTATCGCAGTCTTAATTACGATAGGGGTTCAACTTGCCATTGGAAAACTTCCATTTGATGTATTAGGAATTTCTCTATTGTGCGGCTACTTATTACCAGTAATATTATTGCAGTATTGGGTAAAACTGACCCAGCGTAATAATATTTGGATTTTCACTTTTATAACTGCTGGCATAGGTAGCCTATTGCTATTTATTGCTAAAACACTCGGTATGGCGTGCTACTATTATTGGGTGTTACAATTCGATTCTGCGCACGTAGTCTCTCAGTACATTTACGTTTCACCGCTTTTTTGGGTGCCAGAGATATTACTCAGTGTCACTATCATGCTCACTTGTTTACAACATCGACCACAATGGGTCGCCTGTTTTCAACAATCTCCAAACTAAGAAAACAATTTATGATTTATCAATGTCCTCTGTGCCAATCCCCGCTTTCATTTATTTTAGAGCACAAGCAACTTGGCTGCGCTAATAACCACCGTTTTGACCAAGCAAAGCAAGGCTATTTTAATTTGTTACCCGTCCAGCGTAAGAAGTCAAAAGAGCCAGGTGATAGTAAAGAAATGATTGCGGCGAGAGAATCGTTTTTAACTGCTAACCATTATCAACCTTTGGCTGAGAACCTTAAAGTATTGATAGCTGAGTTAGTACTTAAGCACAGTAAATTATTAGATATCGGATGCGGCGAAGGCTACTATTCTCGTCAAGTTAATCCCAATGATCACTTTATTAGCTACGGTTTCGATATTTCAAAACCTGCGGTAATAAAAGCTGCTAAGAAACATCAAACGGGCTCTTATAGTGTCGCAAGCTCAGAAGAAATGCCTTTTCAAAGTGAAACAATAGACGCAGCTTTCAAGGTTTATGCGCCTGTCAATGAATTGGAACTTCATAGAATAATGAAATCAGGTGGTTACTTTATTAATGTCACCCCTGCCCCACGCCACCTTTGGCAACTGCGAGAATTTATTTATGAAGAAGTTAGGGAACATGCAACACAAGACACCCTATTTACTGGTTTAGAGAAAATGTCTAGTCAGCAGCTTAGCTATCAAATAACACCTAGTCCGGAGGATCGATTACGTTTGTTAGATATGACACCTTTTGCTTGGAAAGCGAACGGTGACGCTAGACGAAAAATTTCTGAGAGACATGATTTAGCCATTGAATTAGACTTTCTGATAACAGTATTTAAAAAACCTTAAGGTAAATCAAACGCCTTATTAAGTTTGCTATAAGCCTGATTTAGCAAACTCGCCATATCACGATAACACGCCTTTCGTGATAATGGCTGAACAGAAATACCAGCATCGAGCATTTGATTTCGAATCTCAGCACACCAGCTTATTAGCCCTAAAGGTAATGGCTGTTTGGCACGATAACCCAACCAGATCAAACTTTGGTACGGAATGCTGAGCACCAATAAAGACATTGCTAACGCTCGTGGTAATACCTCATGGCCGAAATACAGATATTGGACCAGAAAACTCACGCAAGCAATCGGTGCCGCACTCTTTTGTAACAGTTTCGACAGCTTAATTATTCTTGATTCAGGAAAGATAACAGATAATGCTCTTTGCTGTGGCCAAAGTAATTGGTACTCACGGCCTTGATCAATTAAAAGTTTAATTTCAGTCATAAAATTCTCTATTAAACGGCAATTATTAAAAAAACTGCCACACTAAGATTCGACTTAAGTATATAATAGTTACCATTATCTCTAGTGGTTTCTTACAGCAATTATCAACATTTGTATACTTATTGTAGTGGCTCAGCGCCGACAAAGCTAGCCAATCATCGATAGTGTTGAAATATCTGACAAGCAATCACATTTTCAATTTCTCACTTTAGGAAACGTCAATGAAAGAATCATTGGTTTTTGTATTAAATTGCGGTAGTTCGTCACTTAAATTTTCATTAATTGATAGTCAGTCCCATGCTGAAGTGTTCAGCGGTCTCGGAGACTCACTAGGTTCAGACACCCCGATTGTCAAATATAAATATCAAGGTACTAAGCACACTATTGACCTTCCAGCGCAATCAATGCATCAAAATGCAGTGGATACTATCGTTGATTTACTGGCGACACTGTCATTGTCAGATAGCGTCACCGCAATTGGCCATCGCGTGGTGCATGGCGGAGAATTGTTTACCCAATCTGTTGTCATTAACGAACGAGTACTTTCGCAATTAGAACAATTATCTAAGCTTGCACCGCTCCATAATCCAGCAAATATCATTGGTATTAAAGCAGCGTCAATAGCATTTCCAGCATTGAAACAAATTGCCGTCTTTGACACAGCATTCCATCAAACCATGCCACCAAAAGCTTTTACTTATGCACTGCCTAGAGATCTTTATGTTGAGCATGGCATTAGACGCTATGGATTTCACGGCACGAGCCATTTGTACATTACGCAACAAGCTGCGAAGGTTTTGAATAAACCAATCGATGACCTCAATATCATTAGCGCGCATTTAGGCAACGGGGCAAGTGTGACCGCGATAAGAAACGGAAAAAGCGTAGACACGAGTATGGGCCTAACACCACTTGAAGGTTTAGTCATGGGAACACGTTGTGGCGACATTGATCCCGCAATTTCACAATACATGATTGATCAACTTGGTTACACCAACGATGAAGTTAACGATATATTCAACAAAAAAAGTGGCTTACTTGGCTTATCCGGCTTGTCGAACGATTGCCGTGTCGTGGAAGAACACGCAATGCGCGACCATGATCATTGCCAGCTTGCCGTTGAAGTATTCTGCTATCGACTCGCAAAGTACATAGCCTCATACACAGTGCCGTTAGGCAGACTTGATGCTTTGGTATTTACAGGTGGCATCGGTGAGAATTCAGATATTATTCGTGCGAATGTTATTCACCAATTGAAAATATTTGGATTTGAGTTAGATCGCCAAGCCAATCTTGACGCTAGATTCGGCAAAGAAGGAAAAATTACCGTTAAGGATAGCCCAATTGCACTTGTTATCCCTACGAACGAAGAGCTCGTCATTGCACTTGATGCTATTGCATTAATAGAGGAATAATCATGCCAAGAACTATAATGTTAGTGCCAGTGGGTTTTGGCGTCGGTCTTACTTCTGTCAGCATGGGATTAGTTCATGCGGTTGAGCGCCATGGTATTAAAGTTAACTTTTTTAAGCCGGTCGCACAGCCAGTATCAGGCGATGTTGGGCCTGAGCGGTCAAGTACCATCATCGGACGTAATCCTAATATTGAACCACCGAAACCTCTTCTTCCTGGCTATGTTGATAATATGATGAGTAGCGGTAAGGCGGATACCTTACTGGAAGAAATCGTTGAGCAAGCCAACCGTGCTACGCTAGATAATGACATTTTAATTATTGAAGGACTCGTCCCTACACGTAAACAACAATACACATCGCGTCTTAATAACATGATTGCTAAAGCGCTTGATGCAGAAGTTGTTTTTGTTACATCCCCCGGTAATGACAGTGCAACGCAACAAAAAGAACGAATAGAAATCGCTTGCCAACCATTTGGTGGTACAGACGCCGAAAGAATCTTGGGTTGTATCGTTAATAAGATCAATGCACCAATTGATGATAATGGTGTATTGCGCCAAGACTTAGCGGGTAACAACGGCAGTTCAAGTCAACAACAAATGGAAGTATTCCAATTATTCGGGCGCAGCCCTATTCGTGTTTTGGGCTACATTCCCTGGAACGAACAAATCATTGCACCACGCGTTATCGACATCGCTAATCACCTTCAAGCAAAAGTGATAAACGAAGGAGAAATCACCAGCCGCCGCCTAAGAAGTATTACCTTTTGTGCACGTAGCATCCCAAATATGGTGGAAAACTTCAGTGCCAACAAACTACTGGTCGCCTCAGGAGATCGTTCAGACGTTATCGTATCAGCCTGTCTTGCGGCAATGAATGGAACAAAAATAGGAGCGTTGTTGTTAACTAATGGCTACGAGCCGGAGCAACCTGTGTTAGATCTCTGTCAACAAGCGATGGCGACGGGCTTGCCAATCTTACTTGTAGAGACAAATACTTGGCAGACCTCAATTGATTTACAAAGCTTTAACCACGAAGTGCCTAACGATGATGTTGATCGTATCAACAAAGTAGACGAGTTTGTTGCAAGTCATATTGATAAACACTGGATAAGTTCTCTAGCGCATGCTTCAAGCAGAGAACGTCGCTTGTCTCCTGCTGCCTTTAGATATCAGTTAACAGAAATGGCCCGCCGTGCGGCTAAAACAGTTGTATTGCCTGAAGGTGAAGAGCCTCGTACGATAAAAGCCGCAGCAATTTGCGCGCAACGTAATATTGCTAATTGTGTATTATTAGGAAACCCCGAAACAATCGCTCTTATCGCAACCCAACAAGGGGTCGAATTAGGCGCTGGTGTAACTATCATCAATCCTGAAGATGTGCGTCAACAATACATAGATCCTATGGTAAAAATGCGGGAACACAAAGGCCTTACAGAAGTAGTAGCCCAAGAACAACTCGAAGATAATGTTGTACTTGGTTCTATGATGTTAGCGCAAGATGAAGTCGATGGATTAGTATCAGGTGCTATTCACACAACCGCAAATACCATTCGCCCACCACTACAGCTAGTAAAAACAGCGCCAGAAGCTAGCCTAGTATCCTCAGTATTCTTTATGCTCTTGCCAGACCAAGTATTGGTTTATGGCGATTGTGCTATTAATCCTGATCCAAACGCGGAGCAGCTCGCTGAAATTGCAATTCAATCTGCAGATTCTGCAATCGCGTTTGGAATTTCGCCAAAGGTTGCTATGATTAGTTACTCAACAGGTACCTCAGGAACAGGCTCTGATGTAGAGAAAGTAAGAGAAGCAACTGAAATTGCGCAGAAGCGCCGGCCAGATTTAATCATTGATGGTCCGCTTCAATATGACGCAGCGATCATGAAAAATGTTGCGGCGTCAAAAGCGCCCAATAGCCCTGTTGCTGGTCAAGCCAATGTATTTATCTTCCCCGATCTAAATACTGGCAATACGACATACAAAGCCGTACAACGAAGCGCTGACTTGATCAGTATTGGCCCAATGCTTCAGGGCATGCGCAAACCAGTGAATGATTTATCACGGGGTGCATTAGTCGACGATATTGTTTACACTATCGCCTTAACAGCAATTCAAGGGAAACAAGCACAACATCATGAACACTAATTTTTTACTGCCTAAAGGCGTTAAAATCAAAGCAACAATCATTGCATTATTCGCGTTAGCGCTTTGTGCTTGTGGCGATAAAGAATCAAAAAAAATGCCGGAAGAAGTAGCGCAAGAATTTGTTGAAGCAATTTACAATGCGAAAGACATTGATGAGATTAAAGAAAACTCGGTAAAACGCGTCGCAGGATTAGTTGATCATTACCGTAGTATCAAAATGATTCAGCGTCATGTTATGGAGTTATCACTTGATTCTGCCACAGTTCAAATTACGGATGTTGGCGGTGACTTCTTTAGAAAGTCGAAGAAAGATACACGTGTCGAATTACACATTCGCGGAAAATATCAAGGTGGTGTCGTCGCTGATGACCGCTTTTTACTCATGACTTGGGAAAATAATCGCTGGAAAGTGAAGCGAATTTCTAAATCGTAGTATCATTGTAAAAAATCGAATAAAAACCGAGCTTTTGCTCGGTTTTTTTTGCGTTTAAGTTATTAAGTTCTAAACTTATATTAGACACAGTCGATAGTACTATCGAAGGGACTCATCTAACAACATTTTATAACCGAACGTTGTTAGCACATCAAACAAATGCGAATCATGGTTTATCGCCATTTACTAAAGAGCCTTTTATGAAAATTAAATCAAAGCTATTTTTAAGTACCTGCCTCCTAGGCGTGAGTATGCTCATGATGCTTATACTACAAATGTATAGCGTCAACACGATGCATTCTCTTTTAGAAGGAATTGAAACTGCTGACACTATTGATAAAGGTGTTCTTCAATTACGCCGTAATGAGAAAGACTTTCTTGCCCGTAAAGATGAAAAATATATTGGGAAATTTAAAAAGAATGTTGAATTAATTAAAGCCGAAAGCGGCGATTTGAAGCGTACTTTTCAAAGCTTTGATCTATCTGTACAGCAGATAAATCAATTTGACGCCATTTTAAGCGACTATCAACGAATCTTTGAAAAGCTCAATTTACAACAAAAAGCGATTGGTTATAAGACAAATCTTGGATTACAAGGACGATTACAAATCGCTTCAACGTCGTTGTTGGACTCAATTGCTAGCTCTGACTACCAATCGCAAAGTGAACTGTATCAGTTGCGACACATAGAAAAACAATTTTTGCTTGAACCGTCTGACGCAAGTTTGCAGGCAATGAGCAATGCAGTAAGTGCGTCAAGGCAACTCCAATCCTTAAATGCTGGTTTGCTTTCACAATATCACCAAGCATTTATCGCACTGTATGATGCAAAACAGGTTTTTGGATTTAATCAAAAGCTTGGTTTACTCGGTAACATGCGCAAAACAGTGCATAAAACGGAAACATTACTTAAGGATATTGTATCAAGTAACAAACAAAAAATTACTGAGACTGAAAACTCTATTGTTGCCGTACAATTCACATTATTTTTCGTTATTCTTGCGATTGCTATCGTCATTTCAATATTAACTTCTCGCAGTATTTTACGACCAATTGAACAACTAAGAGATTTAATGATAACCATTGGCGAAACCAAAAACTTATCATTAACTGCCCCTTGCGATGGCGAAGATGAAATCGCGGAAATGTCGTCGCACTTTAATCAAATGGTAAGCCAGTTTAGAGGATTGATTAGTGAGGTGAATACTTCAGTCGTTGCGTTGAACGATGCAACGAATCAACTCGCAAGTAACGTGTCTGTAACGACACAAGGTGTACAAAGCCAAATGGCTGAAACCGATATGGTTGCAACGGCAATTACCGAAATGGTTGCTACCGTTGATGAGATTTCAAAGAATACTTCCGATACTGCGAATAAGGCGGAGTTAACTAATCAAAACGCAATTTCAGGCCAACAAGGGGTGGAAAAGACCATTGAGCAAATTAATCAATTGTCGTCCAACTTATTAGATTCCCAACAAGTTGTGACGGCGCTCGAAAGCGATAGCCAAAGTATTGGTCAGGTACTGGAAGTCATTCGTGGAATCGCTGAACAAACGAACTTGTTAGCCTTGAACGCTGCAATTGAAGCAGCTCGTGCAGGTGAACAAGGACGTGGATTTGCCGTAGTTGCCGATGAAGTTAGAAGCTTGGCAAGTAAAACACAAGATTCAACAAAAGAAATTGAGTCGATTATCTCTCAATTCCAAGGGCGAACTGCAGAGATCGTCGATCTGATGGCGACTTGTCGGGATCAAGGTGAAGTGAGTGCTCAGCAAGCCTCAAGTACTGGTGAGATGTTGCAAGAAATAACCGATGATGTTTCGGTAATTCTTGGAATGGCTCAGTCTGTAGCAGCTGCAATTGAAGAACAAAGTGCCGTAGCAAGTGAAGTCAACAAACACGTTGTCACTATTCGCGATGTAACTGATGAAACGTCGGAATTATCAGATCAAAATTCTGAAATGAGCCAAGAAGTCGCAGCACAGTCCAATGCACTTAACGACGCTGTATCTCAGTTCAAGGTGTAAAGATTAAGTATTAGGGCAAGTAATTCACGCTTGCCCTGTTCTTTCTACCTATACTTGAACCGCTAATTTATCTATCTAAACCAGTCTCTCTTATTAGTCCTAGTCACTTGATAACTTCTACAGCCCATCAACCAGATAGTACCAATTCCATTATTTAAGTAATCTTGTTGTGCTTAGGAAGAATCAACTAGAACATGTCGCTCGATTTCAATCTTAATAATGTGTCCTTAGTCAATCACACTCGTTGAGCTGCGTTCTACTATATTTTCCCTTACCACAATAAGATTTCGTATTTAGTCGATTAGCTAGAAAGGATTGCTGGACACGATATATCATCTTCATTTGGCAGCCGTATTAAGCACATAAAGTTTGAGAAATATGGGAAACATCGGAAATATTTTTAAGGATAGAAAACGTTCCATGAATAGGACTATTCATAGATAGGTAAGCTTTTACAAGACAAAAGTAAGCACCTAACGCGATAGGCGCTTACTTTATTAGGTCATCGGGCTATTAGTCTTTCGCTTCAAGCTGCTCTACGCGTGCTTTTAACTTTTGACCTGCTCTAAAGGTAACAACACGGCGTGCAGAAATTGGAATGTCTTCACCAGTCTTAGGGTTACGACCTGGACGTTCCGCTTTATCACGTAAATCAAAGTTACCAAATCCTGATAGTTTAATTTGTTCGCCTCTTTCCAAACAGCCACGTAGCTCTTCAAAAAATAGCTCTACCATTTCCTTGGCTTCTTTCTTACTAAAATCCAAATTTTCAAATAGATGTTCTGCCATATCGGCTTTAGTTAAGGCCATATTCTAGTCTCTTAAAGTTGCACCAAATGAATCATTAGCTGCTTTGACTGCTTTTTCGACAACCAATGCAATGTCTTTATCTTCCAAAGTTCGTTCCGCATCTTGCAAAATCAACGCAATTGCTAAACTTTTATATCCGTCTTCAATGCCTTGACCACGGTATACATCAAACAAGTTTATGCCAACTAACTGATTTTCGCCAACATTTTGTATGCTTTTTACTACTTCTTTTGCATTTACTTCTTCTTTCACTACTAGAGCAATGTCACGTCTGTTTGCCGGAAACTTAGACTGGGCAACGGATTCAGGCAATTTTCTTTGTAAAAGAGCAGCTTGAGTAATCTCAAAAACAATGGTACGACCATTGAGGCCAAGCGCCTTTTCGTGTTGTGGATGAATGGCTCCTATGAAGCCAACTGACTCATCGTTAACGAAAATTTCAGCGGATTGACCAGGATGTAGCGCATCTAAATTGGCTTTTCTAAACTCGAATTGCTCAACATCTGCTGTCACTTCCATTAACGCTTCAACGTCACCTTTTAAATCGAAGAAGTCTGCAGCACGAGATTCTAGATCCCAATGCTCATCACAAATTCCACCAGCAATAACACCAGCAATCATTGGATCTTGTGAAATTCCATGTTCGCTGTTGGCATCAGGGTAAAAACGTAATCCTGTTTCAAATAAGCGTACGCGACCTTGCTGGCGTTTTTGGTTATTACTAACCGCTGCCAATAAGCCCGTCCATAAACTAACGCGCATTACCGACATATCAGCCGATATTGGGTGCGGTAACACCTTAGGCTCAAGCTCTGGGAATAATACGGCCTGCTTCTTAGGGTCGACAAAGCTATAAGTAATGGCTTCATTAAAGCCGCGTGCAACCATAGCGTTACGTAATACGTTAACACTTAACTCTTTTTCTTTGTGTTCACTCATCGTCAGCAGCGCTGCAGGTGCAACATTTGGAATGTTGTTATAACCGTATACGCGGGCCACTTCTTCAATCAAATCAGATTCGATGTTGATGTCAAAACGGTAGCTTGGTGATTGACATGTCCAACCGTCACTATGCTGCGCAGTTTCGATACCTAAGCGAGTAAGAATTTCAGTCACTTGCTCATCAGGAATTGAAATCCCGATGATACGCTCTAAACGGCTACGACGCAGTTCAATTTGATTTGACGTTGGTAAATGCTCTTCGCTGACCGCTTCAACAATCGGGCCTGCTTGGCCACCAACAATTGCTAAAAGCAGCTCAGTAGCACGCTCCATTGCATCAAACTGCAATTTTGGGTCGACACCACGCTCATAACGATGAGAAGCATCAGTATGCAAACCGTATTTACGTGCTTGCCCTGCAATCGCTAATTTACCGAAGAACGCACTTTCTAAGAAAATATCTTCACTTGAATCGTTAACACCACTGCTTTCACCGCCAAAAATACCAGCCATAGCTAATGCTTTGTTATCGTCCGCAATCACTAATGTGTCTTCGTTAAGCGTTACTTCGTTTCCATCTAACAACGTAAGCTTTTCAGCGGCTGTCGGCATACGTACATCGATACCACCGTCAATAGCCGATAAATCAAACGCGTGCATTGGATGACCAAGCTCTAGTAACACATAGTTAGTGACATCAACTACGGCATCTATGCTTCGAACACCGCTACGACGTAGCTTTTCGCTCATCCATAATGGCGTAACTGCTTTAACGTTGATACCTTTAATGACACGACCGAGATAACGTGGACATGACTCTGGTGCGCTAAGTTTAATCGCTACTTTGTCTTCAATAGTCACGTCAGCAGGTGTAATCGCCGGTGCAGTAACGTCAATATTGTTAAGCACAGCCACTTCGCGAGCTAAACCTTTAATACCTAAACAATCAGCGCGGTTTGCCGTTAAATCAACATCAATAGACACATCGTTAAGCTGTAAGTAATCGCGTAAATCTGTGCCGATTGGTGCATCTAATGGCAACTCTAAGATACCATCGCTGTCATCGGCCATGCCTAATTCGCTAAAAGAACACAGCATACCAAATGATGGCTGACCGCGTAGTTTCGCTTTTTTGATTTTAAAATCGCCAGGAAGAACAGCGCCCACTTTAGCAACCGCGACTTTAAGTCCTTGACGACAGTTTTTAGCGCCACAAACAATATCGACTAATTCATCTTCACCCACATTGATTTTGGTGACTTGCAGTTTATCGGCATCTGGATGCTGACCACATTCTACGACTTCACCTACAACAACATTGCTAAACTGTGCAGCAACTGGCTCAACATCATCAACTTCTAAGCCAGCCATTGTTAGCTGGGCTGATAATTCTTCGCTACTAACGTTTGGGTTAACCCACTCACGTAGCCATGATTCACTAAATTTCATGTGATTAACCCTTATTTAAACTGTTTTAGGAAACGTGCGTCGTTTTCGAAGAACGAGCGTAAGTCATCAACACCGTATCTAAGCATCGTTAAACGCTCTACACCCATACCAAAGGCAAAACCGGTGTACTCTTCTGGATCGATACCCGCACTGCGCAATACTTCAGGGTGAACCATGCCGCAACCTAATACTTCTAACCAACCGTTTTTACCCATAACATCAACTTCTGCTGATGGCTCAGTAAATGGGAAATAAGAAGGACGGAATCGAATTTCTAAATCTTCTTCAAAGAAGTTTTTCAAGAAGTCATGCAAGATACCCTTTAATTGAGTAAAGCTTACATTCTTATCAACCATTAACCCTTCCACTTGATGGAACATTGGCGTGTGAGTCTGATCATAATCGTTACGATATACTCGACCCGGTGAGATAATACGCAATGGCGGTTTTTCTACTTCCATCGTACGAATTTGAACACACGATGTTTGAGTACGTAATACTGTTTTTGGATCGAAGTAAAACGTATCGTGATCGGCACGTGCAGGATGATGGTCTGGAATATTTAACGCATCAAAGTTATGAAAGTCATCTTCGACTTCAGGGCCAGCTTTTACGCTAAAGCCTAACTCACCAAAGAAGCTTTCAATACGCTCTATAGTGCGATTCACTGGGTGAACAGTACCGGCACTTAAACGGCGGCCTGGTAGACTAACATCCACAGATTCACTCGCTAGCTTTTCATTTAAAGCGGCGGTGCGAAGCACGTTACCTTTTTCAACGATAGCGCCTTGGATCTGCTGTTTACCTTGGTTAATTAACTGCCCTGCTTTTGGACGCTCTTCGTTAGATAACTGACCTAACGATTTAAGCAAGTCGGTCATTTTACCCTTCTTACCTAAGTAAGTTACGCGTACCTGATCGAGTGTATTAAGATCAGTCGCTTGAGCAATCTCTTCTAGTGCTTGCTTAACAATTGGTTCAAGTTGCTGCATTAAGCTTTCCCATACTAATGGTTATTAATGACGTAACCGCGTCGATTTTTGATAAAATCTTCCGCTAATCCGCCAGTTATTGAATTTGACAAAGGTTGGCAATTCTACGTCAACAGCGCCACAATATCTAGGCTAGACCACTGATTTTTAGCGATACTGCTGTCCTTTTTTCGACTTAATTTCCGTTCAGTAGAAATTGTTGCTCTGATTGTGACCTAAATCGCCATCACCTTCTTTCTGCCACATGAAATACCTTGCGCCTCATGCGCCCTGTCCGTAAAATCGCAACTCATTAATTTCCCCGATACTTGAGCGCCTTATGCAATCACACAACAACGCATCCATTATTCTAAAGCCCGGAAGAGAAAAAGCCTTAAATCGCCGTCATCCATGGATTTTCTCAATGGCTATCAAAGCGGTAAAAGGTAAACCAGCATTAGGGGAAACTGTCGATGTCATTGATGCGAAAGGAAATTGGTTAGCCTGCGGTGCATTCTCACCTGAGTCACAAATCCGCGTGCGTATTTGGTCTTTTGAACAAGGTGAAGTTATCGACCAAACATTTTTCGAGTCGCGGATTCAAGGTGCGCTTAACGCGCGTCAAGCCCTTATTGCTGATCAAAAGCTCACTGGGTTTCGGTTAGTGGCGGCAGAATCTGACTATTTACCCGGCATTACCGTCGATCACTATGATAATACGCTGGTTACCCAATTACTCAGTGCTGGCGCCGAGTTTAATCGCCATCATATTATCGGCGCCCTTGAAAGTATTTTTCCAGACTACAATATTTACGATCGCTCAGATGTTGATGTTCGTAAAAAGGAAGGCTTAGCGCCAGTTAAGGGGCTTATAAAAGGTGTTGAACCAACTGAGCTTTCTGTGATTGAAGAAAACGGCGTAAAAATTCTTGTCGATATTCCAGAGGGCCATAAAACAGGTTTCTATTTTGACCAACGTGACAACCGCCGCATCGCTGGAAGTTACTGTAAAGATAAAACGGTCCTAAACTGTTTTAGTTACACAGGTACCTTTGGGATCTACGCCATGAAAAATGGTGCAACGCATTTTACCAATGTCGATTTGAGCCAAAGCGCACTGGATATCGCTAAGAAAAACATTGAGATTAATGACTTAGATTTATCGAAAGTTGATTTTGTGCAAGCTGATGTTTTCAAATTGCTACGTCGTTACCGCGACGAAGGCAAAAAATTTGACGTGATTATTCTTGATCCACCAAAATTTGCGGATAACAAATCTCAGTTAAATGGGGCTTGTCGTGGTTACAAAGACATCAATATGGTGGCTATGCAGCTGTTAAACCCAGGCGGTACGCTACTCACTTATTCTTGTTCAGGGTTAATGGCTGCTGATTTATTCCAGAAAATAGTTGCCGACGCTGCACTTGACGCCGGACGTGATGCGCAAATTATTGGCCGCTTATCACAAGCATCAGACCATCCAATTGCGAGTACCTTCCCTGAAGGATTTTATCTCAAAGGATTAGCCCTAACAGTTCGGTAATTAGTCATTGCGCTATATTTCGTGATAAGTTTAAAAGAAACAAATATTTAAGGATTAGTCGTTGAAAGCAGTAACAGGGTTAACAGTTAACCAGATTGGATTTAATCAACAGCGTGCCAAAACCCTGTTAGAGAATCATTCGTGGCTTGATGCCATTGGTCTTAGTCTTGGGCAGGAACGCGCACAAAACGCGTTTAAATTCTTTGCAACGGCGTACTGTAGTGAGCAACACATGGTCGTGCTGGGCTATCCAGCCATCGACTCAAAGGCATTGATACGAGAACTATTATTGTCTGATCCCTTAACGTCAGATAATGTGTTTGATGTGGTGTATTGTGAAGACGTTAACAACCCACGATCTCCTATTTGTTTAAACCTGCCGGCTGGGCAAGGCGTTAAGTTCACGCGCCTAGTGCATTCATGGCTCAAGCGTTGTGCCTTATTGGTTAAAGATAATCCAGACAGTGAAGACAGATACTTTACTAATGAATTAGCCCCGCTATTAAAGGTCTTCAAACGTTTACCTAAGGTGCTAGACTTTTTAACAGATCTGGCGAAGCAGCTTGATAATGGTTATGCCTTATCTCATCCGGTATTAGTTAACAATTTTGTCTCCCACGAGGCCGATGATTCATTTCCTATTGTATTTTGCGATAACCCAACAAGCGTAAAGCTATTCGGCGATATCGCTCAAATTACAGAGCAAGGGACTACGGTTGCAAATCATCATTTATTGCAACCGGGATTATTGCATCAAGCTAACGGCGGCGTGCTTGTTTTGCCAAGCGATCGATTACTTGAAAATCCACAATTATGGTTTGAACTCAAATCGTCATTGTTTGACCGTCAAATTAAATGGAGCAGCGCCGATCACTGGCTTGATCCGCAATCTATCGATTTAAAGACGCAAATTATCCTTGTGGGTGATGCGTTGTCATACCGTGGACTATTAGATCTCGACCCTGATATCACGCAGCTGTTTCCGTTGGTGGGTGAAGTGAACCATCAGTTTGCCTTAGATTCCGATGATGACTTTGTTAAATACGCGGGCTATTTACAAAATATCAGCCGCCGAGCCTGTTGCAACGATTTAAGTACCGATGCTTTAGTCGCCTTGATGAATTACTCATCATTTTTGATTGAGCATCAAGAGCGAATGTCGCTTGACAGTGCGCTGTTTAAATCGCTAATCCAGCAAGCACAAGTGTTTGCTAACACTAATGAGCATATTAGCGCCAAAGACATTTTAGCAGCGATAGACGCTTATAATCACAGGAAAAATCGCGTTTCTCAATATAGCTTTGAAGCAATTAAAGACAAGCAACTTCTGCTGATAACTGATAAGAAACAAATAGGTCAAATTAATGCACTGTCAGTCTTAGATACCGATCTTGATAGCTTTGGAGAGCCCTCTCGAGTTACGGCCGCAGTTTACTATGGCGACGGCGATATTGGCGATGTGGAACGCAAGGTTGACCAAGCAGGCAATATCCATGCGAAAGGCGTGGCAATCTTAACGTCATACTTGCATCAAAAGTTTGCCATGGATGATGAAATCCCACTTGATGCAAACTTAGTATTTGAGCAATCCTATCAAGGTATTGACGGTGATAGCGCAGCGATGGCTAGTCTCCTTTGTTTGCTTTCCGCATTTGCAAGACAACCAATTCATCAAGGACTTGCGGTAACAGGAGCCATGGATCAGTTCGGTAACATTTTAGCGATTGGCGGTGTTAATGAAAAAATAGTTGGCTTTTTCAAGGTGTGTGAGGCGAATGGTTTTGCTGATAATCAAGGTGTCATCATTCCGACATCAAATATCGCTAATCTAAATTTACCCCACAATGTGATGGCTGCTATAGAAAAAGGTCAATTTGCAATTTATCCGGTAGATCATATCGAACAAGCCATTGCCCTATCCTTTGGTCTAAGTGCAGGTCAGTTAAACGAAAACGGCCAATACCCTACCGATAGTGTCTATGGCGCGATAGCAGAGCGAATTGAGGAGATTACCAATCCCATAACCGAGTCAGATTCGCTATTATCTCGCTTAAAATTCTGGTAAAACAAATATGTTTAACGGTCATCGGAGTTGTTAAGCTTACAAGTGTTCGCTAATCTAGCGCACAAATTTACATAGTGGTTTATAAAAATGATTAAAAAGTCGAGTTACACAAGAGAAGATCTATTAGCAAGCGGTCGCGGTGAATTATTTGGCGAAGGCAACCCACAATTACCAGCACCAAACATGCTAATGATGGATCGCATCGTCAGCATGACTGAAGATGGTGGTGAGTTCGGTAAAGGCGAGATTATCGCTGAATTAGATATCACTAAAGATCTGTGGTTCTTTGACTGTCACTTCATTGGCGACCCAGTAATGCCAGGTTGTCTTGGTTTAGACGCCATGTGGCAACTAGTAGGTTTCTACCTAGGTTGGATTGGCGGCACTGGTCGAGGCCGTGCGTTAGGTGTAGGCGAGCTAAAATTCACTGGTCAAGTATTACCAGATGCGAAAAAAGTAACCTACAAAATTAACATGAAGCGTGTTATCAATCGTAAATTGGTTATGGGCATGGCAGATGCGACCATGGAAGTTGATGGCCGTGAAATTTACGCAGCTAAAGATTTGAAAGTAGGCTTATTTAGCGATACTTCAGCGTTCTAACTACCTAGTTTTACAATCGTTAAGAGAAAGGCGCATTGGCGCCTTTTTTATTGCTTAGGAAATGACTTAGTCAGTATATTGTTACTTAATATCAATCAATGCTCAAAGTCTAGTTCGTAATAACTTACATTCGCCATGTCATTGGGAAGCTGAGCCGTCGTTTTGGCAAAATTAAATGCTAGCTTTTCCAGTAAATCGATACTGGGTTGGTTATCTTGGTTAACGATTGCGCAAATACGGCGATAGCCTTTATCAAAATGAGCCCAATTTACAACCTCTCTTGCCGCTTCACTCGCAAATCCAACGCCGTGATATTGTTCTAAAAAGGCGTAACCTAGATCTGGCATATTTAAATAATCTCTTCGCATGAGACCTACAAGACCAATTGCCTCCCCTGTTTTTTTAATTTTTACGCAGTGCATACCAATATCGCGTGGATAAGTAAGCCACGGTCCATCTTGCAGGAAGTTAAGCGCACTTTTCTCGTCTGTAACATAACGCTCTCCTATATTTTTCTTAAAACTGGGTTGATTGAGTAGCTCGATCAGAAATGACGTATCCTCAGTTGTTAACTGCTCGATAATAAGTCGATGCGTTTCTAATTTCATGAAAGTCCTATTATTTGATCTGTATTTCCACTACTGTCTCATTTTTTATGAGTTGAATAAACGTCAAAATTTTATTGTTCTTCAAAAACAATCAATTTGCGTTGTCATAAAAAAAGCCAATGATTATTCATCATTGGCTTGGCGTTACTTTAAGGGTGACCCTATCAATTAAATAATGTCGTCATCGATATCATCCAACTTCGTCACTGAGTCACTTGGCTCTACCGTTCGAGGCTGTAATAAAGCACCATTAGGTTTATCGCCAACAAGATTGTGTAGAATTTCACTAGTATCCACAGTACCGTATGCTTCGGATAAATCAACGCCGTCTAATACAATACGCGTCGACACTTCATCGCTCCCTTCATCGCTAATTAAGATCGTGGTGCCTTCTTCAGTGAAGTTGAATTCGAAGTAATCATCTAAGGGCTCTTGCTCTTCAATTAACGCGAATTCAGCTAAATCGAGCTTATCGACATTCGGATTAAAGTCAAAAACTGTTTCCGTCGCTAACGCATCAGTTTGAAGGTTTTCAGCATCAAATACTGCGTCACCTAAACCGATAATTGAACTTGTGTTACTTTCTACCTGACCGTCAGTAAACCAATCATTCACGTCATTCGGATCAACATCTATGGTCTTAACGTCAGCAACAGTTGACTCAAGTACTAACTCTTTGGCAAGTTTAAAACTAGGTTCACTACTCCCAATAAGTTCTGCACTAATGCCATCAATACCTTGAATTGTAAACGTTACATTACCTGTGGCTATTCCATCATTGCCATCATCTACGGTGTAATTAAACTGATACTCTTTGGTATCCCCAGCATTAAGTTTCTTAATATTGTTTCCGGGGGTGAACTCAATTTCGCCATCAACAACTCGCGCCGTTCCAATAACTTTATTACCAACTTTTACATCGACAGTCTGTCCATCAGAAACATCTTTACCGTTAATTTGAGTAATAGTTAGCGCATCACCGTCAGGGTCAGTGTCGTTTGCAAGTACGTCAATTAACAATATTTCATTTTCTGTTGGGAAGTCAGTAACCAAAGCTTCAACTTTGAACTCGAAGTTACTCGTTTTCACGCCCATAAATGTTAAGTTGTCAAAATCGGCACGAGGGATAATGTCACCGCTTGAATAAG
Source organism: uncultured Gammaproteobacteria bacterium (assembly GCA_913060565.1). Classification (GTDB taxonomy): domain Bacteria; phylum Pseudomonadota; class Gammaproteobacteria; order Enterobacterales; family Psychrobiaceae; genus Psychrobium. Next base: position 14,809 of record CAJXRU010000014.1, on the reverse strand, counting down.
ACGTTGAACCCGCTTTTAGGGAGCCTTTATTAAAGGTGACTTTAATCTCAGTAACATCATCAGCAAGTCTAGATAAATCTAGGTCAAAGTTACCAACACTATTTTTATCAATACGTGGAACAACGTTGCCGTCACCATCAATGATTGCAAACTGTGTTTCGACAATATCAGTATTAGCGCGACTGTATTTTGCTTCAACATTCCAGACAAAGGTCAGGCTGCCGTCAACGCCATTTGCGCCAACAAATCCGCCCGATGACATACTCGTATCCGTTCTTGTCGCTTCATAGAATGTCGTTGGTGTACCCACTTTATTGCCATTACCGTCAAATTGTTGGTAGTAAGAATCTGTCTGTTCTGTTTCTTTACTATATCCAGACCAACTCACAACAAAACTGCCATCTTTACTTGTTTCAACGACGTCAATATTTAAAGCAGCTTCATCAGTGACCGTACCTGAGGTCGCGACCCATGTTGCTTCAAGCATCGTCTCCAGTTCACTTTCCATGCGAACTCGACCGCCAATCGTGTTACCCGACTTGTCGAACTTTTGGAGGTATAAGTCATAATCATTTATTTCTTTAGAGTGGCCGCGCCAAACCACCACAAAGTCACCGTTAGGTCCGACTGTCTGCATCTTAAGGCCAAAATCAAATTCATTTCGACTGCTCGTAAAGTTTGCATGCCCTTCACCGTTTAGCGCTATCTCTTTCCAATTATCAGTACTGGCATCATACACACGAACCACGACCGTCCCATTACCCTGGGGTGAAGGATTGTTTGAATTTATCATCACAGCGTATGACCCGTCATCATCGGTCGACAAAAACCCTGAAAGCTTGTCTCGTTGTTGACCATTAAGCTTGGTGATTCCACCTTGAGCTACGCCGTCTTCATTGAACTTCTGTACATTGACCCAAGACGTACTAGCAGTCAGGCCTGTACCGATGTCATTTTGCCAAGCAACGTAATAGTCTCCATTTTCTTCTGACGAGATGATACGTGGCTGCTGTTGCTGCTTGGTAATCACCCAACCTGTCATATCTGCGATTCCATGAGCTTGACCTTGTAAGTTAAGATCTGTATCTACTCGCTGAACAAATACCTGATTAGAATTCTGGTCTGCTTGAGTTCGCGACACATAGGAAACAAACAAATCCCCAGTTGAGTCATTAAACATGACATCAATATCACTTTCTAAGTTCCCACTTTCCCCGGGTGTTTGTAACTGAATTTGAGAGCCCGTTTTTTGACCCGTTGCATCAAATTTTTGCATATACACGTCATTAGCCGGTGAAGCCCATGTATGAACAAAACTGCCATCAGGTAAGGCCGTAACAATGAAATCTGTTAAGAATGTGGTGTATTCGTCAGCACCATATTTATCTTTATACGTATCTTGATTATGGCCGGCAGTGTTACTCACCTTATGGCTACCCAACAGTTCACCAGTGCTACTAAACACTTGATTAATATATTCATATTCAAAAGAAGTCCAAGGCATATTTGAGTTGGCAACTTCGGTTTCTAACAACAAGACAAAATTACCATTTTGCAGTTGAGTCATCTCTACGGTACGAACAAAATCGTTGCCATTAAGCGCATCAACACTGAATGTATCCGCTGAATTACCGGTGAAGTTTGTTAACCTCGCACTGCCACTAAAGTCTTGATATTCACTGGAACTGGCGACAGTATCATTCTCCACAACCGGCGCCTGATTAGGATCATTGGCGCCATCAACCGTAAAGCTCACAGTAGCAGACACAGGGTCGCCAGGCTTTCCATCACTAATCGAATAATCAAAGCTGAAATCTTTTTGCTGACCTTCATTTAGCTTTTGAATTTGTGTGCCAGGGGTAAATTCAATTTCATCGTTAACCACACGAGCACTACCTAAAACTCGGCCTTTGTTATCAGTCACCTCAACGGTTTTTCCACCAGTAGCATCCTTACCGTCAATTGCTACAATCGTTAGCTTGTCGCCATCTGGATCGCTGTCGTTGTCAAGTACATCTAGAGTGAACGGCGTTGTTTCGGTGAAGATTTCGCCCGCGTTATGGATAGCCTCAACTTCAAGGTCATACTTTCCGCCTTCAACATTTCTTAGCTCTACGTTTTTCCAATCCGCTGCCGGTACTTCATCGCCGCTGTTGTAGCGCTTACCGTTGACAAAGAGTTTGCCGGTGCTAAAGGTTACGCTGTAGCTGCTTACATTTGGTAAACTAGTGTCGATGTCGACGTCGTATGTGCCTTTTTCTCCCGGTGTGTAACCTGTCCATTCTTTACCATCAGCCGTCATTCGCTGAACGTATTGCGTAGTACCTTCATTGAAGGCAATTAGGATAGAGCCATCTGCTGCGGCTTCAACACTGATGCCACTTATTTCTTTATCACCATCGCCATCAACAACAAATACGTCACCTTGCGGTTGCCCTGCTGCATTAAATACTTGGTTAAACACCGATGTCTTACTATCGCCTTTATCGACACTCAACCAAGAGACCACAAAGTCGCCATCGCTATTGAGGGAAGCTATCTCCATTGAATTGTGTGATTTAGTGTTTTGCCAGCCATTATAGTCACCAGATATTTTCAAATCATCCAGCTTGATTAAAGTAGCTTTCTGTCCGTTAGAGCCCAGAACTTGTACATAAACAGTATCAAAATTGTCATTCTTATTTTCTTTAGCAGAATAAACTATTGCGAACTTTCCTGTATCACCAAGCGCTTCCACATCACCTTTATTAACATCACCGGATGCAATATCCATGGTTTGACGATCGCCTACCGTCGCTCCATTTTTGTCGAACACTTGTGATTTTAACTGCTCTGTACTACCCGTATCATCGATCCAAACTTGAGCGAAACGATCAACACCACCAAGCTCAACACCGTCTACCGCATAAGCTCGGAACTCTGTGGCTACATCAGAATGGATTTTAACATCACCAACAGTGTTACCTGATGCGCTAAAACGCTGCATCATCAGGTCATTTCTTCCCTCTTGTGACGATGATGTCCATTGAACAATGAAACTCCCATCAGAAAACGCAACCGTGCTTATTTCACTTTCATAATGCGAGTAAGCACCTAAAGGACTCTCAACTGATACAAAGCTCTGTTCGACACCGTTTTCATCGAAAGTTTTGACGTGAATAACGTTTTCACCTTGAACTGTATCCTGCCAAGTAAGTGCATAGGAGCCATCATCATCTATTCTTGTTGCGATAGGAGCAATGTTATACGGACTATCATTTGTACTAACGGTTAGGTTTACAAGAGGCTGTTTATTACCATTTTCATCAACCAATTGAAAATAAACTTCGGCTGCAGCCGTTGATTCTAATATGGTATTGAATTGAACAGAGTAAGCGCCGTTATTACCAACAGCAACTAAGTTTGGTGATAGATGGTAGTTATCAGCCAGTTCATCAAGCTGAATAACAACCGGACTACCATCAGTAGAGCCATCACTGTTAAAACGTTGAACTTCTGTCCAGTGAGGATCGTCACCCATCCGATAAAGCACTGCGAATTTACCGCTAGTACCTAGCATTACGAGACTACCCGGCGAGTATTCATCGACGTTACTGCTTTGATCTTTCTTGTTTGAACCATCAAACTTAGCGCGAGTAAACGTCTCGATGTTACCGCTAAAGTTACTATAATCTATGGTTCCACTGATGTCGGTACTACTGCCGCTACCGCTAAATGTGAAGTCATCATCCACCGCGACTGGGGCTTGGTTAGACTCTGTATTAATGGTCAGTTTGTGAATGACTTTTGTTTTTCCGCCTTCATCATCCCAAGCATTAATAGTAATCGTATCTTTTTTCGCACTACCTATAGTCGAGTAGAGAATATCACCGGTTGTTTCATCGATTGTAACCGTGCCGTTATTGGCAGAGGCGGTAGTCTTTAAGAAGTCAATGTTGCCATCAATATCGCTGATATTACCAATCACTTCAAACGACGTTCCCTGCTCTACATTTGCCGAATCAAAGCTAATAATTGGATTGTCATTAGTGCCTTCTATGGCTATTTTTACGTTGGCGGTGCTATTAAATTCCCCATCGCTGATTTTGTAGGTGAATTTGTAATTTTTAACTTCGCCTTCGGTTAATTTATCTAACTCATCGCTTGGCGTGAACACTATCTTATTATTAATAACAGCAGCTTCGCCGATGACTTTGCCTTTAATTGTTATTTCAACAGGCGTCGTACCAACGACTGTTTGTCCATCAATTTCAACAACATCTCCGTCATTATCAATGTCTATATCATTAGCAAGAACATCTAATGTAACCGATGCATCTTCATCAAAAGTCACATCAACGACTATCGGAGTATTTTCTACCGTAAACTGCTTGGTATAAAGTTCACTATCACCGCCTGTTGATCGCCATGTAACTACAAATCCGTCATGAGTGGACGCAATGGCTGGCTGGTAGTGATTACCATCGTTTGAACTGTTGACTTTAATTTCATCACCAACCTTTTCCCCGTCACTATTAATGACTTGAGCAAATAAATCATAGTCATTAGTTTTTGCCGCATAAGTCACCACAAAATTGCCGTCATTAAGCTGCGCAATACCTAATTGTTCTGCCCCCGTGTCACTATTATCACGAAGATTAGTGGTATTAACTTCCACTTCATTGCCAACCGGATTACCGCTCGCATCAAAACGTTGGGCAAATACATTCATGACGTTAGCTGAGTCACCATGGCCTTCAAAATTAATGACAGATGTCCAAGCAATAACATATCCACCATCATCCAATTTGGTAATGACTGGCGTCAAATGCTTATGTTCGGTGCCATCAGCACCGTTATGGTCAGTTGTAGAAATTAACGAAGGATTGCCGACTTTATTTCCACTAGCGCTAATTTTTTGCTGATAAAGCGCCATGCCCGTTAATTCCCAAGACATCCAAGTAGCAATGAAGCTACCGTTATCTAATTCAACCAAATTAGGGCTCAATTGATGAATATCATTATTATTGGTAATCACTGTCGGATTACCTATATTGTTACCGTCCTTGTCAATGCGATGAAAATTCAAATCTGCGCTTTGGCTTTTGTTTTGCTCAACCGTTTCATAAATAATTGCAAAGCCACCATTTGATGTCCCAATAACATTTGGCTCGGATTTGTTTTCTACGTAACCAACACCAATCTCCGTACGGCCTTCACCTGTTGCATTTCCACTACTGTCATACATGCTGAAGTATAATGCTGTGCCGTCAGCGTCTTCCCAGACAATGACGTAACCACCGTCTGAGAGTGCCGCTATCGTTGGATTTTCATCATCACCACTAAATTCGTCGACTGAGATTTGTCCATCTCGTTTACTACCATCACTGTTAAAGCGCTGGGCGTAGGTGATATGATCGCCATGATCTTCATAAGTAGACCAAACAACAACATAACTACCGTCATTGAGCGTCGCAATATCAGCAAATTGGTCAACCGCATCAGACGATTCATTAACCTTAATTTCACTGCCACTGGTCACCGTAACAGTCGTTCCAGTTGAACCGGATGTATCTTTAGTGAAATCGTCGTTAATGGCAGTTAATGTATGATTAATATTCAATAAATCAATATTATACGATTGAACAGTTTCAGCCCCTAAATTATCAGTCGCGGTAATTTTTAGGGTGTCTGTATCTGCATCTGAGTTGTTTCGATATAAAATATCACCAGTATTTTGATCAATTTTAACATCACCATTGGTAGTGTTAATGAATGTCTTATTGCTAGCAAAATTTATCGTGCCGTCGATATCACTGATATTACCAATAATCTCGAATTGAACACTCTTTTCTACAATACCTTTAGTAATAGAAACTTCAGGGGCATCGTTTGTGCCTACTATCTTAATAGTAATATTTGCTTCATTACTATCTGTCGTGCTATCAGAGGCAACATACCCAAATGTATAGCTTTCGATTTCGCCTTGTGCTAGTGAGTTTAATGCGTCATCTGGTACAAAGTTAACTTGGTTATCAACAACGTTTGCAGTTCCAATAGTTACACCGTCAATGACTACTGTAGCAACTTTTCCATTAGATACATCTTGACCTTGAATTTGAGTAATCGATAACGAATCTAAATCAGCGTCTGTATCATTAGCTAAAACATCAATCAATAACGAATCATTCTCAAACGTTTGGATGTCAGAGCCATAGTCAGCGCCAGTCATGATGATTAAATTGTCGACGAACGAATCTTCATTGCTAGCGTCTGTCAATGATTCGAATGCAATTTCGACACGACCTTGTGAATCGAGTATAACTTCAAGGTTTTCATAGTCATGCCAGCTACTGTTAGTAAATGCTTCATTAACAACTTGCTGATTATTAAATGTCACATTGAATTTATCAGAACCGCCATCCCAATTACTTGAACCGCGAGCTTTAAATGAGATAAGCACTGCTTGACCCGCATGTTCAACACCAAAATCAAAGACTTTAGACGATTGTGTGCCGTTCTCAATTTTGAGTCTATTGTTGCTTATTTTTTGATTAGTCCAACCGGTAGATTCACTATTAAAAGTTTCTTCTACAATAGTTTGTGGTGTCACAGCAACGACCTGCGCATCATCTACAGCAATCGGTGCATCATTGAGTGCATTAACCTCAACTGTAAATTGTTGTTCTGCATTCGCGCCATCATTATCAGTGAAACTAACAGTGATCGTATCAATACCACTAAAATTAGTATTGGGTTTGTATAGTATATTCCCTGTATCGCTATCAACAGTGACCATACCGTTATTTGCTGAGAAGGTAGATTTTGATAAAACAATAGTGCCATCTACATCGCTAACATTCCCTACAATAAGAGCGTCACTATCTTCATTCAAGGTTCTGTTGTCTTCCAAGGTAATGACTGGCGCATCGTTTGTTCCTAGAACGTGGATAGTAATATTCGCTTCGTTACTATTAACAATGCCATCAGATATCTTGTAATCAAACGTGTAACTAGCTAGCTCTCCTTTCGACAACGCATGTAACGCGTCACTTGGCACAAAACTAATGTCATTATTCACAACAGTTGCATGACCAATTGTGACTCCATCAATGACAATCGCTGCTGTTTCTCCTGCGGATACATCTTGCCCTTGGATTTCTACGATTGATAATGGATCATTGTCTTGGTCAGTATCATTTGCTAATACATCCAGCATTTGCGTATCATCTTGCTCGATATTCTCGCTTGCGAATGCTTCAATCTTCAGATCATAATCTTTGCCTAGAACATTGACTAATTTCACATTAGTCCAATTTGCAATCTCAACAAGACCGCCAGATTCAACCAATGTGCCATTAAACATTAAACTGCCAGAAGAATACGTTACCTTGACCTGCGACGCGTTAATATGAGACGTATCCAATGAGATATCAAAATCACCACTGCCATTACCATAATCGCCAACTCGCTGCCCATTAGCATCAAACTGCTGAACGTTAAGTGATGTGACCATGCTATCTGAACCATCTCCACGCCACACTATGTTAAATGCGCCATCATCGCCATTTTCAATAACTTGTGGAAGTTTTTTCGCCACGCCATTCCATGTATTTGAGGGGGCATCAAGCTGTATCTGATCACCAATTTTTTGTCCAGACTCATTAAAACGCTGCATAAAGACGGCGCTATCCGTATTTGTTACACCACTCTCCCAGGTGATAACAAAATCCCCGTTTTTACCCACTGCAGTAATACTCGGACTAGTCTCTCTCAAATCTATACTTGAGTAACCGTCGAGTGCAACAGGCTCACTGTTGACAGCCGTTCCATCATTGTTGAATACTTTGACGAAGACCTGGCCCGTACGGGCATTATTTGTTATCGCTTCCCATGTAATGGCGTAGCGTCCATCATCCCCAATATTTGTCACTTGCGGCGCGTAGTCGACGCCGTTTGTTCCAACATCATCTACCTTAATCGGTGAGCCTGTAACCGCTTGTCCATCACTATCAAATCGTTGCATATACAACTCAGCTTGGCCATTACTAGTAAACTTGCTCCACACTAGTATATAACTGCCATCGTCGGCCACTTCATGAATTACCGATGTAGCTTGACTATAAACAGTCGATTTAGGGCCCGCAGATGACGTGAATACGCTTCCTTGCTCTACTCCATCACTATTGTACTTTTGACTAAAGACCTGCATGACACCGCCAACGAGGCCTACCCACGTCACAACATAAGAACCATCATTCCCTACTGCGGTAATGTCGTGTTTTAAATCACCTTCTAACTTTATTCCTTGATAATCAAAGCGCGTCGGTGTCGGAGTTGCCACATTACCATCAGCGTCAAATTTTTGAATGAAATGATAATACTTATCGCCAATTTGCCCATACCACACCATGATAAATTCGCCATCATTACCAATCGCCGTCACTTGTTGATCTTCATCAATACCTCGGCCCGTGCTTGGCTCAATTTTTATTTTTTCATGCGCACCAATTGTGCCATCAGCATTAAATACCTGCGTTACGATGGCATAATCGTCACCATTAGCTACATTTTCTTTGCCTTGCCACGTCACCACAAATTTACCAGAATCACCTAGTAAGGTAATTAAGGGGCGATTATTTTCGTTATCATTGCCGTCGGTATCCATAACCACAGCACTGCTAATTGGTGCCCCGTCCCCATTAAACCGTTGAACGACAATAGAGGTTCGAGAATCACCCGGCATGAAACTTTGCCATGCAATAATAAACTCTCCCTCATTGCCAACTTGCATAATGTGATGATTCTGAGCAGCTCGTCCTAGATAGGCGATATCGGTGACGTAGTTAACGCTGCCAGTGTAGTTATCCGCTGAGGCTAAATGGGAAATATTCTCATATGGCACGAAATTGTCATCAACTGCAACGGGAGCATCATTAACTCGATTAACGACAACATTAAATTCATTGCTAGCAACACCATCATCGTTATCTGAAAAGCGTACGTTAATAATATCTGAACCACTAAATCCTTCATTAGGTTTGTAGAGAATATCGCCTGTGGCGCTATTAACAGTCACTGTTCCATTTTGTGCGTTGAACGTCGATTTATTGAGATCAATAACCCCATCAATATCGCGAACATTGCCCACAATCGTCGCCTCGCTATTTTCGTCAACGATTCGCACTGATTCTAATGTAATTACTGGCGCGTCATTAGTCCCCGTAATATTGAGAATAATATTGGCGCTAGTTTCCAATAATCCATCAGTGATTGTGTAGTCAAACGTGAATACTTCTGTTTGACCTTCTGAAAGTTTGTCTAACTCATTACTCGGCTTGAAAACGACCTTTGAATCGACCACTTGCGCAGTTCCAATGACATTGCCATCAATAGTGATATTAACAACTTTCCCGTTCTTAACATCTTGGTCTTGAATCTTTGTAATACTTAGTGGATCACCATTTACATCGCTATCGTTTGCAAGCACATCAACAGTCACTATGTCGTCTTCATTGATTTTGTTTTTCAAACCAGAATATTCACTACCATCCGCTTCAAAACGCTTAGCTCTAATGTCGGCTGAACTCCTAACATCCGTATAACTACTCCAAGTAATCATGAAACTACCATCAGGCATTGCCACGGTATTTGGACTTGCTTGTTCAGTATCAAGATTAGAATGGACCGAGAACTCATCACTGATTGCCGTGCCATCTGGCGCAAAAATTCGCGTCATTACATCAACATCGCCAAGAGTATGGTAATCCCCTTCAATTGGCTCAACCATCCATGTGATAACTACGTTACCATTATTCAAGACGGCAGTTGAAAGTTGCTGATAAAATGATGTTGTGTCAGTAAGTCCAGTTTCATCAACTTGAAACGCATTGCTGCGTGCACTGCCATCTGCATTATACGATTGTGCATACACATGAGGGTCACCACCTTTATCGTCAATCCACGTTACAAATATTCCCCCATCAGCGAGTAATTCGCTTCGAGCATGTGGATGTAGGATAAGTCCGTCATGTAATGTGATTACTGAATTTAGCGCGATACCGGCAGCATCAAAGGTCTGAATCTTAATTTCTGACTCAGCAGTGCTAAGGTTTAGTTCGCCCCAAACGACGCGTATGCTTCCATCTGACAATTCGTGTATCGTTGGTGTTTTCATGTACAAATCAGAAGAATCTGTCGACGGTGATATTTTAATTACATTATCTAAGCCGCCTTCTTTATCGAACAGATTAATATGAATTTTATTATCACTATTGGATGGCTCCATTGCGATAGCAAAACCGCCATTACTCAATGTCGTTATATCTTCTATCGTTGCAGAGTCTGATGCCAATATAACCTCGGTTCCAAGCTTAGAACCGTCACTTTCATAGCGCTGGAAGCTTGAATCTCCATCATAACTACCCGTAGTTACGACCATAGTTCCATCATCTAAAACAACAACTCGCGTGAATCCCTGACTGCCAACAGACGGTATTTCGTCGCCAATTTTTGTTCCCAAAGCATCATAGCGCTGTAGGTAAGCATTTTTATCACCTTGGTAACTAACTACGTAAGAGCCATCATCAAATACGGCTACCTGCGAAGTAATTTGGCGACCTGATAAATCGTCATGAATACTATACTCAGAGCCCTGAGCAGCACCTTCTCCTGAGCTCGTACTCTTATGTGTCACCAGATCATCGACTGCAATTGGCGCATTTGCATCGTCATCTAATCCAGTCACTGTAAAGGTAACTATTGCGGTATCTTTATTATTATCACCGTTCCCATCTGTGATGGTGTAGCTAAAGCTGTATTCTTCACTGTCACCTTTATTAAGTTTTTTAAGTTCGGCGCCAGGCGTAAATTCGATGCCTTGTCCGTCAATATAACGTGCGCTGCCGATATTTATACCATCTACCGTGACCATAACAACTTCACCAATTGCTACAGCAACGCCATTGATTTCACTGACCCAAATGTTATCGCCTTCTGGGTCAAAATCATTCGCTAACACATCAATCACAATTGCTTGGTTTTCTTGTGTGGTGTAATGCTGTTGAGTGAATAGTTGTAAGTCAAAATCGGTCTGGCTAACGCCTTTCATGACAGCATTTTCCCAGTCTGCTACCGATATTTCACTCCCACTTGCATAACGAGTTCCATCGATAAACAAGCTACCGTTGGCATACTCAACACGATACACAGCTGCTGGATCTTCGTTGTTGAGATTTCCCAGCGATAAGTCGCCAGTTTGATTCTCGTCACTTATAATAACCGACTTGCTACCATCAACGTTGTATGTTTGCGTGAACAAATATCCATCTGATTCAAACGTTGTTGCAAAGCGCCCTTCTGTACCAATTGCAATAAGTTCTACATTGCTCGCAGGTTGCGATAAATCATCCAGTGGCCCAGCCTTCACTGCATCACCGTCTGGCGTGCCATCGGCGTTGAATTTTTGCGTGTATATCGCATCACTTTGCCATGCAACGACATATTCGCCATCAACGCCAACACTGATAACTTGTGGCAATAAATCATCTTGACCTGACGTATCCAATATTTGACTACTGATTTCTACGCCTTGTGCGTTATAAAGCTTCACATAGATATCATGCTCACCATTTTTATGCGCAAAACCAGCCCATGTTACAACAACACCGCCATCAGGTAGTTCGATAATAGAGCTTTGAACGTCTGATACATTTCCTTTGTTACTCATGGTATCAAAGGTTGTTGTATCGCCTACTTGGTTACCATTGCTATCAAAACGTTTCATCACGACGGTGGTGCTAGAGTCATCATCACTACCTGATTGATATGTGACGATATAGTGTCCTTGATTACCAACAGATATAACGTCAGGTTGACTACTTACGTTATCTAATTGAATCACATCATGACGGGGACTTAGGTCTGCATTTAACACTTGAACGTATGATGCATCGCCATCAGTAAATGATAAAATATAGCCATCGCCAGACTGCACTAATGCTTGATCCTGAACACCTTGGCCGTCGCGTAATGAGGCTGGTGTTAAGTTTTCAACACCGCCTGATTTCTCGCCATCGGCTGAGAATTTCTGTGCATAAACATTAAGCGTTGAAGTCTCTGGATTAACTGATGTAAAGGCGACGATATAACTTCCATCATCAGCTGTTGGCGTAATAAATACTTCATTGGCATCAAGTGGGTTAGAATCTGTTGGTTTTGGTGCTTTGCCAGCAGCGCCGTCGATAATAAACTGGCCTTTCCAAACTGCACTCCCGCCGCCGCCTATGGCTGCGAATGTATAAGAAAATGCGCCGTTATCCAGTTGAGTTAAACCTGCACTACCACCTACTGACATACCACTACCGAAGTGTTCTTCCTCAATCACAGGGCTGCCGCCACTTACGGGGAACACTGCAGAATTGATAGAGCTTCTGTCACCTGTTGCGATTGAATGGTCACTATAGGTGTACAGTACCACTACGTTTCCTTCTGCGTCGATCTCGGCGGCTACTGACCCTGCTTCGAAGGTGAGGCCCGGCCTTGATACAGCGTCGTTCAATGTACCTAGCAGTTTTGCCGGGTTAACAATTTGACCATTGGCGTCCAAGTCCGTCCTGTAGAACTTACCCGTGTAGGTGCTTACCTGGAGAACTGCATATAGCTCCGTGGTTGGGTCATAACTTACACCAACGGATAATACGCCACCTGCAGAACCAGGTATTGAAACCTGCTTTGTATCACCAACTAATGTATTGGTACTCGGATCAACAACCCACGACCAAGCGGCATAATCGTTTTTACCTGCACCCTGTCCAACCTTTCCGGTTGCAGTGTAAATCACTAAACCATTTTTAGTTTCAATAGCATTTGCTTCACCCTGCTGGTAAAACTTATGAGCCTCAATAACTTTATCGCCACCCTTATCCCTGCCATTAAAGGAGCGATTCGAAGTTGAGAAGAGATCTGCTTCAGGCTTTATCACATTCAGGTCTGAGTCAATGACCATACTTTTAACATGAGTATTAGGCGAATAGAATTCAGAGTCTTCTTCCCAAGTGATTATGGTGGAACCGTCTTCCAACAGCAGAGGTACAATATCGCCCCCACTCGCGGTAATTTTCTCGACGTTACCTGTATGCGATGAACTCCGGAGCTCTTCTATTACAATCTCCCCTGAAACTGGGGTGCCGTCGCTAGAAAACGAACGCAGGATTACGTCAGTTCTCTTGTTACCGGCGCGGTCCGGGTCTGTACTGGTTACTGCGGTTTGCCCATACGATTGCCAGAAAATGTTAAATCCACCATCGGCCGATTCCGATATCGCTGTACTATGGAACCGCTTTGATGTGTCATCACCAGGCACACCTTGCCATTCATTGACAATGAACTGATCTTTAATGATATTACCGTTACCATCTTCTACCTTTGCGTAAACCTGCATATTCACCAGTGCGTAGGGTACGGCTGTAGTATAGCCAACCCACGTAATTACCACGTTACCATTTTCAAGTTGTACCTGGGTTTTTGCATCGAATGACTCTCGGTCTCGAGACGTTGTTGCGGCATGAGCAATAGGCACTCCAGCTGTTGGATCTACGCCACCAATGCCACCAGTATCACCGCCGCTACTACCACCTCCCTCAACACTTCCGGTTTCAATATCGATTTTTTGTTGTGCACCTATTGTGCTACCATCATTGTCGTATTTTTGTGTAAAGACCGCTTTTGTGCCGTCGCTATTCTCACCAATAAAAGTAACTGCGTAATCGCCTGACGAACTAACCTGTGAAATTTTTGGTTCTAAGTTTAAGGCTGCTAAACCTTGACTGCCTGATAACTCGACAGCATCGCCATCTTTACTTCCATCTGCATTAATGCGCTGTACATAATAACGTCCCGTCTCGCTACCGCCATAAATTAATACTGAGGCGCCGTCATTACCTACGTTGGCGTAATCAAATAAATCGCCTTCTGCGCGAGAACTCATATCATCATCGTGTTTAATGCCGACACTATGAGCGCCGCTAAAGCCAGTAACACTGATTTCACTTGAAACATCAACCCATTGCTTATTATCATCAACAGCATCAGGACCATCATTACCCACAACCTCAATCGTGAAGTTTTGTGTAGACGTCGAGTTATCTGTTGAAGTGGCAATGACATTAATGGTGTGGCTTTGTGCGACATCAAAATCGAGTGTACCAGCAAGCGTTACTACACCAGTTTCACTATCTATAGCAAAGAGACCAGCTGACAAATCAGAAGCTGACAGCGTGTAACTAACTTCATCGCCTGCGTCAAGGTCGGTCGCACTTGCCGTTATACCAACTTCAGTGCCAATGGCCGCGTCGTCTACAATAGGTTCATCAACGACATTTATGTCTGTGATTAAGCCAACGCTATTATCAGTATCTCCTGTTGTTCCTTCACCACCCAGACCAAGTTCATTATTGTGAACGACAATTGTTACTTGTTGGGTAGTTGTCGAACCATCAGAAGATTCTGCGACTAAAATAATCCGCTCAAAGTTCTCTTGTTCAAAATCAAGATTTCCGCCAACACTAACTTTACCGGTGCTACTATCTATTACGAACTTATCATTGCCATTTTGATCTAGGCCGACATTAAGCAATTTATAAGACACTGAATCTTCTAAGTCTTCATCTGACGCGAATGCAGTCAATCCAACATAAGTCCCAATAGGCGCATTTTCTGACACTAAGCTCGCTATTACTGTATCGGAATCTGACACTTGAGATACTGAATGGTCTGTGTCTCCTGTCTCTTATACACATCTGACGCTGCCGACGAAGAGGATAGTGTAGAT
>CAJXRU010000013.1 GCA_913060565.1 uncultured Gammaproteobacteria bacterium | reverse complement strand
TACGAGATCATGCCTAGTCTCGTGGGCTCGGAGATGTGTATAAGAGACAGGGGAGAACTTGGCTTTTTGACGGCTTATTCGGGGCAAACGTTAAAACCCGAGCACTCAACGCTCAACGACGGCTTTTGTCCCATGATAAGTCTTGGCGGTGATGAACAAAGCGCCGCAGAGCAATTGACTATCAATGACATGAACAGTGATATCACCTGCAAAGAAGCCAACCCACTTATCGAGCAACTGGTCACACAAATCAAAGACGCTGAACAATCTTTTAGTGAGAAGATTAGCGCCTGGCAAGCGCAAATGGCGGTTAATCGCAAAGCGCGCAAAGCGCAGCGTGCGAGTGCCGATGACGAGTTGGTAAAAACACTGGCGCAGCAAAGTGTTGATGACAAAAACATACTACGAGATTTAAAGCTAGAAGCGCAAAAAACGCTGGATGAATTACAGCAGCAATACAGCAAGCTGGTGGACGAATTAAATCAGCTAAAAGAGTCTCGCAAGCAGCGTTCAAACGATTTACAGCAATATCTGTTTGCTAAGTATCAGCTCTTAAATGCTAAAGGCGAAACGCGTGATATGAACGAGTTGTTTGCAACGACAGCGCTGCGCGTCCCGCCGTCAGGCTCTGGTGATTGTGCAGCGCCAAAGCTGTTACAAACGGCCTATCAGATGAAATTTGCGCCTATTGCTCTGAGCGAGTTTTGGTGGGGCAGAGCGCCAGATTCGCAAGTACGTCAACACAAGCAGATATATCCTGCGTGTATCGGTAAATGCCAGCCCATTTTAAATTACATGTTGCAAGGACTTGAGGTAGATGACGATCCGTTGCAACAACTTGGCAATGATTCAGCTGATCTTGATATCGTGCATGAAGAAGAATCGTTTTTGGTGATTAACAAGCCATCTGGTTTGCTATCAGTGCCGGGACGTCACGTGCAAGATAGTGTGAAAACTCGCATTCGTGCCATGTACCCCAATGCTCGCGGCGGTTTAATTGTGCATCGCTTAGATATGGCAACGTCGGGACTAATGTTAATCGCGTTAAACGAGCGAGCGCAAAAGAATTTTCAACATCAGTTTATAAAACGTATCGTCCATAAACAATATGTTGCTATTGTTGATGGGATTCTGGGTGGTGAGTTGGGCGATAGCGGTGAAATAAACTTGCCTTTATGCAACGATTTTGATGACAGGCCGCGCCAAAAAGTGTGTCCAATTGAAGGCAAGTCTGCCCACACTAAATGGCAAATAGCTAAGCAAGAAGAGGGCCGAACGAGGCTCAACTTATGGCCTGTGACTGGCCGAACTCATCAACTACGAGTGCATTGTGCTCATCATCAAGGGCTTAACACAGCCATTGTTGGCGATGATTTATATGGCAATAGCGATGAGCGTTTAATGCTTCACGCGCAGCGTATCGAGTTTAATCATCCGCTGAGTAGACAACCAATGGTATTTGAAGTGTCAGCGCCTTTTTAATAGTTGATTGATACGGGGCTTTGTGACAATTTATAGCCCATAAAAATTATAATAACGGATTGAAATATGACTCATTTAAAACAAACACTACTGGCTACAACATTGGTAGGAATGATGCTAACGGGTTGCCAAACTACAGCAGACAGTAATAATACTGTTCAATCAGCGGTAGCTGTTGCTAGTCAGAGTGAAAAAACCTTTAATGTTGTTTCACAGCAGATTGTTGATTATCGAAAAAGTATCGATGTGTATGCAAACAAAGAAGGCGTCAATGGCTATTTCTTACCGAATCTATCGCCAACGTTTTTAGACGCTAATTATCAAAAAAATACAGCGTTTCAAAAACTATTAGTGGCGATTGATGTCGCGTCACTTAGCGAACAAGATCAAATTAATCACGCCATAATTAGCTCGCAAGTGGCAAATTCCATTGATGAATACCGTTTTAATGCGCACTTCATGCCGCTCACCTCAGAGTTTGGTTTTCATTCGGCGCTATCATTTATGGTGTCTAATAGCAGTTTTAAAACGGCGGAAGACTATCAGCTATATCTCAAGCGTTTAGCGGCTGTACCCCAGTATTTTGATGAGAACATCAGCTGGATGAAGCGCGGAATAGAAACTGGATTTACGCAGCCAAGCCCCGTATTAGTAGGTTATGAAGACAGTATTGCGGCGTTTCTTGTTGATGATATTACTCAATCAGAGTTTTACGGTCCTTTTACCAACAAGCCAGCACATATTTCACAACAAGACTTTGAAGTGCTAAAAAAGCAAGCTAAACAACTGATACAAGACAAGGTATTAGCGTCATATCAAGGTTACATGGACTTTTTCGTTGATGAGTACAAGCCCAATGCTCGAGCAAAAATTGGTGTAGCTAGCACGCCAAATGGTGAAGCCTTCTATCAAAATCGCGTTAAGCATTACACCACCACTGATATGACCGCCAAAGATGTTCACGAGCTTGGACTACGTGAAGTTAAACGTATTCGCGGTGAAATGGACAAGGTCATCGCTAGTACAGGGTTCAAAGGGAGTTTTGCTGACTTTGTGCAATTTTTAAGAACAGATGAGCAGTTTTATGCCAAATCTGCCGCAGAACTGTTAAAAGAAGCATCGTTTATTGCTAAAAAGGCAGATGCTCAATTGCCTAAATTCTTTAAATTGCTGCCTCGCACACCCTATGGTGTTGCCCCTGTGCCTGATTCAATTGCACCTAAATACACAACGGGCCGTTATATTCGCGCCAACAATGATACCGCTGCCGGATTTTATTGGGTTAATACCTATGGATTAGATAAGCGTCCATTGTATGTACTAGAAGCACTTACACTACATGAGGCAGTGCCGGGGCATCATCTGCAAATTTCATTAAATTATGAACTTGAAGATGTGCCAAAGTATCGTCGCAATCACTATATTTCTGCGTTTGGTGAAGGGTGGGGGCTGTATGCGGAGTATCTTGGTCAGGAAATGGGGTTCTATCAAGATGCTTATAGCCAATTCGGTCGTTTGACCTATGAAATGTGGCGTGCCGCACGTTTGGTTGTTGATACAGGCATGCATATGTTTGGTTGGACACGCGAGCAAACGATGACCTTTATGCAAGAAAACTCTGCATTATCACTGCACAACATCAAAACGGAAACTGACCGCTACATCTCTTGGCCGGGGCAGGCGCTTTCTTACAAAATTGGTGAACTAACCATTAAACGTTTACGTAAAAAAGCGGAAGATAAACTCGGTGCAAACTTTGATATTCGCGAATTTCATTTTCAAATTTTGAAAAATGGTGCGGTGCCATTAGATTTTCTTGAGCAGCAAATTGATGCCTACATTCAAGATGCTGCTAAGCAAACAGCGAAATAATAAATGAGGCCACACATCATGTGTGGCCTTTTTTTAAATAAAATTACTGAGTAATTAGAATTTACAATGACTGACTTATACACCCAAGCAGCAACCATTTTCTTAGGCTTTTTTGCCATTATGAACCCAATTGCTAATACCGCCGTTTTTGCTGGATTAGCGGGAAACAAACCTAAAGCAGAACAAATTAAAATTGCCTTAAAGGCTCTGACGATTACTTTCTTCGTCATTCTTGCATTTGCGCTATTGGGAAATGCAATTTTCCATTTGTTTGGTATTACTATTTCTGCGCTACGTATTACCGGTGGCATTTTGGTGTTTTTAGTCGGCTACCACATGCTTAATGGCGCGGGCTCTAAATTACATTCGACAGAACAAGAAGCAGGGGATGTTGCTGTATCACCACTTGCTGTGCCGTTACTCGCAGGTCCAGGCACTATTGCTACAGCGATGAATTACGCTTCATCGGGGAGTTCGAGTGCGATAGCATTAACCATGGGAATGTTCGCTATCTTATGTGTCATTACCTTTGTTTGTTTTATCTTTAGTTCTCGTATTTTGGCCATCATTGGCGATAGTGGTTTAAGTATTGTTACTCGTTTAATGGGGTTAATTTTGGCGGTTATTGGTACGCAGATGGTTATTGTTGGCGTTACTGCCGTTGTCGCCACCATGAAATAAATTTAATTTAGTTTTGGACTGATTGATGAAAGAATTAGCTGACATTGATATGTATTTAAAGTCACTGTCGTCAGACAAAAAACGTCAAGACAGTGAAGTGCTATTGGCGTTATTTGAAGATGTCACGGGTTATCAGCCTTATTTGTATAAAAATATCATTTGTTTTGGGCAGTATCATTATCACTACGCCAGCGGCCGAGAAGGTGATTGGATGATGACAGGTTTTGCACCCCGTAAACAAAATCTATCAATTTACATCATGCCGGGATTTGATCCTTTTACACAACAATTGGCTGCGCTCGGTAAGCATAAAATCGGTAGGTCTTGTTTAATTATCAATAAACTGGCTGATATAGATATTGATATTCTACGTGAGATTATTAAAGGAAGTGTGGCGATTATGCGTGAGCGTTATGAATGTATTGATAAAGCGCTGGCAAGCGACTAACACTTTAAGTATTCAATGAAATTATTAGGTGACCTAAATCTAATGAAGGATATCAATGAATCATTGATATCCTTCAGCGTTTAAAAAGTATATGCGTAGGATAAATTAAGAAAATCAACCCCTGGATTTTTGCTGTTGAGACCACCGTTACTATAGTGCATATATCGCAATGCAACCGTTTGATGATGTCGACTCCCAAAGTCTATTGCTATTCCTAATCTATCTTCAAATTGATAATGTGACCCAATATTCTTTCCTGCAAATCTTGTATTTTCAACTAATGAAATTCCAATACCGAACTCCCATCTCAAGGGATATTTATTATCAATATGATAAAAAGTTTTACCAATAACTGGAGAGAAAGCGACAACATAGTTGGTTTCATGCTGATTGAGTTTACCAAATTCCCAAAAGTTAATGCTTACCTCCCAGTAAATGTCTAGCTCGTCAAAATAGGGGACATTCTCTAGAGAGTAGATATGTGGTCGATAAGCGACACGCAGTCCTGTGATGTCGTCTGAACCGACAAGTAAATCAACAGCAACTGCGTGATTCACTTGTTTGTCTGAAGCAACCGTTGAAAAGGGTATTGCTAAGATAGATAGCAATAGAACAATTAGTAATCGTATTTTCACTATGTACTCCACTTGAAATATAATGCGTCAATGGAGAGAAGTTATATGTTGAGATATTAATTACATCAGCACTTCTCTGTTTAAGGTGGCGCTAATATATCGCTACCTGAAAACAGAAGGGGCACCATTCGTATAAGTTTTAGTGCTAATCGTCCACGGGTAATGAACTCGTTACCAACAAGTGAACTCAGTCACTAATTTACTCGATGACGAAAAAGCAGCTTATCTAGATTTGTGGAGTGGTTGCTAATTACTAGTTCGTTAGATTTACAAGCTTTGAAATGAGAAACTTAAAGATAGGTAATCAAGAATATATAGGTAGTTTTATTGCTGTTTAACCAGTGCAACTTACTTAAAAGTTCTTTAAATAATAAAAACCTTAAAAAAAGTAAACTTTTTTTCATTTCCCCCCTTGGCATTTCAAATTGCATCCCCATATTTAATTTTAAGTAACAAAACGTCTCATTAAAAATGGTATTGGTTACTAGCACCGTAAGCTAGCAATGTTGTTTCGAGCGTTTAAATTAATCATTTTAGTCATTGTTTTGGCATTATTTTGGAGAATACCCCGATGGGCAAAATTATCGGTATCGATCTAGGTACAACTAACTCTTGTGTTGCAGTTTTAGACGGCGAGAAAACTCGTATTATTGAGAACGCAGAAGGCGATCGTACAACCCCTTCGATTATCGCTTACACAGAAAGCGAAGTATTAGTTGGTTCACCAGCTAAACGTCAAGCGGTAACTAACCCACACAACACGTTATTCGCAATCAAGCGTTTAATCGGTCGTCGTTTTGAAGACGAAGTGGTTCAACGTGACGTTAAAATCATGCCTTACAACATTGTTAAAGCTGACAATGGTGATGCATGGGTTGAAGCGCAAGACAAAAAAATGGCTCCGCCACAAATCTCTGCTGAAATCTTGAAAAAGATGAAGAAAACTGCTGAAGATTACTTGGGTGAAGACGTTTCTGAAGCTGTAATCACAGTTCCTGCTTACTTTAACGATGCACAACGTCAAGCAACTAAAGATGCTGGTCGTATCGCTGGTCTTGAAGTTAAGCGTATCATCAATGAGCCAACGGCTGCTGCACTTGCTTACGGCATGGACAAAAAAGCTGGCGACAACGTTGTTGCTGTTTATGACCTTGGTGGTGGTACATTCGATATCTCAATCATCGAAATCGATGAAATGGATGGCGAGCACACATTTGAAGTATTAGCGACTAACGGTGACACGCACTTAGGTGGTGAAGATTTCGATAGCCGTCTAATCAACTACTTAGTAGAAGAGTTCAAGAAAGAGCAAGGTATCGATTTAAATAACGATCCACTTGCACTACAACGTTTAAAAGAAGCGGCAGAGAAAGCGAAAATCGAACTTTCTTCTACGCAACAAACTGAAGTTAACTTACCGTACATCACAGCTGACGCAACGGGTCCTAAACATTTAGCGATTAAAGTAACGCGCGCTAAATTAGAGTCTTTAGTTGAAGATCTAGTACAACGTACACTTGAGCCATTAAAAATCGCTCTAGCTGATTCTGACTTAAGCATTTCTGATGTTAACGATGTAATCTTGGTTGGTGGTCAAACACGTATGCCAATGGTTCAAGAAAAAGTAACTGATTTCTTCGGTAAAGAGCCACGTAAAGACGTTAACCCTGATGAAGCAGTAGCAATGGGTGCAGCAGTTCAAGGTGGTGTACTTGCTGGTGACGTAACTGACGTATTATTACTAGATGTTACTCCATTAAGCTTAGGTATCGAGACAATGGGCGGTGTAATGACTAACGTTATTACTAAGAACAGCACGATTCCTACTAAGCAATCGCAAACGTTCTCAACGGCTGAAGATAACCAATCAGCAGTAACTGTACACGTAGTACAGGGTGAGCGTAAACGTGCTGCTGACAACAAATCTCTAGGTCAATTCAACCTAGAAGGTATTCGTGCTGCAATGCGTGGTACACCGCAAATCGAAGTAACTTTCGATATTGATGCTGACGGTATCTTACACGTGTCTGCTAAAGATAAAGACACTGGTCAAGAGCAAAAAATCACCATTAAAGCGTCTTCTGGTCTAGACGATGCTGAAATTGAGAAAATGGTTGCTGACGCTGAAGCTAACGCTGCTGAAGATGCGAAGTTTGAAGAGCTAGTTCAAGCACGTAACCAAGCTGACGGTATGGTTCACGCGACTCGCAAGCAAATCGAAGAAGCTGGTGAAGAGTTACCATCTGATGAGAAAGAGAAAATTGAAGCAGCATTAGGTGAATTAGAAGCAGCTATCAAAGGCGAAGATAAAGAAGCTATCGACGCTAAGACTCAAGCATTAATGGAAGCATCTGCTAAATTAATGGAAATTGCTCAAGCTAAAGCACAAGCTGGTCAAGCCGGTGGCGAAGCGCCTGAGCAACAAGCTCAACCACAAGATGATGTTGTTGACGCTGAGTTTGAAGAAGTAAAAGAAGACGACAAGAAGTAATATTCTTGTCAATACTCTAGCGTAGTTCGCTAAGCTAGGGTATATATGACGGGCGTTTGGGAAACCTCACGCCCGTCGTTGTATAGATATCAGTTGTAATAAATATTTGCTCGTTTTTCATGGTTTAAATGAATGATAGCATCGTTATTTATTTTTCATGTAGCGTTGCTACACATCAAAATAAATGCCTTGCTCTAATCCATTTATTCCCCTTACAAAATTGAGCCCATACGTACAACAACTGATATTAATTTTAGCGTTATTTTGACTAACTATTGTGTAGTAATTAATCAAAATAGTTTTAAATTTTATAAAAATATTATCGACTAATAAGTTGTTAGTTGATTTAAGCAATAAGTGGAAAGCAAACAGCCATGTCAAAACGTGATTATTATGAAGTATTAGGCGTTGCCAAATCGGCAACTGATAAAGAACTAAAAAAAGCCTATAAGCGTCTAGCAATGAAGTGTCATCCAGATCGTAATCCTGATGATGCAAGTGCTGTAGAAAAATTTAAAGAATTACAAGAAGCCTACGATATTCTCGGTGACGACAATAAACGTGCTGCGTATGACCAATATGGCCATGCTGGTGTAGATCAAAGCCGCGGTGGCGGTGGTGGCCATCAAGATTTTGGTGATATGTTTGGCGATATGTTTGGCGATATTTTCGGTGGCGGCGGAGGCGGTCGTGGCCGTCAACGCGGTCCTGCTCGTGGTGCTGATTTACGTTACAACATGGAATTAACCCTTGAAGAAGCGGTTAAAGGCGTGAGTAAAGATATTCAAGTGCCTTCACTACACAGCTGTGATGATTGTCATGGCTCTGGCGCTAAGAAAGGTACGTCAGCAAGTACTTGTGGTACCTGTCATGGCCAAGGCCAAGTACAAATGCGTCAAGGCTTCTTTGCTGTGCAACAGGCGTGTCCAACCTGTCGTGGTAAAGGGAAAATTATTAAAGATCCTTGTCGTACTTGTCATGGTGAAGGTCGTTACGAGAAAACTAAAACATTATCAGTTAAAATCCCTGCCGGTGTTGATACTGGCGACCGTATCCGTTTAAGCGGTGAAGGTGAAGCGGGTGAAGCTGGCGCGCCAAAAGGTGATTTATATGTTCAGGTTCAAGTGCGCGACCATAGAATTTTTGAGCGTGATGGCAACAACCTATACTGTGAAGTACCAGTAACTTTTGCTGATGCTGCATTGGGTGGTGATATTGAAGTGCCAACGCTCGATGGTAAAGTTAAACTGAAAGTGAGCAGTGAAACGCAAACGGGTCGTATGTATCGCCTGCGTGGCAAAGGTGTTAAATCTGTACGTAGTAATACCACAGGCGATTTAATGTGTAAGGTTGTCATTGAAACGCCAGTGAAATTAACTGAACATCAACGTAAACTGTTGAAAGAGTTTGACGCCGCAGTCAATGGTTCGTCGAAAGAACACAAGCCAAAAGCTGATGGTTTCTTTGATGGCGTTAAAAACTTTTTTAACGACTTAAATAGCTAGTTATATATTTAGAAGGACTTTGTGATGAAAAAGACGCTAATTGCCTTAACGGCACTCACGTTGTTAGGTGGCTGTCAGTTAACGAAAAGCCCAACGGGTCGTACGCAAGCGTTGATGTATTCAAACGCTGATATGAGCAATCTAGGCGCGCAGTCTTTCGATGAAATGAAAAAGAAAGAAAAAATCGTCACCGATCCACGAGTCAATAAATATGTCGGGTGTATTGCTAAAGCAATCACCGCTAATGTTGATAACTCTTACGGTGTTAATGAGTGGGAAGTTGTCGTTTTTGATTCACCACAAATTAATGCCTTTGCTTTACCAGGCGGTCACATCGGTGTCTATACCGGTCTAATGAACGTGGCAAAAAGTGCTGACCAATTAGCGGCTGTTATGGGGCATGAAGTTGGACACGTATTAGCAAATCACTCGAATGAGCGTTTGTCACGTAATCAGTTTACTAGCATGGGAATGCAAGTGGCTAACGGCGCATTTGATTTAGCTGGCATTGAAAATAAAGAAATTTATATGCAGGGTTTAGGGCTTGGCGCTCAATATGGCGTTGCAATGCCATTTGGCCGAAAACAAGAAAGCGAGTCTGACAAGATCGGTCTTGATTTGATGGCTAAAGCGGGTTTTAAACCAGAAGCTAGTGTGTCTTTATGGCAAGCGATGGCAAAAGCCTCAGGCGGCAACCAACCGATGGAGTTTTTATCAACGCATCCATCGAATGAGCGCCGAATTAACGATTTAACAAAGAATATGAGCGCGGCTAACGCGTTATATACTCAAGCAGTCAGTGAGGGCAAACGTCCAAACTGCAAACTTTAAAATAGAGATAAAAAGTATGTCTGAATTTACAACAATTGAACAACGTGCAAGTTACGGTGTTGGCCGCAACATGGGTGAACAACTAGCAGCTAACCCATTTGACGGTATTGATATTTCTGCTGTTCAGCAAGGTCTTGCTGACGCATTTGCTAAAGAAGCAAGTAAAGTAAGTGTTGATGACTTAAACGAAGCGTTTAAAGAAATTAACGAGCGCATGCAAGCTGCTGCTGCTGAAAAAGCAACAGTAATGGCTGCTGAAGGCGAAAAATACTTAGAAGAAAATGCAAAGCGTGAAGGCGTTACTACAGTAGCTTCTGGTCTTCAGTTTGAAGTTGTTAGTGAAGGCGAAGGCGAAAAGCCAACAGCTCAATCTACAGTACGCGTTCATTACCACGGTACATTAATCGATGGTACTGTATTTGACAGTTCATACGATCGTGGTCAACCTGCTGAATTCCCTGTTGGCGGTGTTATCGCTGGTTGGACTGAAGCGTTACAACTAATGAACGTTGGTTCTAAATACAAGCTACACATCCCACATAACCTAGCGTATGGTGAGCAAGGTGCTGGCGGTGCAATCGCGCCATTTAGCGCATTAGTATTTGATGTTGAGTTATTAGAAATCGTTAGCTAATTTAATTAGTTAGGATTACTTAAAGGAGCCTTAGGGCTCCTTTTTTTATGCCTGATATTTGGCTTCGTAGACTATAAATTTTCATTCGCCAGTTGGATTCTTGGCTAATTAGTTAAAATGCGATGGGGTACTCAAAAGCAGTGTTTATATCCTCTATTTATTGAGTGCAAGGACATTGTGTGACAAATATCACCTGTTTGTTTTATTTGTGTCAAAAAATTGTCACCTTGATGGGGGACTATAAAGCAAGCAATTTCCAATAGAAATTGGTAAACAATCAAACGGGGATAATTATGAAAATTAGAACACTGGTCATGTTAAGTGGCTTTTCAAGTACTTTGGCTTTTGCCAACGATATGTCGATAGTCGGTGTGATTGATGGACCATTAAGTGGTGGTCATCCGAAGGCTGTTGAGCTACGCGTTAATAATAACATTTCGGATCTAAGCCAATGTGGCTTAGGTGTTGCCTCAAACGGCAATGGTAATAGTGAACAGCGCTTCACTTTTCCAATTGGCTCAGCTGATGCAGGTGATTTCGTCACAGTAACGGCCAATGAAGAAGGGTTCCAAAACTTCTTTGGATTTGCGCCAGACCATGTCAGTGACTTGGTTAATATTAACGGCGATGATGCCATATTACTTCATTGTAACGGCGTGGTCATTGATACCTTTGGTGACATTAATACTGATGGTACAGATGAAGATTGGGAATATCTTGACGGCTGGGCATCTCGAATTGCAAATACAGGGCCTGACGGTGAAAATTTTGTCATTTCTAACTGGGCATTTAGTGGCCCAAATGCACTGGATGATGAATCATCTAATTCAACAGCGAATCTGCCATATCCAATTCGTAGCACCGGAGGAAACGGTGGCGGAGGTGGTGGCGGTGAATCGGCATGTTTCAATTGTCCATCGCTCGATAAAATAGCTGATGCATCGTCTTTTGATGCGGCGAGTTATTACGCTGAAGTTACCGCTGATATCAATAATAATGAAAGCGCTAAAATAATTAAAAGCACCTTAAGTACTGTTCTTGCTAACAATCATAAAGTCCTGACTTATTCTGAGGTGTGGACTGCATTGACGCATACTGATGAAGATCCTGATAATGCTGACAACGTTATTCTTTGGTACAAAGGCACATCACAGTCTAAACACAGTAATGGCAGTGGTAGTCAAAGTAGTAATCAAGATAATTGGAACCGTGAACATTCATGGCCAAAAAGTCACGGTTTTAGCAGTCAATCGAATGAGGCATATACAGATATTCATCATTTACGCCCGACTGATATCTCAGTGAACTCATCACGTGGCAATTTAGACTTTGATGATAGTGATAACGAGCTCGCGGAAGCGCCGAGTAATCGCGTTGACGGTGACTCATTTGAGCCTCGTGATGATATTAAAGGCGATGTTGCACGTATGATGTTTTATATGGACACACGTTATCAAGGCAATGATATAACGCCTGATTTATCACTGGTTAATCGTTTAACATCAACTGGTGAAGCAAATCTAGGTAAACTATGTCGTTTATATGAGTGGCATATGGAAGATCCTGTTGATAGTAGCGAAGAAGCTCGCAATAACGCTATTTACGAATATCAAGGCAATCGCAATCCGTTTATCGATAATCCAAATTGGGTTGGTTTACTCTTTGATGACGCTGCTTGTGATGGCTCTGGAGGAGGCGGCGGTTCAGGTGATTCACCTGCATTAATTATTTCTGAGTATATTGAGGGCGGCGGGGATAATAAGGCCATTGAATTATATAACTTAAGCAATAGTACTGTTGATTTGTCAGAGAGCAATGTTTCATTAGCTCGTTTTTCTAACGGGGCAACCACACCGGTAGCGATAGAATTAAGTGGTGTTATAGCTGCTAACTCAACATTTGTCATTGTTGGCACAAGTGCGTCAGATGAGCTAAAAGCCTACGCAGATCAACAGAGTGGCGGTATTAGCCATAATGGTGATGATAGTTATGTATTGCTTGCTGACGACGTTGTTTTAGACTCATTTGGTCAAGTTGGTATTGATCCTGGTAGTAATTGGGGCGCTGGCGAAACATCGACCAAAGATCGTTCATTAGTAAGAAAATCATCGGTGATGTCTGGTGATGTAACCATCGATGATGAATTTGATCCGTCTCTACAGTGGGTTGGCTTTGCCAAAGATACATTTACAAACTTAGGTTCACACGATGTTGATGATGGCAGTACGGGCGGTGGCTTTGGTCAATGTAGCGATGATGCAACACTCATTAGTACCATTCAAGGCAGCAGTGCAAGTTCACCAATGGTTGGGGATACAGTCACGATTGAAGCAATTGTCACGCAGGTGACACCAGCACTCAATGGTTTCTTCATGCAACAGGCAGCTGCTGATTTAGATAATGATGAGACTACATCAGAAGGTATTTTTGTGAGTGGTGATTCACAATTTGCAGTTGGTCAGGTACTTCGTATACAGGGTCGTGTTTCTGAGAGTTATGGTAAAACCCAAATAACAGCCACAGATGCGCCTCTTGATTGTGGTACAGGTAGTATTGATGCGTTAACTATCACTATGCCATTTACCTCACAAGATTCGCCTGAAGCATGGGAAGGGATGTTAGTGACTTTTAACGACCCACTAACGGTGTCTAATAATGCTGATTTAGCACGTTATGGTGAAATAACATTATCTAGTAAACGTTTGTTTAACCCAACGAATGTGTTTACGCCAAACTCTGAACAAGCCTTGGCGTTAGCGGCAGAAAATCGTCGCAATACATTAATTTTAGATGATGGCATGAATGGCATTAATCCAGAGCAGGTGATCTATCCAACAGGTGGCCTTAGCGCGCAAAATACGCTACGTGCTGGTAGTACCGTGAGTAGCTTATCTGGCATTATGGATTATTCGTTTGGAAAATATCGCGTGCTCCCATCTCAGGAGCCAACATTTGTCGGTCATACCAACCGACTCCTCTCTGCGGATGTTATGTACGAGGGGCTGACGGTCGCTAGTTTTAATGTTCTGAACCTTTTTAACGGTGATGGACAAAACGATGGTTTTCCAACAAGTCGTGGTGCAGATAGCCTTGAAGAGTATCAGCGTCAACTTGATAAAGTGGTCAACGCTATTATCGCATTAGACGCTGACATTGTAGGTTTGATGGAAATCGAAAATGATGGCGTGGGCAGTAATAGCACATTAAGCCAGTTGGTAAGTGCACTAAATGACTATGCAGGGCAGGGCACTTATCAGTTTGTAAATACGGGTGGTGAAATTGGTGATGATGAAATTGCAGTTGCCTTAATTTACCGCACTGAATCTGTATCCCTAGAGGGGCCGGCGAAGATAAATGAAAATCCAATTTTTGATCGTCCGCCATTAGCACAAGAGTTTGTATTTAACAAAACAGGTGACTCACTTGCTGTTGTTGTAAATCACTTTAAATCTAAAGGAAGTTGTTCAAGAGCAACTGGCTTAGATCAAGATCAAGGAGATGGACAAGGTTGTTTTAATGACAAGCGTATGCAACAGGCGCAGGCGCTTAGCAATTGGATGGCGTCGTCTGATGGTTTTGCTAGTCAAGATAATCGTTTGGTGATTGGAGATCTTAATGCGTATGCAAAAGAAGATCCTATTTCTGCGCTAAAGGCGACGGGTTATCAAGATTTGCTAGCGAGTGACGATATGCCGTATTCATATGTCTTTGATGGTCAAGCAGGTTACCTAGATCATGCGATGGCAAGTGTATCATTAGCCAAACATGTCGATCATGCGTTTTTCCTTCCTATTAACGCTGATGAACCACGCGCGTTAGATTATAACTTGGAAAGTAAATCCCCAGAACAGCAGGCATTATTCTATGCTCCAGACGAGTATCGCAGTTCAGATCATGATCCGGTCATTGTTCGATTTGATTTTGTTCCGGCTGAAGTGACTAATGTTTTAGTGTCTCGAGTTAAGCACTTGAAAAAAGATCACATCAAGCTTCTAAAATACAAATTGGTATTTTGGAAAAAAGACGTGACCATTTATTCTGAACGAGAATTAAGACTACGAGCTGAAATAGCCACTCTGAATCCTACAACTGATACCGATTTGATTGCGATAAAGCGCCAAGAAGCAAACTTAATGAGCGCTAAGCAGTGGTATTTTGGTAACTTGGTTAACACGTTAGAAATAACACTGGGTCATAAAAAAGCAAATAGCGTGAATGTCGAGCAATCAATTTATGCTGCTTTAATCGATGACAATGTAGAGAATCATCTTAAATCATTTAAATCGACTAAACGAAATAAAGGCCAGTTGAGTAATCGTCAGGCTAAAAAAGCGAACAAAGCAAAACGTAAAGGAAACAAGAAGAGGGCACGTGAACTCAACAAGTCTTCTAAATCGAATAAGGCACTCGCGCAAGTGTATGAATACTTATTGAATGTGGCAAGAGCTCATAAAGGCTCATAAAGAGCTGACAATAAGTTGTTAACGAACGGCGAGCAATGTAAATTGTTCGCCTTTTTTGTTGATAAATGTACTTTCGGTGTAATTGATGTGTCGTCAGATGTGTATTTGTTGTCTCTGTGTTTTTGTTGTTAATTATTTGTTTTGATTGGTTTTTGTTCGTTCAAAACCGCTTTTGATTCAATTTTGGCCACTTAAATTTTATGTAAAATTAATGTTTAAAAGTAAGTCTCTGTTTTTCTGTTATTTCGATGTTTTATGTTGTCACTGTGTTAAATCTGCTGCATTGCAGTCGTGATTTTGTGGTGATAGCTTGACCGCCGGGAAATAGTCATAGCTATTTCTAACTACAATAACTATATCAACAGAGAGAGAAGTATGAACTCTAATGTATTTAAGCGTTCGCTAACGGCAATGGCTGTTACTGTTTCGTTAGGCATGGCAATGCCTGCATTTGCAGATAACTCAAGTGGTTCGATTTACGGCCGCGCGATGGAAGGCAAAACAGTTACTATTAAAAACCCAGCAACAGGTTTTTCTCGTTCAGTAACAGTAAGTGACAGTGGACGTTTTAACTTTCCTAAACTACCTACTGGTAAATACACCGTAACAAACGGTAGCCGCACTAACAATGTAACAGTAACTATCGGTACGGGTAGTTCAGTTGATTTTACTAACGTTGAAGCTATTGAGATTGTTGGTCGTCAACTAGCGACTATTGATACTTCATCAGCTGAATCAACGTCTGTGTTTACCGCAGAGCAAATTGAATTACTACCTGTTGCACGTGATCTAACAAGTGTTGCATTATTAGCACCTGGTGCTACTTCTGGTGACTCTGGTTTCGGCAACCTTGCATCATTTGGCGGCTCTTCAGTTGCTGAAAATGGTTATTTCATTAACGGTTTCGACGTTACTAATATTCGTAACTTTACCTCTTTCGCTGCACTTCCATATGATGCTGTTGCACAGCAACAAGTTAAAACGGGTGGTTACGGTGCCGAATACGGCCGTTCACTAGGTGGTGTTGTCAACTTAGTAACCAAACGTGGTACGAACGAATGGTCTGGCGGCGGCTCTATCTATATGACGCCTTCTGCATTCCGTGAAGATAGTAAAGATGCACTTTCTCAAGATCCTGAGCAAGGTTATAAAGATCGTTATATTCAATATCGCTCTGCAAATAGCTATGACTACATGTCTTACAATGCTTACATTTCTGGTCCTGTTATTCAGGACGAATTATTTTTCTTTGGTTTATTTGAAGGGACTAAAGATGAAGTAGAGACGTTTGGTAGCCAAACTAGCCAAGTTCGTAAAAATAATTCACCGATGTATTTAGTAAAACTTGATTGGCACATCAATGACAATCATTTACTAGAAGTTACTCATATCAACAATGAGAAAGACAACGAATACACGCCATACTCTTATGCTGACGACGTTCGTTACGGCAGTGAGCACGGTGTGGCTGATGAGTCATACGAAATTACATCTGGTGGCGACGTTTCAATCGTAAATTACACTGGATTTATCACTGATGATTTAACAGCAAGCTTGTTATGGGGTGAAATGAATAACACGCTTTCTGCACGAAATCCAGATATCGGTCCAGGTGCTGAATGTCCGTTGGTTTACGATCGTCGTGAAACACCAACTAGTTCACAGCGTATTGGTTGTTGGGGCATTGCCCAATCTCAAACCAGTCGCCCAGATCCAAACTTCGCGCCTGATGAAGATGTTCGTGAGTCGGTTCGTTTTAGCGTTGAATACGCAATGGACGACCATACGATTAAAATCGGTTACGATCACGAGAAATTTACATCAACTCGTCGTGGTACTGAATTCTCTGGTGGCGATTACTGGCGCTGGCACACAGGTTCAGGCAAAACTGTAAACGGTGTTGTTGTTCCTGAAGGTCAGGATTACATTCGTCACAGACAGAGCAATACTGTTTCTGGTAGCTTTGAAGTAGAAAATACCGCGTTCTACATCGAAGATAACTGGCAAGTAAATGACGAATGGATGGTTTATTTAGGTCTTCGCTCTGAAGGTTTCAAAAACAGTAACAGCCAAGGTGATGTATTTGTTGAAGCATCTAACCAAGTTGCTCCACGATTAGGTTTCGCATGGGATATGGGTGGCGAAGGTACTCATAAAGTGTATGGTACGTTAGGTCGTTACTACATTCCTGTTGCATCAAACACTAACATTCGTGCTTCTGGTATCGAATATTCGCTAGAAGAATACTTCTTGGTAGATAGCGCTGATGAAAACCCAACAACATCTGCTCCAGATGTACTTGGCGCACAGTTAGGTGACACGCTATTAAGTGGTTCAAAAGACGCACCTGATTCACGCACTGTTGCGGTAACAGATCTTAACCCAATGTATCAAGACGAGTTAATTTTAGGTTACCAACAAGAGCTTGAAGATTGGACTGTTGGCGCTAAAGTTATCTATCGTGAAGTTAAAGATGGCATGGACGATTACTGTTCTTTCCAACCATTCATCAACTTCGCTAAAGACAAAGGCTACGACAGCTTTGATTATCATACTTTGGCAGATTGTTTCCTAATGAACCCAGGCCGTGATGTATCACTGGCAATGGACTTAGAAAACAACGGTGAATACGTAACGACTGTCGTACCAAAAGAATACTTCGGTCTTGACGTATACAAGCGTAAATATCAAGCTCTAGAGTTAACTGCTGAGCGTCCAATGAACGATGATTGGTACATGAAGGCGTCTTACACGCTTGCTAAGAGTGAAGGTAACTCAGAAGGTTACGTTAACTCAACGAACGAGCAAGAAGATGCTGGCTTAACACAAGATATTGATAACGCATTATTCCAACACGGTGCATACGGTCCTTTACCAAATGATCGTCGTCATACATTAAAAGTGTTTGGTGCCTACAAGTTAAACGATGAAGTGTCGATCTCTGCAAACATGACAATCTCATCTGGCCGTCCTATGAGCTGTCAAGGTTTCGTTCCTTTAGAAGCATTAAAAGATGAGTTAGGCGTTGATTACGATAACCTTGCAAGTTACGGTGCATCGTCGTACTACTGTAATGGTGAACTGACTCAACGTGGCGACGAAGGTCGCACTCCTTGGACTAAAAACTTAGATGTTGGTTTAAGCTACAAGCCGGCTTCAATTGAAGGCTTAAGCCTGAAAATTGATGTTCGCAATATCCTAAACTTCCAAGAAGTTACTGAGTTTGTTGAAACAGCTGAATCTGGTTCAGGCACTGCTGCAACACCTAACCCTAACTTCCAAGCGCCAATTAACTATCAAACGCCACGCCGTGTAAGCTTTACTGCACGTTACAAGTTTTAATTAGTCGTTCGTTAGTGACCTTAAAAAAAAGCGAGTATTTCCTGTGAAATACTCGCTTTTTTATAGGCAATAATTGGGTAGGTTAGTACTTAAAATACATGTTTAATATTACTGTATTTGCGTCAGTAAATTTTGCTTTGTTGATACCTAGACTCACACCAACCATTTTTCCTTCCAAGCCAAATTTTATTGCGCGAGTTTCAGGATAAATGCTAATTGAAGCGTCAGCGAAATCGCCCCATACTGGCATTTTAAATCCAGTAAACCAGTGATGAGTGCTGTTGATATAATCGTTACCAACGAGCACTGTACCGTAAGAGATTTGATAATCGACCTGTAGGTAAACTTGCTCATTAAAGCGCTGTTTATAATCAAGGTCATTTTCAATGCCACTTAAACTTGCTTGATTATTCTTCTTATCTTCCCCGCGAACTAATGTCGCCTGGGTATGATAAACACGGTCCCAATTGAGGGCGTAACCAATATCTTTAATATCTAATGCGATATTCAGATCGGGTGTCGCTTGCCAATTAAGCCCAATATCTAAACTATAGCCATCGCCATACATAGTATCTGGTGTTTCTCGGTCAAAAATCGTGTCTTCTTCATAGTAATAATCAAAATCTAGCTGACCTTGATAATTTTCATCTGTAGCAGTATTTATCTGCCCCGAGACTCGGCCTGATAATACTTGGTCGCTCTGCCAGTAATTTAGCCTTACACTGTAATTTAATGATTTGTAAGAATTGTTATATTGAATAAACGGGCCGCTAGCGAATGTATGTTCGACATCTAATAATAAATCAAGGTCGGTATTGTCAGGTTGTGACTGGTCATTTTTATCAAGATAAAAAAAGCGCCCAGTATCTTTGCTGAAATGGCCAAAGTAGTCATAGCGCATAGCGCCACCCACTAACCAATTACCATAGCCAATACCCATGTCTGCTCTGTTTGTTGTAAATAGTGAATCGGCGTCTTTATAGTCGCCTTCCCATGTATCATCAGCGATTGATTTTATTGAAACGACTTCACTATTACTGTAACTAGAAAAGGATGTTTCAAAGCGCCAGTCATTATCATTGGCTGACACAGTGTTGGATAACGAAAGCAAAATAATGCTTACATAAGAATATTTATTTTTGTTTTGCATACTACTAATTTCTTTCGATGAAAAATAAAAACCAGCGCTAAAAGCGCTGGTTTTGAACTAACGTTTTTTTAACTTATTCTAGAATAAAGTTTCAAAACTGCCGTCAGTGTATTTAATCTTATGAACATTGCCTACTAGCGAAATGGTACCAACTACTTTAGCGCCGATGATAACTTGACCTACGTCGTCGCCATCTTTAACACCTTCAGTTTTAACCGTCACCATAACACTCTTATCTGCATTAGTTGCTTTAATCTGACCTGTTGCATCGTCTGTGCTGCCAGAAAGAACAACTTTACGTGCATCATCGCCATCCATTAGCATTATTTCGATAGTGCCATCGTCAACGGAAGTACGTTCAATAGTAATATCAGCACTCGCGCCATCGAAGTTTTCCATAGCTACGTCAACAGTTAATACTGCTGTGGCATCAACCCAGTTATCTTCAGTTTCGATAACGTCACCATCTGCTGCTACATCGTAATCACCTGTTGATGTAATCATTAGCGATGCGTCGAACATTTCATCGCCACTGCCAAATGAGCCGCCAAACGATAGAGAAGAAGGAATTAAAGTGCCGCCAGTACCATCTTCGAGCTCCATCCATTTACCTGCAGCGCCAACGTTACCTGTAAACATACCAGTGTCAGTTTTAAGGCTACTTGCTTTTAACATTGCGTTTAGTTCAACGGTTGCATCTTTAAAGCTTTCTTCGGTGTCGCCGTCTGCAAGTTGCAGACCTTTAACGATGAATTTACCGTCGCTTAGCTCGATAGATGCGTCAGCATTGGTTAACATTGCACTAAACATAAGGCTACCGTTAGATTTAGTTGAATCTGCTACAGGACCAGCGTCAATCTCGATCATCATCTTAACTTTGTCTGTGCCAAACATAAGATCTAGTTCAACTTTACCTTTCATCGCAGTGTCAGTTTCAACGATATCAGATACCGTGACTGTTCCGCCGGCAGCTGCGCCGACAAAATCAGCAAGAGCAAGGTCTTCTAATTGGCCTTCTTCCATTGCATCTTCAACGACCATAAGGACTTCGTTGCCCAAATCCATTAGTGAATCTACTTGAGCATCAATTAGCATTTCCGCCGCATCAGCTTTATCGGCAAATGCGTTTGCTGGTGTGTCGAACCCGTCAGCAATTGTTGTGCCCCAATCACGAACGTCAGCAACGAACTCTTTAGCATCTTCAACTTCTGGAATTTTGGTTTCAACTTTACCACCGTCACCAACTACAACCGTGATTTTGTCTGGATCACCACCTGCCGCAATAGCATCAGTAATTGCTTTAGCAATCTCGCCTAAAGTGCCATCTGCATCTTTCAGCTCTTTTGCTAAATCTGCAGCTTCAGCTGGAAGTAATTGAACGATGCTACGTGCAATCGCGTGAATCTTTTCTTTAAAGTCGTTGCCTGATTTGCCATCTAGATAATCACCTAGTAACTGTTCAGAAGTAACGTCACCCAATCCTAAGTCTTGTGCGACTGCTGCTACAGCGTCAGCAAGTGAAAGCGTTCCACCAGCAGCTTTTGCTTCAGCAATTTTCGTTTGAATTAATGTCGTGATCGGATTAACAACGGTATTACCGGCAGGTGTACTCATTGAGAAGTCTTTTGCAACTAGAGCATCTGTATCTTCATCAGTCGTTGAAGCTTTTTTCGCAATAGCGATAATAGGATAAGTGTCTGGATTTTCGATACCGGTCGTATTAAGTGTCACTACACCACCCGCTCCAGTTGTACCTGATGGTTCGTCAGTGTCGTGCACTGAGTTTTCATTCACATCTAAATAAACGAAAGCGCCTTTTAGGTAACCGTCAGCAACCTTTATTCCCAATTCGGTAGGCGTTGGCGCCGGAGTTGGCGCCGGAGTTGGAGCTGGTGTCGGCGGTGCCGTACGTGCTTTTTTGCCTGAATGACATGCTGTTAATACAGCAACGGTAACTAAACTTAGTGCAACATTTTTAACAGTGTTTTTTGAGACAATCATTAGTTTTTCCTTACTTTCACCAAATTTTCTTTGGTGTGATTTTCTACATTTTGAATTAGCGTTAAATGACCAAAAAGTATCTTTTCGGCAATTGACATTTTTAGTTCTCTTAACTTTCTGGAGAATGTAATCAATTGTTACCTAGTAATAACATATGCCAAGTTAAAATCAATGGCACTAAAGAGGTAATTTTATGACATAAATTAGGCAGTTCTATATTTCTCTGAAATAACAGTAGTTTATATTAGATCTTTAATAAAAATTAATCCCAAATTATTAGTGGAATATGTAACATTATGTATCACCACATTAATAACAAAGAAATTGTTAGAGTCTGAATCAATCGCTTGTCCAAAATAAAACTTATATGTTATACGTCTTGTTTTTACCATTCTTTTTGCTGGTAATGTATTTATGTTGGTTTTTAAGTTGCTGTTTTTAATCTTTTATTGTAATTATTTTGATAGTTGTGGGTGTTTTGGGTGTATATTGCATGTTGTCTGCGTTTTTTGGTTGTTTATGTGTCTTTTTCTGAGTTAAAAATGAAAAATGCTGTGTATTTATTAACAATGTAATCAAATTTACAGGCGTTGATTTAATTTTACTCATTGAATACGCATGTTTTTATGTAAAAAACGAGTTATTTCGTTTGGCTGGGTAAAGTTGTCACTAGTGTCTATTTTTATTGGTAGTTGTTTTATCTAATTGTTATTTAAGGTGGTTTTTTTTTGTTTAAATGTTTTGTTATACAAGTGTTCCTGTTGTTTGTCGTTGTAGTTTAAGGGTTTTGAGTGTTTGGTGTTTAATGTTCGTTGTGTTAGGTGTTTATGTGTTTTAGGGTAGACAGGTATAGAGCGCTAAGCTATACTACGCCGAATTTGGTTGGGTAGTAATGCGCCTAACGTTTTTAACTAAAAAAACAGACATTCATCTATGTGAATGTTTTTATTATCTTTTGGAGGTTGTTTTGAGTAAATCCGCCTTATTAGTACTTGAAGATGGTTCACTATTCCGTGGAACATCAATTGGTGCAGTAGGACATTCAGTCGGTGAAGTAGTTTTTAATACGTCAATGACTGGTTATCAAGAAATTTTAACTGACCCTTCTTACGCTCGACAAATCGTTACTCTAACTTATCCTCATATTGGCAATACCGGCACTAATTCACAAGACGAAGAATCTGATCAGATCCATGCTTGTGGCTTAATCATTCGTGACCTTCCTTTGCTTACTAGTAGCTTCCGCAACGAAAAATCATTAACAGACTATTTGTCTGACAATGGTATCGTTGGTATTGCGAACATCGATACGCGTCGATTGACTCGTGTGCTACGAGAAAAAGGTGCGCAAGCAGGTTGTATCATGGCGGGTGACATCGATGAAGCGAAAGCACAAGAGTTAGCAAATAGTTTTGCTGGGTTAAAAGGCATGGATTTAGCCAAAGAAGTAACCACCAAAGAATCATATTCATTCGCTAAGAAAACTTGGTCATTAGTGGGTGGTTTACCATCAGATACGCCAAGCGAAGAGTTGCCACATCACGTTGTTGCTTATGATTTTGGTATTAAAGACAACATTATGCGTATGTTAGTTGACCGCGGTTGTCGCTTAACCGTTGTTCCTGCGCAGACGCCTGCAAGTGAAGTACTTGCGATGAACCCTGATGGTATCTTCTTATCGAATGGTCCTGGTGATCCTGAGCCATGTACCTACGCCATCGACGCCATTAAAGCGTTCTTAGAGACAGACATTCCACAGTTTGGTATTTGTTTAGGTCATCAATTACTTGCACTAGCTAGTGGTGCTCAAACCGTGAAAATGAAGTTTGGTCATCACGGTGCTAACCATCCGGTGCAAGAGCTTGAGTCTGGTCGTGTAATGATCACAGCCCAAAACCACGGTTTTGCTGCCGACGAAGCGACATTACCAAACAATGTTAAAGCGACTCACAAATCATTATTTGATGGCTCGCTACAAGGTATTCATCTTACTGATAAGCCAGCGTTTAGCTTCCAAGGGCATCCCGAAGCTAGCCCAGGTCCACATGATGCAGCGCCGCTGTTCGATCATTTCATTGAATTGATTGAAGCTCATAAAGCCGCAAAGTAATCATCGCTTAACAGATATAGACAGGATTTAAAATTATGGCAAAACGTACCGATTTAAAAAGTATTCTTATCTTAGGCGCTGGTCCAATTGTTATTGGTCAGGCTTGTGAATTTGATTACTCTGGCGCACAAGCTTGTAAAGCACTGCGTGAAGAAGGTTATCGAGTTATCCTAGTTAACTCTAACCCTGCAACGATTATGACTGACCCAGAGATGGCTGATGCAACTTACATCGAGCCAATTCACTGGGAAGTTGTTGAAAAAATAATTGAAAAAGAACGCCCATGTGCCGTGTTACCAACCATGGGTGGCCAAACAGCATTAAACTGTGCACTAGAGCTAGAAAGCAAAGGTGTTTTAGCCAAATACAATGTAGAGATGATTGGCGCGACAGCCGATGCCATTGATAAAGCTGAAGATCGCAGCCGTTTTGACGTTGCAATGAAAAAAATCGGCTTAGCGACGCCTGAAGCGGGTATTGCTCACACGATGGAAGAAGCGCACGCTGTTCAACAGAAAGTTGGCTTCCCTTGTATCATTCGTCCGTCGTTTACTATGGGTGGAACTGGCGGCGGTATCGCATACAACATCGAAGAGTTCGTTGAAATTTGTACCCGCGGTTTAGATTTATCACCAACTAACGAATTATTAATTGATGAGTCGTTAATCGGTTGGAAAGAATACGAAATGGAAGTGGTGCGTGATAAAAACGATAACTGTATTATCGTTTGTACCATCGAAAACTTTGATCCAATGGGTATTCACACTGGTGACTCTATCACTGTTGCACCAGCGCAAACGCTAACTGATAAAGAATACCAAATCATGCGTAATGCATCGATGGCGGTATTACGTGAAATCGGTGTTGAGACAGGTGGTTCAAACGTACAGTTTGGTCAATGTCCAAATACTGGCCGTATGGTTATCATCGAAATGAACCCACGTGTATCACGTTCATCTGCACTAGCGTCAAAAGCAACAGGTTTCCCAATTGCCAAAATCGCTGCCAAGTTAGCGGTAGGTTACACGCTAGATGAGTTATCAAATGATATCACTGGCGGCGCAACCCCAGCATCATTTGAACCTTCAATTGATTACGTTGTAACGAAAATTCCACGTTTTAACTTTGAAAAATTCGCTGGTTCAGAAGATCGTCTAACAACGCAAATGAAATCTGTTGGTGAAGTTATGGCTATTGGCCGTAACCAACAAGAATCAATGCAAAAAGCACTGCGTGGCTTAGAAGTTGGTGTTAGTGGTTTTGACCCAATTGTTGACGCTGATGACAGCGAGGCAATGAGCAAAATCAAGCACGAGTTAACCAATGCTGGGAGCGACCGTATCTGGTACATTGCTGATGCATTCCGCTTTGGCATGAGCCTAGAAGAAGTCTTCAACATCACCCGTGTTGATCGCTGGTTCTTGGTCCAAATTCAAGACATCGTTAACGAAGAATACGCCGTTGCTGATGGCGGTATGGCAAACCTAACGCCAGACTATCTACGTGCGCTAAAACGTAAAGGTTTTGCCGATTCACGTCTTGCTGATGTGTTAGGTGTTGCTGAGTCTGAAGTACGTAAAATTCGTGACCGTCATGACATTCACCCAGTATACAAGCGCGTTGATACTTGTGCGGCAGAATTCTCATCTGACACGGCTTACATGTATTCTTGTTACGATGAAGAGTGTGAGTCAAACGTTACAGACAAAGAAAAAATCATGATTATCGGTGGCGGTCCAAACCGTATCGGTCAAGGTATCGAATTTGATTACTGTTGTGTTCACGCCGCGATGGCGATGCGTGAAGAAGGGTATGAAACCATCATGGTCAACTGTAACCCTGAAACCGTTTCTACCGACTATGACACATCAGACCGATTATACTTCGAATCAGTAACTTTTGAAGATGTTATCGAAATCGTTCGTATTGAAAAACCAAAAGGCGTTATTGTTCAATACGGTGGTCAAACACCACTTAAACTAGCACGTGCGTTAGAAGCCGCTGGCGTACCAATCATTGGTACATCTCCTGACGCGATTGACCGCGCTGAAGACCGTGAACGCTTCCAACAAATGATTGAGCGTTTAGGCATCAAACAGCCAACGAATCAAACGGTAAGTAGCACAGAAGAAGCCATTGCAGAATCTGCCAACATTGGCTTCCCGCTAGTTGTACGTCCATCATACGTTCTTGGTGGCCGCGCAATGGAAATCGTATACGACGAGCAAGACTTACGTCGTTACATGAGCGCCGCGGTTAGCGTATCAAACGATTCACCAATCCTTCTTGATCGTTTCCTAGATAACGCAACCGAAGTTGATGTTGATGCAGTATGTGACGGTGTTGACGTAGTTGTTGGCGGCATCATGGAACACATCGAAGAAGCAGGTGTTCACTCAGGTGACTCTGGTTGTTCATTACCGCCGTATACGTTGTCACAAGATGTTCAAGACAGACTACGTGAAATGGTACGTAAACTGGCACTAGAGCTTGGTGTAATTGGTCTAATGAATACGCAATTTGCCGTTAAAGATGACGAGATCTACATGATTGAAGTCAACCCTCGCGCAGCGCGTACTATTCCATTTGTATCAAAAGCGACTGGTGTACCACTAGCGAAGATTGCAGCTAAAGTAATGGCTGGTAAATCACTGAAAGAGCTAGGTTTCACTACTGAAGTTGTGCCGCCATACTACAGTGTTAAAGAAGTGGTATTGCCGTTTAACAAGTTCCACGGTGCTGACCCAATCTTAGGCCCTGAAATGCGCTCAACTGGTGAAGTAATGGGTGTTGGTGAAACATTCGCCGAAGCTTATGCTAAAGCGCAGCTCGGTGCACAATCAAATGTACCGAGAAAAGGCCGTGCGTTAATCTCTGTACGTGAAAGTGATAAAGGTCGCGTAGCACAGCTGGCTCAAAAACTACTAGATTTAGGTTACGAGCTAGATGCAACACACGGTACTGCAGTAGTGCTTGGTGAAGCAGGTATCAACCCACGCTTGGTAAACAAGGTAAGCGAAGGTCGCCCGCACATTCTTGACCGCATTACCAACGGTGAATACGAGTACATCGTAAATACCACGGAAGGCCGTCAAGCCATCACCGATTCACGTAAACTACGTGCGGGTGCACTGCGTTACAAGGTTAGCTACACTACAACAATGAACGCTGCACTAGCGACTTGTGATTCAATCCTAGCTGATGACCGCTCAACGGTAACATCTGTTCAAGAGCTTCACGCTAAGATTTAGTTTTCTAACTAGATTCGCTTGTTAATAAAAATCCAGCTTAGGCAACTAAGCTGGATTTTTTGTAATTAGAAATGGAGTTTTAAGAAATGAAGAAGATATACAAACACATTGACTCTGAGATAGATGATGAATTGATTTCTACGTTTAGAGACGTTGTAAATGGCAATAGTAATTTCGTTTTTCATGTATATAAGGAAAAGAATGTGAAAAACCAGTGGAATCCAATTTGTAGTTGTATGGATTGGATATCAGTAGCCATTCGTGCCATTCAAGAAGCACCTCAGTTTTCGTCAGACATTGATGTTCGAGTTATGCAGACTTATTCACTAATTAGTTCTATTGATATCGTGAATGAATCTATCACTTCGTTGTTTTCAATATTTTTTAATCAGCAAGGTAGAACTAGTCCTTTTAAAGGCGAAAAGAGGCATTTTCTAAAATCTGACTATGCCGATGATGATATGCATTTTAAAGAGATTAGAGCGATGTTTGGTGCCCATCCTATGAATTTAGATGGGGGAAATGGAGAACGATTGTTTGCTAGTTGGCCTCATGATAGCTTTAATACCGATCATGATCTTCAGGTCATTCTCTACAGTAACCTTGTTGATGCCAAAGATAGATCTTTTGGAATTAACTTTGTGGAGCTATTCAATTTCTTGCAGTCAAGATATTCATATTTGAATGATTTAATTATCGAAATTAATCGACAATATCAACAGTTCTGTAACGAGAAAAAGAAAGTAAAAATTGTACAGTCAAGTGATGTTATGGAGCAGTTGGAAATACTTTCTCAAGAGTCGAAATTTCGGTTGAATAATGACTATTACAATTCCGAAATCCAAAATTTGAAAATGATTTTTGGAGCAAAAACTGAAATACCCGAGTTAGCTGAAAAAGAACGAGAATTCAAAGTTGTAAAACGTAAGTTATTAAGTGAAATTACCAATAATTTACAGGATATGAATTTAGTTGATTTGGTCCAAAGTGTTACCACGAAACGCTCAAATATAGAGAAAGAGTTGAGGTATGAAATTCCTAAACTCTACCAATGGATCTACTCTCAAAAGGAAGATTCGCTTTTAGAGCATTATATTGAACGATTGAACGCTATGACTGGTGGTACATATCGATTTTATGCGGGTGATTCGCCAGAAGTTACACTTCTTAAATTGAAAATGTGTTTGCATTTTCAATAGTGAAAAATAATAAAAATACTAATAAAACCAATAAATCCCATACCCAACAACCAACGCCGGAATTGCAGAATACAATGTCGCTACCACGGCGGCTTTGGGGGCTAGTGCAATTGCTGGGAAGAGGGCATCGCCATCGTTTGAAATAGCGTTGGCGGCTAATGCGCTAAACGGGACTATGCCGTTAATGTATAAGGTAGTAACTAAGATTTGTGGGCCGCAGCCGGGTAATAAACCAATGA
The DNA here is from genome assembly GCA_913060565.1 of uncultured Gammaproteobacteria bacterium. Lineage (GTDB taxonomy): Bacteria > Pseudomonadota > Gammaproteobacteria > Enterobacterales > Psychrobiaceae > Psychrobium. The sequence continues at coordinate 31,728 of CAJXRU010000013.1, read as the reverse complement.
GCAAGCCAATTAGCGGTGCTAAAAATCCGTAGTTAATGAACCAGGCACCTAAATCTATTGCAAATACTGTCATGATCACTTCATATAATACAAAGGCAACCACTACCCAAGTGGTGACAAAGTGTGTGTCTTGCATGATTTTATTAAATTTAGAATAAGGAATATTAGGTGCATCCTCTGCAGCAAATTGCTGGTAATTTTCCCCTTTTGATGACAGTGCCCAACTAAAGACGACGAACAGTGCGCCTATTGCTCCGAAATAGGCAATATATTCGCTTAGTTGAACAGTAAGCTCGTCAAAGTCATATTGGAAGGCGAGTAAAATGCCAATACACAGGCTTGGTAGCATCCAAATACGCCAAAAGGTTCTGTTTAGACGTTGGGCGTTGGGTGATGAATAGGGTTGGTGAACGTTATTCTCTTTTACGTTTAATGGCTGTAAATAATCGGCGGGATGTATCGCATTGACAATAATTCCTGAAACTATGCCTACAATAATCCCCATAATCAGTATAATAGCGCCTTCGAGTGGGCGAGTGGCGAGTAACAAAAAAGCGGCGTCTCCCATCGTCGCGGTTAAGACGGCAACGACGCTGCCAAAACTTGCTTGTTTTTTAGTGAACTGCGTAACAACAATAATGGCGCCACCGCAGCCGGGCAGAGCACCTAAAATAGCGGCGATTGGGACTTCTAAGTGGGGCGATTTTTCTCTGACATAGCTGAGATCAAGCTGGGGGAATTTATCGAGTAAGAAGTAGTAAATACCTAGGGTTGCGGCGACAAACACGGTAACTTGTAAAAACGCGTCGCTTAGCGATTGAATAATGATTGGTCGTAAAACATCTGACATCAATAGACTGATTAAGCAAAGCGGAATAAAAAATCGTTTATATTGTATGCTGCGCATAGCCGGAATTAATGTATTAGCTGTTGATTGATTCATAATGAGTTTACAGTGCTGTCTTATTTTTTATTGCAAATGATAATGATTATCAATATAGATTAATTTGAATTGCATCATGACGCAACTTAAATTATGTAGAATGTTTTAAATAAGACGCACACGAATGATTTTTCTTAGTTGTAATAGATTTAAAGGCAAATATATAGATGCATAGTGATTTTGACATCATTGAGAATAATGATGATTTTTTGGTAATTAATAAACATAACAACGTAGATTTTCATTGCAGTGACAGTGGTTTAGGTATCGTGGCTAAAGTCTCTCAAACGCTTGGCAATATTGCGCTTTATCCTGTGCACCGTTTAGATAAGATGACCAGTGGCTTGTTAATCATGGCTAAGTCATCTCAGATCGCTGCTCAATTTGGTGAGCTTTTTGAGTCTCGAACAATTAGTAAATTTTATCTCGCTATTTCAGATAAGAAGCCAAAAAAGAAACAAGGTTTAATCAAAGGTGATATGAAAAAAGGGCGCAATGGCAGCTATTTGCTGCTAAAGAGTAACGATAATCCTGCTGTGACTCAATTCTTTAGCTTTTCTGTCACAGCTGGTATTCGAGGTTTTGTGCTCAAGCCTCATACCGGAAAAACCCATCAACTACGTGTCGCTATGAAGAGCATTGGCGCGCCTATTCTTGGAGATCCTCGATATTATCCGCAACATCAAGGTGATGTTGGGTTTTTACATGCATGGCAATTACAATTCGAACTCAACGGGCAAGCTTTTGCGTATACGGCGCAGCCGCCGTGGACACTTAATGGTGTTGAAGCTTGGCTAAGAGATATGACGAAACCGCAAGAGTTGCCATGGCCTAGATTGTAATCTATTGAAGTTAATGGTAATTTCAGAAATTGAAGTGAATGTCTGTGAAAGATATTCATTAACAAAATTCGTTAGACAGAAAACAGGAGCTCATTTGAAATACATTACTTTATGTTTATTAATTTTAGTCAGCGTGTCATGCACAGCTCAAAGTAGTAAAGACACAAAGCAAGTTACCAAACAAGATACGCAGGCAATGATGGCAGTTAAGCAAGATGCTAAGGTTGCTGCTTTTTTAAAGGAAGCGAGCAAGTCAGCTTCAAATACTGTTACGTATCATCAAATGCCATTAGGTAGTTTTTGTGGGTTTTCAGGGTGTGAGATCCGTAAGTTGGTGAATGTGTTAGTGACATCAAATCAAAGTAACGCTGCAAGCAAAAGCATGTTAGCTAAGGTCAGTTACATGGAGTTTAGTGAAAAAGCACCAGAAGTTACTATTGTTACGCTATCTAAATAGTCCCTTTACTTAATTGAATTAAATCAATAATGCGTTAATTTACAGCTAACTTGCTGTGAATGATGCATTAATTTTCCCCCTTAGCAATTTCACCTAAACTAATTCTCGTTATTTTTCAAATCAGTAAAAAAATTTATCTTTTTTTAATTTTATCATTCAATGAGAGTTGTTCTCGTTAAAGCGTGACTGATTGTGGCTTTTATTACCTAGAACCTTATTTTGTATTAAGTATACAGTTTAAGTACTGGGTTGTTCGTAACTTGCTGAAATATAATTAATTGTAATTAATGTATGGTTCTTTATAACCATAATTATATATTAATGGTACTTAAGTATTGGGTGTTGCGAGGTTTTCATAATATTAATTGACGAAGATTATCAAGTTTCGGAATTATGTTGGTAAATATTATATTTAATATCAATTGGTTATAACGGTTGTTAAAAACTGCAACAAAAGTAACACTTTGTTACATAAAGGTTTGTTTTGTTAATTTTTGGTGATAGTTTGTCCGCGTCGCCACTGTAAATAAAAATTATAGCGACAAACAAAACTTAATATCTTTTAAAGGACATAAAATGAATAAAGATAAACTTTTAGTTAGAACTGCCATCGCTGGTGCATTGCTTGCTGCAACGTCATCAATGGCTTGGGCAGACACAACTATAATCACTGATAGTGAAACGGGTATTGTGCAATTTGCACAGGGTAACTTTGGTAAGGTAGACAAGAAGACGGCCAAGAAAGCGTTAAAGCGTTTTATTGCTCAGCAAACGTCATATCAAGCGCAAGGTAATGAGGAATTTACTGTACGACGTCATTGGAAAGATGCGTTGGGTAAAACTCATACACAATTGACTCAACAATTAAACAACTTGCCTGTTTATGGCGCTACGATGACTATTCACGCAGAGAATGGTTTTTCAGGTGTCACGTTAACGAATGAAAATGATGAGAGTACTATTTATGCCGTTAGTGGTAACTTAGCGACTCAAAACGATTCAGATGATTTAACAATGATTTCTGAAGAGTCGAATGTTAAATCATTAAACGCTAAGGCCGCTAAAAAGGTTAAACCGCGTGGTCTTAAGAAAGCATTGAAACGTGCTGCTCAATTAGGTGAAATTGCTGGTGAGCCAGAACTGGCATACGTTTATTTGCCTGAACGTGGTAAGACAAAATTAGCGTGGAAAGTTGAAGTTAAATACAACTCTGATAATGGTTTTGAACATGATTCAGTATTTTATAACGTTAAAAATGGTCGTGAGTTAACCCGTCATCCGCAAGTTTTCCACGTAAAATCATTACGCACTTACGACATGGAAAACCAAGATCCTGAGCGTACTAACACATCAGGTACTTTGTTGTGTACAACAAACCAAAGCTGTGGTGACGCATCTGCTCAACGTGCACATGATGGTGCTTCAACAGTTTATGATTACTTTAAAACAATTCATAACCGTAATGGCATTAACAATAATGATATGACAATGGTATCTAGTGTCCATGCTAATCATAACTGGAACAATGCAACATGGTATAAAAACCAAATGTTCTACGGTGATGGTGACGGTAGCCAATTTGGTGATTTAACTCAATCGCTTGACATTATTGGTCACGAATTAACACACGGTGTTGTGCAGTTTACTGCTGGTCTGATTTATCGCAATGAATCTGGTGCATTGAATGAAGCGATGGCTGACATTATGGGGGTTTCTGCTGATGCATGGCATCGTGGTAGTACACAACCTAGCTGGAAGCTAGCTAAAGAAGCATACACGCCAAATATCGCTGGTGATGCAATGCGCTATATGGACGATCCGACTCGTGATAATCAGTCTCGTGATTATTATGCTGATCGCTACACAGGATCAGGTGATAACGGTGGTGTTCATTTAAACTCTGGTATTGCGAATCTGGCTTACGCGCTGTTAGTTGATGGTGGTACACATCCACAAAACAAATCAACAGTTGTCGTGCCTAAGCTTGGTTTAGATAAATCACAAAAGATTTTCTACCGCGCGTTAACCACTTACTTCAACGCTTCGACAAACTTTGCACAAGCACGTATCGGTACAGCGCAGGCTGCACAAGATTTATACGGTAGCGATGCTAAAACGGCTGTTGAAAAAACATGGTGTGCTGTTGGTGTTGGTTCGTGTCCTGCTGAGCCATCTGAAATTAAGACACTCGTTAAAGGGTCACCAGCTACTGGTCTTTCTGCATCAAGTAAAAATACGATTGTTTACAAAATGGACGTACCAAGTGGTGCAAGTAACATAAACTTCTCTATTGCTGGTTCTAATGGCGATGCTGATCTTTATGTATCACGTGGTGTTGTTCCGACAACAACAACTTACGATTGTAAGTCTGAGTCTTCGAGCAGCAATGAGTCATGTGATATGACTGGCGGTGCCGGTACATACTACGTATTGGTTAGTGCTTACTCTGCATTCAACAATCTATCGTTAACAGGAAACTATGATGCAGGTAGCACAACGCCAGCATTGCAGCCAATTAATGAATCAGTGAGTAATGTTTCAGTAAGTCGTCGTCAATGGGCTCGTTACACGCGTTCAATGCCAGCAGGTTACTCGAAAATGACAGTAACTATTTCTGGTGGTTCAGGCGATGCTGATTTGTATGTAACTAACGGCCGCGAATCGACTACTGTTAGCTACAACTGTCGTTCAAATGGTGCAGACAATAATGAAGTTTGTACAATTGATGCGCCAGGTGCTGGTGTTTGGAATATTGATATTTACGGATACTCAAATTCATCAGGTATGACACTTCGCCTAACAGCGACACCATAAACCTAACTAACTTTACGTTATAACATCACTAAGTCATTGATGATTATAACAACTCTCTTTGTAAAGTTAGGTCAAGGGAACAGTTTTTACTGTTCCCTTTTTTGTTTTTATGATTAAATGTCGCTATCGTTAAATTTGGATTAGTTATTTTGTTGAGTCGGTTTTTATTATTCACGTTCATTGCATTGTTTGCCTGTCAAACAATAGCTGTCGTGTTTGATACTCATGCTCCGCATCAAATGAATGTTAGCCATAACAGTAATATCCAACATGATTCTCATCAGGAATTAGCTGTTTCATTAGAAAATAATGCTTCTTTAGATTGTCATCACTGTTGTCATTGCCATACTCCATCAAGTATTGCTGTGTTGGATACTGATGATAATTCAGAGCTCGTTTTTAAAAGCGAAAAACAGTTAATTAGTAACTTTTCGGCAGACTCTGCCACTATTTCTCCAGAGCACAGACCTCCCATCGCTTAATTTTTTGCATCATTTAATTATTTTTATTTTCAATAATATAGCCATATTGTCGTCGCGTAATCTACTGGCTTTATATTGTTAATAAAGATTGCTACTTGTTTTAAAATTAAGAGTAAATCAATGAAAGAAATCATTCAAAAGTCAGCGCTTATGGCGCTGTTTTTTAGTGCGTTTATGAGCGTTCAGATAAATGCCAAGACAAATCAATTACCAGAAATCGAAAAAGAACATGATCATAGTGCGCATGAAACGCCCCAAAGATCTGCTGTTGAGTTCACAACACATGCTCATAGTGAGAGTGAATCAGCGCATGATCCGCAATTAGCTAAAAATGACCATGAAACAGGCATCAAACTTACACCTGAGCAAATGAAACTCGCTAATATCAGTGTTGTCTCACTGACGCCACAAATTTATCAGCGCTATGTTTATGCGCCAGGTGAAATTAAAGCAAATGGTTACACCAGCTATATTTTGTCCGCAAGAACTGAATCGGTGGTGCTTAAACGTCACGTGATGCTCGGTCAACATATTCATGCCGGTGAACCATTAGTTACATTATTTAGTGAATCAGTTGCTCAGGCTCAGGCGACTTATCGTGTGGCGTATAGCGAATGGTTACGTGCTAAACGATTAGGAAAGGGAACCGTTAGTGAAAGTAAATTACTGTCTGCGCAAACTGATTATATTGCAGCCTTTAGTCGGCTAAAAGCTTACGGATTGACTAAAAACGCGATTGATAGTGTAGTGAAAAGTAATGATTCCAACCTCGGTGAATATACTCTTATTGCCCAAACGGATGGCGCTGTCATTAATGATGATTTCGCACAAGGTCAACGCGTTGCAGCGGGTGATGCCATCATGAAAATAGCGCAAGAAGACAAGTTATGGGTCGAAGCCCGTATTTCACCTAACAAGCAATTGTTGTTACCTAAAGGCACTAAGGCAAATCTAACATTAGGAAATGAACGCTTTGAAGCTACCGTCATTCAAGAAGCTCACACTATTGATCCTATTACACGCACCCGTATTATTCGTTTAGAAGTCAGCAATCAAAATGATCGGTTGCATCCAGGGATGTTTGTCGACGTTAACTTTTTGTTTGATACCAACACACCAGTGATGGCAGTACCTGAGTCCGCGTTAACACGAAGCGCTGACGGTGATTGGGTAGTTTATGTTGAAGATCATCCTGGTGAGTTTGAGACGGTTGAAGTGGACGTTGTTCAATCCTTAGGTGACCTAAGGCAAATATCTGGATTAGCGCCAAATAGTCGCATCGTTATGCAAGGTGCGTTTTTCGTTGCATCACAAATCGCAAAAGGCGGATTTGATCCGCATAACCACTAAGGGGCGATTTGATGTTTAATAAAATGATAGATTGGTCGGTTAATAATCGACTAATAGTTGTGCTTGGATTAGTGGCAACGTTATGCGCCGCTGTATTGATTATTCCCCGTTTAAACTTAGACGCTTTTCCTGATGTGACAAATGTTCAAGTGGCGGTTAATACTGAAGCACCGGGGCTTGCCGCTGAAGAAGTCGAACAGTTGATTACTTACCCTATTGAAGCGGTAATGTATGCATTACCCGATGTAGAACAAGTTCGGTCGATATCTAAAACTGGATTATCTGGTGTTACTGTCGTGTTCAAAGAAGGTGTAGATATTTATTTTGCGCGTCAATTGGTGTTTGAACGATTACAGGCAGCGAAAGAGCTTATACCTGCTGGTGTAGGTACACCTGAAATGGGGCCAAACACATCTGGTTTGGGCCAAGTTTTCCAATATTTATTGATTAGCGATAAAGACGCGGGCTACGACGCAATGGCATTGCGCAGTCTAAATGATTGGGTGGTTAAATTATTGGTTATGCCGGTTGATGGTGTCACCAACGTGTTGTCATTTGGTGGTAGTGTTAGGCAATATCAAGTCAATATTGAGCCAAGTAAATTATTGGCTTATCAAATCACCCAAGAAGACGTGGTTAAAGCGCTTGATGATAACAACGCGAATGTTGGTGGTTGGTACATGAACCGCGGCCAAGAGCAGTTAGTCATTCGCGGAACTGGTTGGTATCGAGGGGGGGATGAAGGGTTAAAAGATATCGCGCAAGTGCCTGTTAAAACGATTGACGGCACTGTTGTGACAGTAAAAGATATTGCAAATGTATCGCTGGGTAGTGAAATCCGTCAAGGCGCGGTTACGATGACACGCCGCGGAGCCAATGGTGAACTTGAGCAATTGGGGGAAGTGGTTTCAGGTATCGTGTTAAAGCGAATGGGCGCCAATACCAAGGCGACCATTGATGGAATTAACGCGCGTATTCCATTAATCAACCAAGCGTTGCCTAAAGGCGTTCGTTTTGAGGCTTTTTACGATCAATCTGACTTAATTACCAAAGCGGTAACAACGGTTGCTCAATCACTAGCACTGGCGTTTATTTTTATCTCCATTGTACTTGCTTTATTCTTAATGAATCTTCGCGCGACAATATTAGTTTTGGTTTCTATTCCCATCTCAATTGCCATCACCTTAATGGTTATGTCGTACTTTGGATTATCAGCCAACCTAATGTCATTGGGGGGGATTGCCGTTGCCATTGGTATGTTAGTAGACGGGTCCGTAGTGATGGTTGAGAATATGTTTAAACACCTCAATCGACAAAATAGCGTTGAAAACAATACATCTGATCACATTAAACAAGCCGGTAGGGAAGTCGCTCGTCCTGTCTTTTTCGCTGCATCGATTATTTTGGTGGTCTTTATGCCGCTATTTAGTTTTGAAGGCGTAGAGGCCAAGCTATTCCAGCCAATGGCGATTAGCATCATTCTTGCAGTAGTGTGTGCTATTTTTGTAGCATTAATTGTGGTGCCAGCAATCGCAACTTATCTCTTTAATTCGGGAGTCGTTGAACGTGAAAGTTTTGTGCTAAAACCATTGAATAAGCTCTATAGTCGCACACTTAAAGTAGCGATGAAACACACCAAGACTGTGGTCGTTAGCAGCTTGTTATTGCTTGTTGGTGCAGCGGCTCTTTTACCACAGATTGGTACTGAATTTGTGCCAGAGCTAGAAGAGGGCACTATTAACTTACGTGCAACGCTCGCTCCTTCATCAAGCCTTGAAACATCGCTCACTGTTGCGCCAATTCTTGAAGAAAAATTGATGGCGTTTCCTGAAGTCGAATATACGCTCAGTCGTATTGGCCGTGCTGAACTTGGTGGCGATCCTGAACCGGTTAATAACATTGAAATCTATATCGGGTTAAAACCAGTTTCACAGTGGACTAGTGCGACAAACCGCAAAGCACTTCAAGGGCTAATGGAAGAATCATTAGAAGAATTTCCAGGCTTGTTACTTAACTTCTCACAACCTATCGCTACGCGCGTCGACGAATTATTATCTGGCGTTAAAGCCCAGCTAGCCATTAAGTTGTTTGGTCCTGACTTGGGAGTGTTAGCGGCAAAAGGTCAAGAGATTGAATCTGCCATAAAAACAGTGGCTGGGGCGCGTGATGTTGCGCTTGAACAAATTGCAGGTGAAGCTCAACTTGTGATTGCGCCTAAGCGCGGTCAATTATCACGTTTTGGATTGTCTGTTGGTGATGTCATGAATGTGGTGAGAGATGGTATTGGCGGCGTGAGTGCAGGACAAATTATCAACGGGAATGAACGTTATGATATTTACGTTCGCCTTGAGCAAACGCACCGCAAGGACAAGGATGTTATTAGCGAGCTACGCTTGCAATCGCCATCTGGTGCGTGGGTTCGGTTAGGCGATGTCGCCGACATCTCATATGAGTCTGGGCCGCCGCAAGTTCGTCGCGATGACGTTCAACGCCGTGTCGTTATTCAAGCCAATGTGCAAGATAGAGACATGGGTAGTGTGGTAGCGGATATTCGCCAAGCCATCAATGATAACGTTGATTTACCTGCTGGGTATTCAGTGGCAATTGGCGGGCAGTTTGAAAATCAACAGCGAGCACAGCAGCGTTTGTCAATTGTATTACCGATTTCCTTAGGATTGATTGCACTGTTACTTTATTTTGCATTTGGCAGTGTTGGCCAAGCGCTATTAATTTTGGTGAATGTTCCACTTGCTGTCATTGGCGGTGTGTTTTCACTTTACTTGAGTGAACAATACTTGTCAGTGCCAAGCTCAGTTGGCTTTATCACATTGTTTGGTGTCGCAGTCCTTAATGGGGTTGTTATGGTGGAAAGTATTAACCAACGAATCAAAGAGGGCTTATCTACAGATGATGCTGTATTTGACGGTGCCACTTCTCGTCTAAGGCCTGTTTTGATGACTGCAATTACATCAGCATTAGGGCTTATCCCAATGCTGATGTCTAGTGGCGTTGGCGCTGAGATTCAACGCCCACTTGCCAGTGTTATTGTCGGTGGGTTAATGACAGCCACGCTACTAACCTTATTCGTACTTCCTGTTTTGTTTAAACGATTTTCAAGAGAGAAAATCCAGCAGCTTACCCAATAACCACCAATAATGAATGACAAGGGCTGGTTGTTAAAAACAGCCTTTGTCATCACATAGAGTCTGGTATTTTGATGAAAATTCTTTATCGCAATTGAATGGAATTATGATTAATCATCAAACCAGTGCATTGTTTTAGTTGAAACGACTAAGCAAATTTTGTAACGTTGGTGAGTGTTGGTTTTATCTGGCTGAATATTCTTATCAAATACATAATCGTGCTGTTTGTTCTTATTTGTCTGCGTTTTCACCGTAACAATAACAGTCATGCGAATGCAAAAGTGCTAAGTTATACTCCTAAGATGCTTGGATAATACGACAATTTACAATTGCCATATGGAGGTGAAAAATCAAACTATTTCTTTCTTTATTATTCATTATTGTAACGGCAAGCTTTCCCGTACAATCAAAAAATACACTGTCCTGTAAATTGGTGACGGGTTGGTCTGATCGCCCGCCTTATCAATTTTTAGGAAAAACGAAAAAAGCTGATGGCTACGATGTAACGTTTATTCAAGCGGTAGCCAAACATCTAAATTGCGATTCTGAGGTTAAAAAACTACCTTGGGGACGTCAACATGGTGAGGCAATGGCTGGACGATTCGATTTATTGATGGGTGGTATTGAAAATCCTGGTTTTTCAGATTATTTCACCAGTGACGGCTTTAGAAGTGATCCTATTGGATTTTATTGGAAATCTGAAAAGAAAGTACAATTTCAAGGCATGTCTTTAAAAGAAATGTTATTAGATGGTTTTATAGTCGCTTACGTTCGCTATGATCATCGCAGTGACGAAATGGTTGAATTACTCAAAAAACCACGCTTTAAAAGACAACTCATTAGAGTTCAAAATGCCCGTGGGTTATTTCGGAATATCATGAATGGGAAGGTAGATGGTGGTTATTTACACCTTGCAACAGCTGAGTTTTTCTTTCAAAAAAATGGACGACAAGATCTAGTGATTAATAGAGCACTATCGTTTGATACGCCAGTTAGTTTTCTTGTCGCTAAAAAATCAAAATTTGGTACAAACTTTGTTGAAGAAATCAATGAGGCGATTGCGGCATTAAATGAGAACGGGACCACTAAAAAGTTAGAAAATAAATACCTTGATGGTTATACAATCGATACTGCACAGTAGTCGGTGACATAACTCGTTTCAATTAATCTATTTAAACTCATATGTATTTTCACAACACACTGTTAATCTAACAAAAAAATTAATCGGTTATTGGAAAATGTATAAGTTTAATTGGCAATTAATTGTTGTATTCTCCCTCCTTATTATTGGTACTTTAGAAGATGTATCTGCTAATCAATTGACTAGTAAATCCGATGACACATCTCAATATAACGACGGTCCATATCTAATTAACGCCAAAAATAAGAAATCACCTTATCCATTGATTGAGCATAACATTGTCAACGGTGCGCATGTTAAGCATCCTTATCAAGGACCAATATCTTCAAATCAACGATTTGTAATTAACAAAAGCGATACATTTAAGAGTGTTAGTAAAATTGCAGCTATTAGTGACATTCACGGTCAATTTGACATATTCAAGCAGCTTCTTAACAAAAATGGTGTTATTGACGATGATATGAACTGGATTTTTTCAAATGGACATCTGGTAATTACAGGAGATATTTTTGATCGCGGAGAAACAGTCACTCAAGCGCTCTGGTTAGTTTATGAATTAGAGCAACAGGCGAAGTCCGCTGGTGGCAAAGTCCATTATCTATTGGGTAACCATGAATATATGGTGCTTAGAGGTGATGATCGTTATATTCATCCCAAATATAAACATACGCTAAATCAAATGAATATCGATCTAACAACACTATTTGATGAAACAACCGTATTAGGACGTTGGTTACGTAGTAAATCTACCGTTATTAACATTAATAAGCATGTGTTTTTACACGGCGGAGTTCATCAGGATTTTATTGACCTGAAGATGCCACTTGAGCAAGTAAATCACGTAATGCGAACGTCAATTGGTACATCGCGTGCTGACCTTAAAGCGCAAACACCCCATAAAACGCTATTCGGGCGTACAGGCCCAATTTGGTATCGAGGTTATTTTCTTGACCCAACATTGACGAAAGAGTCCGTTGTGAAGGTATTAAATGCACTTGATGCTACTAGAATTGTCGTTGGACATACATCGATGGAAACCGTTGAAACACGTTTTGATGATCGCGTGATAGCAATAGATACCTCGATAAAAAATGGGGAGAAGGGGGAGGTATTATTAATAGATTTTACTCAATCTAACACGACCTTTCTTCGTGGTGATATGAATGGTAAAAAGACCGTATTATTTAAATAGCGCATGATTTTTCTGCGCTTTGCCATTCAATTACATGAATATTTGGCAAGTACTAGCTGTTTGTTGTTAGTGCAGGCTATAATGGCGGCAATTTTTTAAAACTCAATTTTAGTTGGTTTATTTTCTTATGTTTGAGAACCTCACCGATCGTCTTTCCGCCACACTGAAAAATATCAGTGGTCGTGGCCGTTTAACAGAAGACAATATTAAAGAAACACTGCGCGAAGTGCGCATGGCATTATTAGAAGCTGACGTTGCACTACCTGTTGTTCGCGAATTCATTAAAAAAGTGAAAGAACGTGCAGTTGGTACTGAAGTAACTAAAAGCCTTAGTCCTGGTCAAGTATTTGTTAAGATCGTTCAAGCTGAACTTGAATCAGCAATGGGTGAGGTTAATGAAGTATTAAACCTAGCGGCGCAACCTCCTGCAATCATTATGATGGCGGGTTTACAAGGTGCTGGTAAAACAACATCGGTTGCAAAATTATCTAAGTTCTTGCGTGAACGTGAGAAAAAATCAGTATTAGTTGTAAGTGCTGACGTATACCGTCCAGCGGCGATTAAACAGCTTGAAACATTAGCTGATGAAGTTGAAGTTGAATTCTTCCCATCTGATATTTCGCAAAAGCCTATTGATATTGCTAACGCCGCTATTGCTCATGCGAAAAAGAAATTTATCGATGTTGTGATCGTTGATACCGCGGGTCGTTTGCACGTAGACGGCGAGATGATGGATGAAATCATCGAACTGCATAACGCTATTACCCCAGTAGAAACGTTATTTGTTGTTGATGCTATGACAGGTCAAGATGCTGCGAATACAGCAAAAGCATTTAATGATGCACTGCCATTAACAGGTGTTATTTTAACGAAAACTGATGGTGATGCACGAGGTGGTGCAGCGCTATCTATCCGTCATATCACGGGTAAACCAATCAAATTCTTAGGTGTTGGTGAAAAAACTGATGCGTTAGAGCCTTTCCATCCCGATCGCGTAGCGTCTCGAATTCTTGGCATGGGTGATGTTTTATCACTGATCGAAGATATTCAACAAAAAGTCGATGTTGATAAAGCAAAAAAACTTGAAAAGAAAATCAAGAAAGGTAAAGGCTTTGATCTTGAAGACTTCCGTGACCAGCTTGCTCAAATGAAAAACATGGGTGGCATGATGGGCATGATGGATAAATTACCTGGCATGGGTAATGTGCCTGACGCCGTTAAAAATCAAATGAATGATAAAATGACTGACCAAATGGAAGCCATTATTTCATCAATGACCCCAGGCGAGCGCGCCAAACCTGAAATTATTAAAGGTTCGCGTAAGCGCCGCATTGCAGCGGGCTCAGGTACACAAATCCAAGACGTAAATAAGTTGTTGAAACAATTTACGCAAATGCAAAAAATGATGAAAAAGATGTCGGGTAAAGGCGGCATGCAAAAAATGATGCGCGGTATGAAAGGCATGATGCCGCCAGGTATGGGTGGCGGTGGTTTTGGCGGTATGCCTCCAAGATAACATGTTAAAAATACCTACTCATTAAATTAAGCCGCTGAATCAAGCGGCTTTTTTATGCCTGCGACAGAGAATATGTGATCAACATGACTTGCGCTCAAACACTATTCGCGTATAATTTGCGGGCTTTCTAATCTGGGGTGCATTCTATTTAGCCTTATTTTTGAGCGAAACGCTTATGCGTTGCGCTATTGAAGTGAGGTTGAGAAAACATTCAGATTAACACTTTGAAGTTAGGTCAACTTTTATAAGACTTAATTTCAAACACTTTAGAGGAATATTTACCTATGGTAACCATTCGTTTGACACGTGGTGGCGCTAAGAAGCGTCCTTTCTACCAGGTAGTAGTAGCTGACAGCCGTTGCGCTCGTGACGGTCGTTACATTGAGAAAGTTGGTTTCTTTAACCCATTAGCACGTGGCCAAGAAGAGACTTTACGTCTTGATCTTGACCGTATTGCACACTGGGTTGGCCAAGGCGCTCAAGCTTCAGACCGTGTAGCAAAATTAATTAAAGACGCTCAAAAAGCGGCTTAAGGGTAACTAGTGAGTAATCAAACCGACAATGTATTACTAGGTTGCGTAGGCGCACCCTATGGTATTAAAGGTTGGGTGAAAATTACTACCTATACTGAAACACCAGAGAACATTTTTAATTACTCGCCGTGGCAGTTATCTGCAGGCGGTAAAGTAACAACAGTAGAAGTAGCGCAATGGCGCACACATGGCAAAGGTGTTGTAGCACGCTTTACCGATATTGACGACCGTGATGACGCAACGCGTTTAACTGGAAGTGAAATTTTGGTAAAAGAAGAGCAGCTAGAAGAACTTGGCGATGATGACTTTTATTGGCGTGAGCTTATCGGCATGGAAGTTAAGAACACTAAAGGTTACCATTTTGGGCATGTAGATGCGCTAATGGAAACTGGTTCTAACGACGTGTTGCAAGTAAAAGCAAATGCTCGCGACGGTTTCGGTAAAAAAGAAAGATTAATCCCTTTAGTAGACGGTGACGTAGTTAAGAATATTGACCGCGAAAATCGTTTAATTGAAGTGGACTGGGAACCTGACTTCTAACTTGGTGGGACAATAATATGTGGATAGGCGTTATTACGTTATTTCCTGACATGTTTAAAGCCATTACCGAGCAAGGAGTTTCAGGTCGAGCTGTTAAAAACGGCTTAATACAAGTGCAATGTTGGAATCCTCGAGATTTCACCCATGATAAACATCGCACCGTTGATGATCGTCCTTATGGCGGTGGTCCGGGGATGTTAATGATGGTTCAACCATTGCGCGACGCTATTTTGGCAGCGAAAGCTGCTGCGGGTGGCGATGCTAAAGTTATCTATTTATCACCTCAGGGACGTCGTTTAGACCAACCTGGCGTAGAAGAACTAAGTACTAATGAGAAGTTAATTCTTATTTGCGGACGTTACGAAGGAATAGATGAACGGATTATTCAGTCACTTGTTGACGAAGAATGGTCTATTGGCGACTACGTATTAAGTGGTGGTGAACTGCCAGCGATGACGCTCATTGATGCGGTATCAAGGTTAGTTCCTGGTGTATTAGGTAAAATGGCCTCTGCTGAACAAGATTCGTTTAGTGAAGGTTTATTAGATTGCCCACATTACACCAGACCTGAATGTTTAGACGGTGAGTCAGTACCTTCAGTATTACTAAGTGGTAATCATGAAAACATTAAGCGTTGGCGCGCTGAGCAATCGTTAATTCGAACGTTCATCCGTCGACCCGATTTAATCAAAAACCTAGCTCTGACTGACCAGCAAGAGAATATCCTTGCAAACTTTGTTGAATCCAACAAAGGTTAGAAGAGTACAGTTTATTCTAGGAATGAGAAAGATATGAAAAATCCAATTATTCAAGCTATCGAAGATGCACAGTTAAAAACTGATCTTCCAAGCTTTGCACCTGGCGACACAGTTGTTGTTCAGGTTCGCGTAGTAGAAGGCGAGCGTACTCGTCTTCAAGCATACGAAGGTGTTGTACTAGCCGTTCGTAACCGTGGTCTACATTCAGCATTCACAGTTCGTAAGATCTCTAACGGTGAAGGTGTTGAGCGTGTTTTCCAAACTCACAGCCCATTAGTTGATAGCATCGAAGTTAAGCGTCGCGGTCTTGTACGTCAAGCGAAACTTTACTACTTACGCGAGCTATCAGGTCGTGCTGCACGTATCAAAGAGAAATTGGCTAAGCGATAAGCAACCACTTTCTCTCCAGATTAGAAAAGCAATCAAAGAGCCCGTCACGAAAGTGATGGGCTTTTTGACGTTTAGCGCTTGGTAAAATATGTTCGTGCTGCACGTGTTAAAGATAAATGGTCTTTGAGATAGCTTGTTCTTTCCCTCGTTGTTAAAAATATGTCCTGTCTATGACAGCCATGTCAGATTTGATTTAGCTAATCTGAAGGTGATGTAAATAAAAGGTTACATCAATTTGATATGTTGAATATCGCTGAATGATTGTGCTTTATCCTAAGAATAACTAAGTTATTGCAAATAATAACAATTAAAAGAAGAGTATTCTTGATGAAAAAATCGTTACATTTCAATACCCAATTGGTGCATGCCGGAGATAATCCTGATACTGAGCATGGCGCACTATCAACGCCACTTTACCAAACATCGACCTTTGCCTTTGACAACTGTGATCAAGGTGGACGCCGTTTTGCCGGCGAAGAGGATGGGTACATATACACGCGATTGGCTAACCCAACGGTGACACAACTTGAAGAGCGGATGGCGGTGCTGGAAAATATGGAAGCCGCCGCTGCAACTTCAACGGGAATGGCTGCAGTTTCTGGTGTCTTATTAGCCATGCTTTCTTGTGGCGATCACCTTATTGCATCTAATGCTGTTTATGGGTGTACGTTTGCATTGCTGAACGAACAATTTCCACGTTATGGTATTGAGGTGACTTTTGTTGACATGGCTGACCATGATGCAATAGAAGCAGCTCGTAGAAACAATACGAAAGTTGTTTTCTTGGAAACGCCCGTTAATCCCAATTTAGCGGTGTATGATCTTGAGTTCGTTGGTCGCTTTGCTAAGCAACATGACATTGTGTCGGTTGTGGACAACACATTTTTAACGCCTTATTTACAACGCCCAAAAGATTTCGACATTGATATTGTTTTACACAGTGCCACTAAGTATCTCAATGGTCATGGCGATGTTGTCGCCGGTGTGATTTGTGGAAGCAATGAACACATTGCGCAAATTAAACATACAACGCTTAAAGATATTGGCGGCACCATGTCGCCATTTGATGCGTGGCTGATCATACGAGGTTTAAAGACCCTTGCGGTGAGAATGGAGCGTCATTGTGAAAACGCTGAGCAAGTCGCCCAATGGCTTGAATCGCAATCCGGCGTTAAAAAGGTTTATTACCCAGGCTTAGCCTCGCATGCTGGACATCGTTTTCTTGGCAAGCAAATGAAGGGTGCTGGGGGCGTGATTGCATTTGAATTAGACGGCAATTTAGAGCACGCAAAAGCGTTTGCTGATTCACTTTCTTTGTTTAAAATCGCGGTGAGTTTGGGAGATGCAGAATCATTAATTCAGCACCCTGCGTCGATGACACACTCATCATATTCTCCTGAAGCAAGAGTTGAAGCGGGTATTTCAGATAATTTATTACGTATTTCTATTGGACTCGAGCAAGTAGAAGATCTAATAAATGATCTAGATCATGCAATGATTCAAACAAGAAATTAGCAAATACTAATATTGATCTTAATCAGCTTTTGTTGTGTGTAATTCAATAAAATATAACCAATTATAAAACTTCAGGAGAGTGATTATGGATTGGTTCGAATTTATTATGAATAATGATGCTGCCGTGGGATCAATTATCGGTTTAGTTATATTATTTGGTATTGCAGCTTATATGGCTTATTACTTTATCAGTAATATTGTCAATGCAGACCCTGAATCAAAATAAGCAATATAAGCCAGTGCAATTAGCACTGGCTTTATTTTTGTGCCTATCTGCCACTGTATTGATGTCATTACAACTTTACAGTGATGTTTTGGTGTGAATAATTGGACTGTCTTTACAACTTTATGATTTATTTAATCTCCCTATTGAATAAACAAAGGTTGTCACAGTGGCTAAAACAACAAAATATAAAGCAAAGCTGCCTAATGACGATGGCTCGATTGATTATACTGCTCAAGAAAATGATATATGGGGTCAGTTAATTACACGCCAATTAGACTGGATTGAAGAAACCGCATGTCAAGAGTTTCTGAATGGATTAAAACTTCTTGATCTGCCGCTTGATCGCGTTCCACAACTCAGTGAAATAGACGAAGTTCTTCAACAAGCAACCGGATGGTCTACTGAACCTGTTCCTGCGCTTATTGGATTCGAGCAGTTTTTTCGCTTATTGTCCGAAAAAAAATTCCCTGTTGCCACATTTATCCGTACGCAAGAAGAGTTAGATTACCTTCAAGAGCCCGATATTTTTCATGAAATATTTGGGCATTGTGCGATGTTAACCAATGAACATTTTGCAAACTTCACTCAACATTACGGAAAGCTAGGCCTAGCAGCGACAAAAGAAGAGCGAATCTACTTGGCACGTCTGTATTGGTTTACTGTTGAGTTTGGTCTAGTGCGTAGTCATGATGGTTTACGCATTATTGGTGGCGGGATCTTGTCATCACCTGGTGAAACTAACTATGCTTATCATAAAACGGCTGAGATTACGGCATTAGACCCATTGACGGTCTTTAGAACCCCATACCGAATTGATATTATGCAGCCACAATATTTTGTGATTGATGATTTAACCCATTTAACTGATTTAACCAAGCTTGATTTAATGGGCATTGTTAAAGACGCAATGAAACTGGGCTTGTTACCACCAAAATTTGAACCTAAGAAAAGTACTGCTTAGGTAATCACTGAAAATTAGCACTAATTAAAAGAAGGTAAAACGATGAAATTAAGTGAATCACAATGTGAAGCGTGCCAAGCAGACGCACCTAAAGTATCTGATGAAGAGCTAGCGCAATTAGTCAAAATGATCCCTGATTGGACACCAATTGTCGTCGATGGTGTTATGCAATTAGAGCGTGTTTTTAAATTTAAAAACTTCAAGCTTGCACTGGCATTTACCAATGAGTTGGGCGCACTTGCCGAAGAAGAGTTTCACCACCCTGGCATTTTAACTGAATGGGGCAAAGTGACGGTTACTTGGTGGAGTCATTCAATTGGTGGCTTACATAAAAATGATTTTATTATGGCTGCGAAAACTGACGAACTAATTAGTCAGTAAGTAATACACCCAACTCGCTTGGGGATATTAGCAATTAAACTAAAGGCAACCTTTGATGGTTGCCTTTGTGTTTTTGCTCCTCTAGAATAGCGCTAATTATTAAGTGTCATCGAATTATGATGGCCAAGCTATTGTAAAGAGACATTATGAGTTTAGTACCAATGACAGAGCGCGGCGCTGTTGCGCTTCGCGAAGAATTAGAACATTTGAAAACAGTATTACGTCCACGCATCGTTAATGATATTGCTGAAGCACGTGAACACGGCGATTTAAAAGAAAATGCCGAATATCACGCTGCGCGTGAAGAACAAGGTTTCTGTGAGGGGCGCATTCAAGAGATTGAAGGTAAATTATCAAACGCTCAAGTTATCGATGTTACTAAAATGCCAAATACAGGGCGCGTGATTTTTGGTTCAACAGTGACTGCACTTGATCTAAATACAGACGATGAAGTGACTTATCATATCGTTGGCGAAGATGAAGCGGATATCAAAAATAATCGTATTTCAGTCAGTTCACCAATTGCACGTGCTTTTATTGGTAAATCATTAGATGATGAAGTTCAAGTTGAGACCCCTGGTGGTCTAAAAGAATTTGAAATTACTCAAGTCGATTACGTTTAATGAAAATGGCATTTCAGAACGACTGAAATGCCAAATTCCATTGTGTTATGAAAACAATAGATTTAAATTCCCCCCAGCTTTATCTTTCATCTACTTCATTTTTAAATTTCGAACACCCTGATGTTTGTCGATTTATCAAAACTCACCGTGGTGAGGGGACATTATTCGAACAAGCGATTAATTTATATTATGCGGTGCGAGATAAGATTTCGTACAACCCACATCACATCGACCTAACACAACAAGGACTGAGTGCTAGTAATTGTATTGCGTCGCGTCGTGGATGGTGCGTCAATAAAGCAGTCGTCTATGCTGCTTGTTGTCGCGCTATAGGTGTACCTGCCGTTTTAGGTTATGCCGATGTTAAAAATCATATTACGACACCAAAACTTCGCGAAAAAATGGGCAGTGATATTTTTTATTGGCACAGCTATGCGATGATCTATCTAAAAGGTCAATGGGTCAAAGCGACGCCAGCATTTAATGAACGTTTATGTACGAAATTTGGCATTATTGCAGCAGAGTTTAATGGAGTTGATGATTCAATCTTTCTGCCTTTTAATAAAGCAGGGGATAAACATATGGAATATCTAAACTTTAGGGGAGAATGGCCTGATTTGCCACTCGGTGATATTTTATCGACTTATCAGTCGCTGTATCCAAATTTATTGGTTGACTGAGGCGACATGTAGTCACCTCAATTTAGCAAATCTAACGTAGTAAGCTAATGCTTGGTTCGTCGCTTTGCTTATAAATAACCAATACATGGCCAATAGTTTGAACCTTAACAGACTCAGTCTCACGAACAATTGCTTCAATAATCAGTTTTTTCATTTCGCGATCACTGGTAGCAACTTTAACTTTAATTAGCTCATGATGCGCAAGTGCGTTATCAATTTCAGCTAAAACACCTTCAGTTAAACCGTTTGCACCGAGCTGTACAACAGGTTTTAATGAATGGGCTAAGCCCTTGAGGTGTTGTTTTTGCTTGTTGGTTAAATTCATTAGTATAAATTTCACTATATTAGGGTTGAAAAGGCATATTTTACCCCCATAAACTTCATAATACTATTACCTAAGTCCCAATAAGACTTAATAAGAGAATTTAAAATCAATGCACGAAAAGAAAACCCGTACCAAGAGTAGTAATCGTTGGATGGAAGAACATTTCAATGATCATTATGTACAAAAAGCTCAGAAATTAGGGTTACGTTCACGCGCCGTATTTAAACTTGAAGAAATTCAAAATAAAGACAAATTGATGAAACCCCGTATGACTGTTGTAGATTTAGGTGCTGCACCAGGTGGTTGGTCTCAATATGCGGCAAAACAAGTTGGTGACAAAGGGCAAGTGATTGCTTGTGATATTTTACCAATGGATGCACTACCTGGCGTCGCATTTTTACAAGGGGACTTTCGCGAAGAGAAAGTACTTGAGGCATTGTTAAGCCGTGTTGGTGACGAAAAAGTTGATGTAGTGCTTTCTGATATGGCTCCTAACTTTAGTGGTAACGCCGCGATTGACCAACCAAGTTCAATGTACCTCGTGGAATTAGCGCTAGATATGTGCCGTGAAGTGCTTGCGCCAAATGGCGCATTTGCCGTAAAAGTATTTATGGGTGAGGGATATGAAAACTATCTCAAGGAAATACGGTCTATGTTTAAGGTCGTACGTACCCGTAAACCAGATTCATCACGAGATCGTTCTCGCGAAGTCTATATAGTAGCGACAGGTTATAAAGTATAGTAACCTGTTACCAGTTCTCATTTTTTTAATTATTTTTAAGGGGTCATTACATTGAGTGATATGGCTAAAAATCTAATACTGTGGCTAGTGATTGCTGTAGTTTTAATGTCTGTTTTCAATGGCTTTAGTCCAGATAGCAGCAGTACAAACAAGCTGGAGTATTCGGCATTTGTTAAAGAAGTAGACCGTGGCAATATAGCTGATGTAACGGTAGACCAAAACAACAAAATCATCACGGGTAAACGTCGTGATGGCACTCAATTTACCACCGTTGTTCCTCTATATGATAAAGATATACTTAATCAAATGATGTCAAAAGGCGTTGCTGTTCAAGCAAAAGCACCTGAAGAATCGAGCATGTTGACGTCTATTTTCATTTCTTGGTTCCCAATGATCTTACTGATTGGTGTATGGATTTTCTTCATGCGTCAAATGCAAGGCGGCGGTGGTGGCAAAGGCGCCATGTCGTTTGGTAAGTCAAAAGCTAAATTAATGGGCGAAGATCAAGTAAACACAACATTTAGTGACGTCGCAGGTTGTGACGAAGCTAAAGAAGAAGTGACTGAACTTGTTGATTACTTACGTGAGCCAACTAAATTCCAAAAGTTAGGTGGCCGTATTCCAACAGGTGTTCTATTAGTTGGTCCTCCAGGTACTGGTAAAACATTGTTAGCGAAAGCGATTGCAGGTGAAGCAAAAGTTCCATTCTTTACAATCTCGGGTTCTGATTTTGTTGAAATGTTTGTTGGTGTTGGTGCATCGCGTGTTCGAGACATGTTTGAACAAGCGAAGAAATCTGCGCCGTGTATTATTTTTATCGATGAAATCGATGCGGTAGGTCGTAAACGTGGCGCGGGTATGGGCGGTGGTAACGATGAGCGCGAACAAACATTAAACCAAATGTTGGTTGAAATGGATGGTTTTGAAGGTAATGAAGGTATTATCGTTATTGCTGCAACTAACCGTCCTGATGTATTAGATGATGCATTATTACGTCCAGGTCGTTTTGACCGCCAAGTAACGGTAGGTTTACCGGATATTCGTGGTCGCGAACAAATTCTAAATGTTCATATGCGTAAAGTGCCATTAGGTGATGACGTAAAAGCGAGTGTTATTGCTCGTGGTACACCTGGGTTTTCAGGTGCAGATTTAGCTAACTTAGTGAATGAAGCAGCATTATTCGCAGCCCGCGGAGTTAAGCGTGTTGTCAATATGGAAGAGTTTGAAAAAGCGAAAGACAAGATTCTAATGGGCGCAGAACGCCGCTCAATGGTGATGGATGAAGCTGAGAAAGAAATGACGGCTTATCATGAAGCTGGCCATGCGATTGTTGGTCGCTGTGTGCCAGATCATGATCCTGTTTATAAAGTAAGCATCATTCCACGTGGCAGAGCACTCGGTGTGACGATGTACTTACCTGAGCAAGATAGATTTAGTCAATCGAAGCAGCATTTAGAAAGTAATATTTCATCATTGTACGGTGGCCGTATTGCTGAAGAAATTATTTACGGTAGCGACAAAGTGTCTACTGGTGCATCAAACGATATTGAACGTGCATCTGCTATCGCCCGTAAAATGGTGACGCAATGGGGACTTTCTGAAAAGATGGGACCATTATTATACATTGATGAAAATCATGATCCTTACTCGCAACGTCCGACACAAATCTCTGATCAAACAGCGATCGATATTGATGTTGAAGTGAGAGATTTGATTAATCGTAATTATGAGCGTGCTGAGCAAATATTGCGCGACAATATGGATATTTTGCATTCGATGAAAGATGCATTAATGAAATATGAAACTATCGATGCGGGCCAAATTGATGACTTAATGGATCGTGTTAGCGTTCGTGAACCTGCTGATTGGTCTAACAATGATTCATCGGGCAATACGCCAACAGGTAGTACTGGTGACAAATCGGATTCGAAAAAAGATGAAGAGCCATCAGTTGATTCAAGCAATCCATCTACGGATACGCCGTCTTAATTGACGGCAGTTTGTAAAGCCCCAGTTGGGGCTTTTTTTATGACTAGAATTTAATAATGCCAGTCTGAGTAATCGCATGAAAATTAGTAATCGAAATAAGACCCTTAATTTGACTTCTCCACAAGTGATGGGGATTTTAAATGTCACACCTGACTCATTCTCTGACGGCGGTCGATTTAATCATATTGATGCTGCGTTAGAACAAGCAAAGGCCATGATTAGAGATGGCGCTACTATTATCGATATTGGCGGTGAATCAACAAGGCCTGGAGCTGCTCACGTAAGTGAAGAGCAAGAAATTGCCCGTGTCATTCCAATCATAGAGGCTATACGTAGAGAGTCTGATGTATGGATATCTATCGATACCAGTAAACCACAAGTAATGAAACAAGCAGTCGAAGCTGGCGCGGACCTAATCAATGATGTTCGCGCATTAACGGAAGACGGAGCACTTGACGTTGCTGCGCAAGCGGGCGTCCCTGTATGTATTATGCATATGCAAGGTCAACCACAAGACATGCAAGATAATCCTCAATACAGTGACGTCATCGATGAAGTGGCTTGTTTTTTAAGCGAACGAATAACGCAGTGTATAAAAGCTGGCATTAAACGAGAGAATATCATCCTTGACCCTGGTTTTGGCTTTGGGAAAACAATGGCCCATAACTTTCGCTTAATTAATCAATTTAATCAATTTTTAGATTTTAAACTGCCCATACTTGCTGGATTGTCGCGAAAAAGTATGTTTGATCATCTTTTAAGCTTAAAAGTTGATGAACGACTGGCATCAAGTCTTACGGGTGCGTTATTATGCGCTCAACAAGGGGCGCACATTTTACGTGTTCATGATGTAAAAGAAACGGCTGATATGCTCAAAATCATGAATACAGTGGCCAACGCCACCAACTAAGAAAACAGATAAGGAAGACTATGTCACAACGTAAATATTTTGGTACCGACGGTATCCGCGGTAAAGTAGGGGAAGGTAAAATTACCCCGGAATTCGCAATGAGACTGGGTTATGCGGCTGGCCGTGTTTTCTCACAAGTAGGCACTAAAAAAGTTATTATTGGTAAAGATACCCGTATTTCAGGATACATGCTTGAATCGGCATTGGAAGCAGGCTTATCAGCCGCAGGTATTAATGTGGCACTCGTAGGGCCTATGCCTACGCCAGCAGTTGCTTATCTTACTCGAACCTTCCGTGCAGAGGCTGGCATTGTAATCAGTGCTTCACATAATCCATATTACGATAACGGCATTAAGTTTTTCTCAGCTAATGGGACTAAGTTAGATGATGACCTTGAACTGGCCATTGAAGCTGAAATTGACAAAGGAATGGGATGTGTTGAATCTGAGTTTCTCGGAAAAGCAAGTCGTATCAATGATGCTGCAGGTCGATATATTGAGTTTTGTAAAAGTAACTTTCCAAATAACCTATCGTTAGCGGGACTTAAATTAGTGGTCGATTGTGCCCACGGTGCAACCTATCACATAGCGCCAGCTGTGTTTAGTGAGCTGGGCGCTGAAGTCGTACCAATTGGCTGTAAACCAGATGGGTTAAATATTAATGACGGTTATGGCGCAACGGATCTCGGTAATTTGCAAAAAGCTGTTGTTGAACATAAAGCGGATATGGGTATCGCTTTAGATGGTGACGGCGACCGATTAATGATGGTCGACGGCGATGGTAGCGCATTAGATGGTGATGAAACGTTATTTATTATTGTGCGTGAAGCGCTAAAACGTGGCGAATTAGGTGGCGGTGTTGTCGGTACTAAAATGAGCAACCTTGGGTTAGAGCTTGCGCTACGCGATCTAGGTGTACCATTTGTTCGTGCCGATGTGGGTGACCGTCATGTTCTTGAAGGGTTAGCGGCAAACGACTGGAAAATTGGTGGCGAAAACTCGGGTCACATTATTTCACTCGATCACAACACTACAGGTGATGGTGTTGTTGCAGCACTGTTAGTATTGCAAGCGGTGATTCAATCAGGTCTATCTGTTAAAGCATTGCGTAATGGCATGAAATTACTGCCGCAAATATTAATTAACGTGCGCTTCGGCGGTGATGAAAATCCTCTGGAAAATAACGATGTGTTAGCGGCTGTTGAGAGTGCGGAAACTGCACTTGGCGATCAGGGACGCGTATTGTTAAGAAAGTCTGGAACAGAGCCTCTTATTCGCGTAATGGTTGAAGGTGTTGTTGAAAATGACGTGTTACAACACGCAAATGACATTAGTGATGTTGTTAAGCGCGTTTGCGCCTAATTTATTAAATTAAACAACGACTAATCACGGCGTTTGGGTTAAAAAAAAAGCGAACAACTGTAAAAGTTAAGTTTTTTAGCCTTGATACTTGTAACGCCGTGAAAGAATCGTTACTATCTCCTCCGCTTTTAAAGGGGACAAGAATGAGTCAATTAACACCGCTAATTGCTGGCAACTGGAAAATGAACGGGAACAAATCACTGATTAGTGAATTTACCCAAGTATTTAATTCGCAAGCAATAGATGGCATTGACGTTTTAATTTGTCCACCAAGTGTATACATTGAAAGTCTTTCGCAGCAAGTTATTAATAACAATAGCGTTATTAATGTTGGTGCTCAAAATGTTAGCGAACAAGCATCAGGTGCTTTTACTGGAGAAGTTTCAGTAGACATGCTTAATGAAGTTAGTGCGACATTTGTGATTGTTGGACACTCAGAACGACGTGCTATTTTTGGAGAAACACCAGAATTAGTCGCTGAAAAATATAAAATGGCATTAGATAACAATATAACGCCAATTTTATGTTCTGGTGAAACAGATCAAGAACGCGAAGACGATAAAACATTTGATGTTATCGCTACAGATATTGATGCCGTTGTAAATCTAATGGGTATTGAATCTTTTAAAAATGGTGTAATTGCTTATGAACCAGTATGGGCAATTGGCACTGGTAAAAGCGCAACCCCTGAGCAGGCGCAAGCTGTTCATCATTTTATTCGCAATCATTTAGCGAAATATGATGCAGAAGTCGCTCAAGGAGTAAGAATATTGTATGGCGGTAGCGTCAATGAAAAAAACGCTGCTGAACTATTTAAGCAAAACGACATAAACGGCGCATTAGTTGGCGGTGCCAGCTTAGTTAGCGACAAGTTTATGACAATTTGCCAGAACGCACAGAGTAGCTTGTAATGTACGAAGTACTTATTGTAATTTATTTAATTGTTGCCTTAGCAATCATTGGTTTAGTATTGATTCAACAAGGTAAAGGTGCCGATATGGGCGCATCATTTGGCAGTGGTGCATCAGGCTCAGTTTTCGGTTCATCAGGCGCGGGTAGCTTCTTAACTCGTAGTACTGGTGTATTAGCAACGTTATTCTTCATCATCAGCTTATTTTTAGGCACATTGACTGCTGAACGTTCTAATAAAACAGACGAATTTGAAAATCTTGCTACTGAGCAAGTAGAGACTGCTAAACCGCCAGTTGCTGAAGAAAATCCTGCATCTGAAAACGGTTCAGTACCTCAATAATCACATATTTGCGGATGTGGTGGAATTGGTAGACACGCCAGCTTGAGGGGCTGGTGCTCGAAAGGGCGTGGGGGTTCAAGTCCCCCCATCCGCACCAAATTATAAAACCCGTTACTTTTTAGTAACGGGTTTTTTTATGTTTATAAATCAAGAGTTATTGCCATTAATAACTTCTTCTTATATGTTAATAACAAATAGAAATAAAGATTGATCTATATCAATTTAAATAATAGCAATGTGAAAAAGGAATTTCGTCATGACACCGAAATCGTCAACGTTAAATTTTAATATCTTAACTCGTCTTGCGGCCGTCGCCGTTGTCGCTTGTGTAGGGCTTGCCTTTATCTTAGTGACCACTTTTCGCAGCGATACCATCGCTCGCGTCGAACAATTAAGCAATGAAAATATTCAACGAACTGCCCAGATGTTTATGGTGTCTACTGTCAGGTTTAATCAAGAGTTTACGACAGAAACTGATCCCATAAAAAAGGCAGAAATACACCAAGATTGGATTAAAACAATTGAGGCGGTTGATTTAGCTGTTACTCATAAATTCGGTGATGATGTCGCTCAAATTCGTTTGTTCACGGATGAGTCAAAATTAAACTTAACCTCTTTTGGCAAAGATATCACGGCGACAAAAACATCCTTTGAACGAGACGCCATCGATAATTTCTCTCGTGGCGATCTCAACCCTATTATCACCCAAGACAGTGATTTTTATAAAATCGCAGTTCCACTTATGAGTAATATGCACCCTGGTTGTGCGAATTGTCATAGCATCCCTGTGTCAGACGCAAAGGTGCTTGGTGGTTTGTCCGTTGTAACACCTATTGCAGCAAAAATGGCTGCGTCTAACGCATTAGCGATAAAATTAAGCTTAGCGACTTTTATCGTGTTGTTATTGGTTAGTGGATTTATTTACTTTTTTCTCTATAAAAATGTATCAAGCCCAATTAGCCGTTTAACACGTAATACGACATCGTTAGCGTCATCGTTAAAAGAAGGAACGCTAGATAATTGGCAAGCTCAAAGTGAAAAGTACGAAATTAATCAGTTATCAGGTGGCATTGCAACGCTTCATGATGCTCTTGAGAACTTACTCAATGACGTTCGAAATCAAGCCGCCGATGTAGAGCACCACTCTGCGACAACATCGAGTATTGCCAAAGAAGCTGAATCGAACATTTTCAGCCAGCAAGCTAACTTGGACGGCATTTCGCAAGCGGTCACTGATTTAATGAGCGTCAGTGAAGATGTTTCTCAACGTGCAAATCATACGGCATCAATTACGAGTGAAGTCGCTCAAGGAATTAATGACAGTGGTGCCAACATGCAACAAACGTTGCAACAAATAAATGCATTAGCAGAAAATATCACACAAGCCAATGAAGTGGTTGGCCAATTGTCTGCACAAAGCGATAGTATTGGCGGTATCATTAGCACCATTGACGGCATTGCTGAACAAACAAATTTGTTAGCGTTAAACGCTGCTATTGAAGCCGCGCGCGCTGGTGAAGCCGGACGCGGATTTGCCGTGGTCGCTGATGAAGTAAGAACCCTTGCACAACGTACTCAGGAGGCAACGAGTGAGATTAATGATTTGGTTAAGGGGCTTCAAGTTGGCGCAACACAAGCGAGTGAAGTCATGAATGAAAGTCGTGAGCAGGCAATGTTAACGGTTGATAATGCCCAAAGTGCGTCAACACTACTTGATAATGTTACTGGACAGGTTGAGACCATTAACGGATTGAACTCCGACAATGCCACTGCAGCAACACAACAATCTTCAACCATTGGCCAATTACGTGAAAATATTGATGAAATAACGGGTAAAAGTCACGCTATTTTAGAAGGTGCGCAAACTACCGTGCTTCAGTCGCAACATTTAAGTGAGATTTCATCTAAGTTAGGAAATTTAATAAAGATTAAATAACAACGACTAAATCAAACTTTAGTGAAATTACTCACTAAAGAACGGGGATTGTAGGTTGATATTTTATCCGTCAGGCGTATAATCTCCGCCATCTGCTTTATGTAGTGATTGGGTTAGATTCTTGAGCGGCTGCTCGAATTAACCAACACAACAACAATTACTTCATAAAGATAAAGTCCAATCATTGATTCACGTTGGTTATTGGCTATCAAGGAAACTTGATATACAGGGTCCAGTGTTAAGCCCCGCTTTTTAGACGGGGTTTTTTATTACCTGTACGACATCAAGCAAGCTGATTGTTTGCTATTAAACTGGGCCAATAGGCCCTTTTTTTGTTTTTGAGTTTTGAAAAATATTTAGGAGTGAGTGTTGTCTACTATTGATAATCGCTTAACAGAAATGCTTGAACCTGCTGTAGAAGCAGCTGGTTATGAATTAATTGGTATCGAATATATCCGTGCGGGTAAGCATTCGATTTTACGGCTATTCATCGATCACGAAAATGGTATCGATGTTGATGCATGCGCTGAAGTTAGCCACCAGGCGAGCGCTGTATTAGATGTTGAAGACCCAATTACAACAGAATACAACTTAGAAGTATCTTCACCTGGCTTAGATCGTCCTTTATTTAAGGCTAAGCATTACAGTGAACGTGTTGGAGAAACAGTATCGTTACAAACGGTAATGCCAACTGACGGTCGTCGTAAGTTTAAAGGTGAAATTGTTAGTGTTGACGGTGAAATGATTACATTAACTGTTGATGGACAAGAATATACGATTGCATTAGCTAATGTTAAAAAAGCTAATATCGTTCCGCAATTTTAAAAATTAGAAATAGAAGGACTGCAGAAATGAGCAAAGAGATATTGTTAGTTGCAGAGGCTGTGTCTAACGAAAAAGGCGTACCTCGCGAGAAAATTTTTGAAGCGCTAGAAATTGCACTAGCCAGTGCAACGAAAAAGAAAGCAGAAAAAGAAATTGAAGTTCGTGTTGATATTGACCGAAAAACTGGTGAATTTGATACCTACCGTCGTTGGTTAGTTGTTGCTGATGAAGAAATCGAAAACCCATTAGCAGAAATTACATTATCAGCTGCACAGTTTGATGATGAGAGCATGCAACTTGGTGATTTCATTGAAGACCAAATTGATTCAATCGAATTTGACCGTATTACAACGCAAACCGCTAAGCAAGTTATCGTACAAAAAGTACGTGAAGCTGAGCGTGAAATGGTTGTTGACGAATACCGCGATCAAGTTGGCGAGTTAGTGACTGGTGTTGTTAAGAAGAGCACACGTGATAGCGTAATCATCGATTTAGGTAATAACGCAGAAGCTATTATTTTTAAAGATGACCGTTTACCGCGCGAATCATTCCGCCCAGGCGATCGCGTTCGTGGTTTACTTTACACCATCAAAGAAGACAACCGCGGTCCATCATTATGTGTAAGCCGTACTCATCCTGACATGTTAGTTGAGCTATTCCGCATTGAAGTGCCAGAAATTGGCGAGCAAATGCTAGATATCATGGGCGCTGCTCGTGATCCTGGTTCACGTGCAAAAATTGCTGTTAAGAGTAACGACAAGCGTATCGATCCTGTTGGTGCTTGTGTTGGTATGCGTGGTTCACGTGTACAAGCTGTTTCTGGTGAACTTGGTGGTGAGCGTGTTGACATCGTATTGTGGGACGAAAACGTTGCACAGTTCGTGATTAATGCAATGGCGCCTGCTGAAGTTGTTAGTGTAATCGTTGATGAAGACGAAAACTCAATGGACTTAGCGGTTGAAGAAGACAACCTAGCGCAAGCAATTGGTCGTAATGGTCAAAACATTCGTTTAGCAAGCCAGTTAACTGGTTGGAATCTAAATGTTATGACGGTTGCAGAGCTTAAAGAAAAGCACTCAGCTGAAGACAACAAGATTGTTGACGTATTTACTAAAGAGCTAGATATCGATTCAGATTTCGCTCAGGTATTAGTTGACGAAGGTTTCACTTCATTAGAAGAAATCGCTTACGTACCAGTCAATGAATTATTAGAAATTGAAGGGTTTGATGAAGACCTAGTGAATGAATTGCGTGAACGCGCTAAAAACTCACTAACTACATCAGCATTAAAAGTTGAAGAATCATTAGATGGTGTTGAACCAGCTGACGATTTATTAGCCCTGGAAGGCTTAGAGCGTCATCTTGCATTTGTATTGGCAAGTAAAGGTGTTGTTACTTTAGAAGATTTAGCAGAGCAAGGCGTCGATGATTTAGAAGGCATCGAAGAATTAAGTGCTGAGCATGCAGGCGAGCTTATTATGGCTGCGCGTAACATTTGTTGGTTTAGCGACGAGCAAGAATAAGTATTACCAATATAAGTGTGTAAGAGATTGATCTCACATTAGATAAAATTGGTATACGGCAAGGGGAATTATTACTATGTCAGAATTAACAGTCAAAAGCTTGGCGACAGAGATCGATGCACCGGTTGAACGTGTTATCGAACAACTAGCAGAAGCAGGCTTCAAGAAAAGCCCAAATGACAGCGTGTCATTAGAAGAAAAACAAGCCTTACTTGAATTACTATCAGGTCAGCACGGCGGTGAAGCAACGCCAAAGAAAATGACTTTACAACGTAAAACGAAATCTACCTTAAAAGTAGGTTCTGGTGAAAAAGGTCGTACTGTTAACGTAGAAACTCGCAAAAAGCGTACCTATGTTAAACGTGATCCAGCTGAGCT
>CAJXRU010000012.1 GCA_913060565.1 uncultured Gammaproteobacteria bacterium | reverse complement strand
AGATCTACACTATCCTCTTCGTCGGCAGCGTCAGATGTGTATAAGAGACAGCTTCAATATCCACCAACGTTTGATCGATTCCACAAATGTGGCTTTCTATTTTTGGCTTTTTACCACTTTCAAGAACCGCTTTTGGAGTTGTTACAGGAAAATAATGCTTAATTTTTCGTTGACCGGGAAATTTCATGCAGCTGCCTAATAAAATTAAAAAGGCTCAAATGGTGAATCATTTGAGCAAACGCGCGCATTTTAGCGCAATCTCAATTCTTACTGTAATAAAAAGATTAATATTATGAATTGATGAGTAAAACTGTGACTCAAGTAGGTTGTTTCTTTGCTTTATTGGCACATTAAAATAATGCCATAAAAAAACCAGCCCTAAGACTGGTTTCTATAAAGTACGCTATTGGCGATTACGCTAGTAGTGCTTTGATCTGTTCACTTACAGCACTCACTGCTTGTGTACCATCCAAACTATGGTACTTATTCAAACCAGCATCAGCGGCTTTGGTGTAGTACTCAACTAACGGCTTAGTTTGGTCATGATAAATACCTAAGCGCTTGCGCACTGTTGACTCTTCATCATCTGGACGAATTGATAACGCATCACCTGTTACATCATCAACATCAGCTACTTTTGGCGGATTATAAACAACATGATAAACACGACCAGAACCAGAATGTACACGACGGCCACTCATACGTTTTACGATTTCTTCATCAGGCACATCAATTTCGACAACGTGGTCAACATCAATACCATTTTCCTTCATTGCATCAGCTTGTGGAATCGTACGCGGGAAACCGTCAAGTAAGAAACCTTTCACACAATCTTCTTGTGCTACACGCTCTTTTACCAAACCGATAATCAATTCGTCTGACACTAATTGACCTGCATCCATTACCTTTTTTGCCTCAAGACCTAGCGGCGTACCAGCTTTTACTGCCGCACGTAACATATCACCGGTTGAGATTTGTGGAATACCAAAAGTATCCATTAGAAATTGAGCTTGAGTGCCTTTACCAGCGCCCGGTGCGCCTAATAAGATAATACGCATGTAGATCCCCTATCGGATTGCAGAATTTTTAATTAATCACTGGATAATACAGTACAAATCAAAGAAGTACAGCCAATCATGGTTAGACTTTAGCCAGATAAGCGAATAAATTGTCTTAAACTATTTTTTCTATAAAAAAAGCCAATGAATTGCTTCATTGGCTTGATAATTTAACGCAACTTGACCCCCTGATTACGCACGAGGTAATGTTGGGTAATCTAGTCCCAGCATGTTACGCATTACACGAACGACTTGACAGCTATAACCAAACTCGTTGTCGTACCAAACATATAAGACACAGCTATTATCGCTAGTGATTGTTGCTTTAGAGTCAACCACACCTGCGTAACGTGAACCAACTAAATCCGTCGATACAATTTCGCTTGATGTCGTGAAATCAATTTGATCTTGTAATTCTGAATGAAGTGCCATATTACGAAGATAAGTATTTAACTCGTCAACGTTAGTACCCTCTTTCAAGTTCAAGTTCATGATAGCCATTGAAACATTTGGTGTTGGAACGCGAATAGCGTTACCCGTTAATTTCCCCGCTAATACTGGCAATGCTTTAGCAACAGCTTTTGCTGCACCTGTTGACGTAATAACCATATTTAATGGCGCACTACGACCGCGACGCGGTGATTTATGGTAGTTATCAATAAGGTTCTGATCATTGGTGTATGAGTGAACCGTTTCAATATGACCATTAATGATGCCAAATTTGTCATCCATTGCTTTAAGAACTGGCGTGATAGCATTTGTAGTACAACTTGCCGCACTAACGATACGTGCATCACCAATCATGTCGTCGTTTACGCCGTAAACGATATTGTCGATATCACCTTTTGCTGGTGCGGTTAACAATACTTTTGACGTTCCTGTTGATTTAAGATGCTCAGAAAGACCAGCTTCATCAGTCCAGATACCCGTATTATCAACAACTAATGCGTTATTAATGCCATATTTAGTGTAGTCAATTGAATCAGGAGAATTTGCATAGATAACTTGAATATAGTTACCGTTTGCAATTAGTGCATTGTTTGATTCATCAACTTCAATCGAACCGTTAAAAGGACCATGGACTGAATCACGACGTAATAAGCTAGCACGCTTTTCTAGATCACCACCTTTACCACGAACAACAATCGCACGAAGACGCAAGAAGTTTGCTTGTCCGCTACGCTCAATCATCAAACGCGCAAGTAAGCGGCCAATTCGGCCAAAGCCGTATAAAACAACATCACGCGGCTCGGTAGACTCGTCTTTACCGATAAGTTCTTTAAGCTCTGTCGATAAGAATTCTACAGCCTTATCATAGTCAGTGCCGTGTTGCTGGGCAAATTTAATCGCGAGTTTACCTAAGTCAATGCGCGCTTGGGCAATGTTTAATTCATTAATTGCTTCGAGTAGTGGAAAAGACTCACGTAAACGTAATTTTTCGCCAGTGTGCTGACGAACGTTTCTGTGCGCTTTGATAATATCAATCGTAGAGGCAGTTAATAATGGACGACCGTAAACAGTGATTTCAACACCTTGACGGCGGAACAATTTACCTAACAATGGTTGCATCGCTTCGGCTAGTTCCTGACGCTCTTGCCAGCTGTTCAAATATTTATCTTGAGTCATTAAAGCTTCCTTAAGTGGTCTAAATAAGTGGTCTAAATTTGTAATGCAAATAAATAATACGTAAAGTGGTATTAACAACGTATTGGCGATAAGTCACATCGACTTTACACCATACAAAGTAATTAATTTTGGATAATTACATCCTGCTTACATCATTTTATTTATCAGTCAAATATTCACTGAAATTCAATGAAATAATGCGATTAATTTTGGCGGCTATTCTATAGCACAAAGCCCGATATTACTAGCGTTTAGGCGGGTTTATTAAAATGTAATATTTTAATCAGGACTGAAAGTTGAATACAAAAAAAGCGACATTGATAACCAGCATTATTTCGTTATCACTTACAGGATGTTTCAGTGACGAAAAGAGTATCTATGGCATTTGCGAAGATCACTCAGCTATCTGTACCGATATTGAGACTAAAGGATGGTGCAAAGAAGAGCGTTCATCCTTAATACGTAATAGATACCTACAGCTAACTAAACCAGAAGATGAACTTAATCTTTATCATAGTCTTGTCAATTGGCGAAAATTTAGTAAATGTATTGAAACCGCGTCAAACATCAAACGAAGAAAGCTTGAAGATCGCGATCCCACCAAAGCGGCGAGCTTTGTTAACTCTGTAAAAGAAATTGAAAAATTAGAACAATTAACGCAAGCAAGTACCCTGCCCCAATTATTGTATTATCACTGGGCGCAAAGCGGTGATGAAGTTAAGATTGATCGCTTGTTAACGCTCGATAAACAAGACAAGCTTCAAACCACTGAACTGCAAATGATGATCGCGTCTTATTATCGGAAAATTGACCGTAAAAAAGCAGCGACCGCTCATTATAAAGCATTAGCATATTTGACTAAGGATGATCTAGATACACTCGACCATAGCGTATTTGCGTCCTTATCAACGTATTACTACCAAGCTAAAAAATTAAAATTATCATATATTTGGGCGCAAGTTGCGGTAAAATATGGCTTAAAGGCGAATCTCTATTCATCGCTAACAGGGGAGCTTCAACGTAAAGGGGTTTCACTTGATGAACTGGATAAAAAAGCTGATCAGCTCTTTGATTCAATTCAAATACTTAATTTTCAACCACCAAAATAGAACGTAGAGCACACATTTGTGTAATTTAATTACACAAATAGTGCGAACCCCGTTGCAAAACTGGGGGGAGTTATGTCATATTGCCTGTAAATAAATTACAGGCATTAATCTTTATGAATGTTTTAGAGCAAATTCAGCTTAATTTAAATAAATTAAGCCGCTCAGAGCGCAAAGTAGCAGACGCTATTCTCGCCTCGCCCAAATCAGCTATCCACTCCAGTATTG
Organism: uncultured Gammaproteobacteria bacterium; assembly: GCA_913060565.1. Lineage (GTDB taxonomy): Bacteria > Pseudomonadota > Gammaproteobacteria > Enterobacterales > Psychrobiaceae > Psychrobium. The sequence continues at coordinate 59,596 of CAJXRU010000012.1, read as the reverse complement.
CTACACTAGCCAAACTCGCAGATGTCAGTGAACCAACTGTCAATCGCTTTTGTCGCCGCATGGACACGAAAGGATTCCCCGATTTTAAACTTCATTTAGCACAAAGCCTTGCCAATGGCACACCGTATGTTAATCGCCATGTCGAAGAAAGTGACAGCGTCGAAGATTATACCAACAAGATTTACGAAGCTACCCTAGCCAGTCTTGATCGCAGTCGCCAAATGGTAGACACAGCAACGATTAATCGTGCAGTCGACATTCTTACCCAGTCTAAACAGATTTCATTTTTCGGCCATGGTGCTTCTGCTGTGGTTGCGCAGGACGCGCTTAATAAATTCTTTCGTTTCAACGTACCGGTTCAAAGCTTCCAAGATGACTTAATGCAACGTATGAGCTGTATTAATTCATCTGACGGTGATGTTGTCATCTTAATTTCACATACGGGGCGTACAAAGTCCCTTGTTGAACTAGCAATGATTGCTAAAGAAAACGATGCAACGGTTATCGGGATCACTGCAACAGACTCGCCGTTAGCCAATGAGTGTAATTTAGTGATTTCCACTGAAATTCCAGAAGATACGGATTTATATATGCCGATGGCATCTCGTATCGGTCAGTTGGTAATCATTGATGTATTGGCAACCGGATTCACATTACGTCGTGGAAGTAAGTTCCGCGATAATTTACAAAAAGTTAAGCAAGGGATCAAAGAATCTCGCTTTAATAAACTACTCGACAAATAAACGTGGCAATCACAATACTGGGAAAATTATGTATAGACGTACTAAAATCTTAACCACCTTAGGGCCATCAACTGATACACCAGAAATTTTAGAAAAACTGATTAAGGCTGGCGCGAACGTTGTCCGTTTGAACTTTTCACATGGTAGCGCGCAGGATCATATTGATCGCGCGAACATGGTTCGTGCAGCAGCAAAGAAATTAAACACTTATGTTGGTATTTTAGGTGATCTTCAAGGTCCTAAAATTCGTGTTGCACGCTTTAAAGAAACAAAAATCGAGTTAACGGTTGGTGAGACATTTACACTAGACGCCGAGCTTGATAAAAACGTCGGCGACAAACATCAAGTAGGACTAGATTATAGCGAACTCCCTAATGATGTTGACCCTGGTGATCTATTATTACTAGACGACGGCCGCGTTCAATTACGCGTAACAGCAATTGAAGGAAGCCGTGTTATTACTGAGGTTGTCATCGGTGGCCCATTATCAAATAACAAAGGCATCAATAAGCAAGGTGGTGGGTTAACCGCTGACGCACTAACTGATAAAGATAAGGAAGATATTTTAACCGCCGCTGAAATTGGCGTTGAGTATCTTGCCGTTTCATTCCCGCGCAATGGCGATGAAATGCGTTATGCACGTAATCTTGCTGAAAAAGCAGGGTTAAATACTAAGCTCGTCGCAAAAGTAGAGCGCGCAGAGGTCGTCGCGACTGACGAAGCACTTGATGATGTGATTCTTGCATCAGATGCCGTGATGGTTGCTCGTGGTGATTTAGGTGTTGAAATTGGCGATGCAGAACTTGTCGCCGTGCAAAAAAACATTATTGTTCGTACTCGTACCCTCAACCGTATCGTTATCACTGCAACGCAGATGATGGAATCAATGATCAACAGCCCTATGCCAACACGTGCTGAAGTGATGGATGTTGCCAATGCGGTACTTGATGGAACAGATGCTGTGATGTTATCAGCCGAAACAGCCGCCGGTGACTACCCTATTGAAACAGTACAGGCGATGGCAAATGTTTGTTTAGGCGCAGAAAGCCACCCTTCAATAGCAAAATCTCGTCACCGTGTTTCAGAGGAATTTGTAACTGTTGAAGAAACCATAGCACTATCAACCATGTATGCTGCAAACCACCTTAAGGGTGTAAAAGCCATTGTTGCATTGAGTGAATCAGGCCGAACGCCAAAATTGATGTCGCGCATTAGCTCGCACATGCCAATCTACTGTTTATCACGTCATCATGCAACGTTAGCCGCTGCAGCGCTCTATCGCGGTGTCTATTCGGTATTCTTTGATTCTACAACGATTGAAGATGACAAACTAACCATGGCGGCAATGGCTCAGCTAAAACTTGATGGGCACGTCGAGGAAGGTGATGTGGTTATGTTTACCTGTGGCGACTCAATGGAGACTGTTGGTGGCACTAATACGTGTAAGGTGCTTACCGTCAAATAACTAATTTAATCAAGCATTCAAAAACGGCGCTTAATGCGCCGTTTTTATTATTAGTCATAAATCGTTGGAATAGGTTGGCGTTTATGCTCAGTCCGTTGATAGATGGCAATTAATTTATCTTCAATCGCTTTATCGACGTTTTTTCCCTCTAAGAAATCGTCAATTTCATCGTAGGTCATGCCCAACGCATCTTCATCTTTTAATTGTGGTTTATCACACTCTAAATCCGCAGTAGGTGCTTTATTCACCAATTGCGTTGGTGCGCCAAGTTTCAATGCAAGCGCCCTAACCTGACGTTTGTTTAAACCAAATAAAGGCGCTAAATCACATGCACCGTCGCCAAACTTTGTATAGAAGCCTGTAATGTTCTCAGCTGAATGATCAGTACCAATCACTAGGCCACCCACTAAACCAGCAACGTGATACTGTGCTGACATCCGCATACGGGCCTTTAAATTTCCTTTTACAAAATCTTGATTCGTTTGCGTATTTAACACTAGGTCATTAAGCAATGTTTGATGGTCAATCGCGTCTGCTGCATCTTTTACGTTAATGGTAATTGCTTTAGTCGGTTGAATAAAAGCGATGGCTAATTGTGCTTCGTCTTCGTCGCGTTGCTCGCCATAAGGTAATCTTACCGCGTAAAATGCATACTTATTGTCGGACTGTTCATTTAACCCATCTATTGCTAACTGAGCTAATCGCCCCGTTAATGTCGAATCAATACCACCACTGATCCCCAATACTAGCGCATTGGTATGACTTTCGATCAAACGTTGTTTAATAAACGTGATTCGGCGTTCAATTTCAACGTCTACGTCTATGGTGGGCTGAACTTGCATCTGTGAAATGATTGCTTCTTTAATCATTGGACTAATTACTCTATATACGTATGTTAACTAATTACAACGAACAGTGTTACGCCAATCTGACAACAAAACTGTTCGTTAATTCTCATTACCCGCGATACCACAGGTTCAAACCGACTGCTATTGCAGGGTCATCACTAGACAATGCCAAATAGGAATCAAGTTTGCGATGAAATAGATACGCAACAACTAATGGCGATACGCCAACATCAATCATTGCAGTTTCAATATCCTTAAGCATATTACTCATGGATCGTTTACTACCATGCACCTCAAAAATAAATTGTTGCTGTAATTTTGCCAGGCTTTTTGCATCCATTGCTTTATCAGCCTTTTTACGAGCACCTTTACCTGGTAATAAATACAAACTTTGGGCATTAGTAAACTGTTTAACCCCCTGCTTTAACAGGTTTTTTAATGGGCCATCACAGGGAATTATTTTACCGTTTAATTTACCATTTCTATCCCGCAACAGCCATTTATTTCCTTTAATATCTTGTCTAAACGCGCGGCAAATTGTTGCGAGTGATTGGCCTGATAAGATTTGAAGCCGCAATGTAAAAAGATAGGTATTAGTATTAGAACCAGTCATTTTACTCGCACGATAATAGATGCCTTTCAACTGTGCTCCTGTCAGTGAACGCTCGTCCTCTCTGTGTTTATCATTTTTCGAACTCCGTTCTCCATCTATTGACAAATTGTCTATCGGCTGACTATCCAGATAATTCATTTTAACCGCGTACTTTAAAACCTGTTTTAGATAAACAATCACTGATTTAGCCGTGCTAAATTTTTCCGCCTCAAGCAATGGATTGATAATTCTAAGCTCAACTATCCTTTGATTGATTTTCGCTAATTGAACACTGCCAATTTGGGGCAAAATATGCTGTTCAAATAGGCGGCAAATTTCTTGGCCATTCTTATACTTTTCGACAATAAATTTCATCCCTAAAAAGCGCCAAAATTCTTTCATTTTCACGTGTTCTTTTTCAGCAGAAAACTTCATTTCTTCGATGTCTTTGCCAGCCTTAACATGAGGCTCAATTTGCAAAGCTATTCGCCGTGCTAAACCTGCATCCATTGTCTTGCTATTACCAATAAAGTAATTTACTTGGCGGCCATTACGTCCCCCAACTCGATAGAAAAAATAGTAGCTAGCGAGGCGAGAGCCATCAGTTCGTGTGACCCCTAGGCGAACATGGAAGCCATTAAGAACACTATCATTGATCCGTTTAATTTCTTGAGAGCAAGTTGCAATTACTTGTTCTGTTATTCTCTCTTTTTTTGTCATTACCCACCTACACTTCACACAATGCATCACAAGTGTAGCACACCACAAACAACTAACAACAGCACACAACAAGACTTTTAAAGAGCCGTCCCAAAAACACCCCTCTTAGTTACCCTGGGGTTGTTAATTATACCGAGCGGGATGTAATTTAGCTAAAAACGTCCCTTTTTTCGCTTAGCAACGACTCAAACTATCAATTAAATGAACGACGGAGTTAGCATTATTATCGAATATAAATGGTGTTCCGAGCCGACTAGATTTATAATGCTGCATTCATTTTTTAAGTCATCGGATTGCCATTGTCATTCTTACATTTTGGGTTGGATAAACGTCTTACCTCTTCTATCGAACACCTTGGTTTTGAGCAACCAACACCTATTCAATCGCAGGCAATTCCTGTTGCAATGACTGGCAAAGATATCCTTGCTTCGTCACAAACTGGGTCGGGGAAAACACTCGCATTTTTGTTACCAATTATGCAACGATTATTGCGCCAAAAAGCCTTCTCAAAACGTGACCCAAGAGCACTGATTTTAGCCCCTACTCGGGAGCTAGCATTTCAGGTTTATCAAGACTTCAAAAAACTTATTGGTGGAACAAATCTTAAAGCATCACTCATTGTGGGTGGCGAGAGTTTTAACGACCAAGCAAAGGTGTTAAAAAAAGAGCCTGACATTATTATTGGCACACCAGGGCGTATGGCAGATCACCTAGAGCATCGTCACATCGCCTTACATGCACTTGAAGTGCTAGTACTCGATGAAGCCGATCGTATGCTTGATATGGGATTTGCTACAGCATTACGTCACATCAACAAAGCCGCTGACCATCGAAAACGACAAACGATGCTGTTCTCAGCGACCATCGACGACAAAGCCATTAAGAATTTGAGTGTTGAAGTACTACAAGATGCAAAACGTATTGAAGTGGGACGCAGTATCGACAAACATTCGGGTATCGCACAAACGATGTTTTTAAGTGATCATCTCGATCATAAGCAAGCTCAACTTAAAGCGTTGTGCCAACAACCTTTTGAGCAAATGCTTATTTTTACGGCCACCAAGGCCGACACAGAACGTTTAGCAGCCCTATTAGCCGATGTTGGTGTTAATGCTGCTGCTCTGCACGGTGATTTACCTCAATCACAGCGCAATAGCGCAATGGACGATTTTAAACGTACTGTCACTAAAGTCTTGGTCGCTACGGATATTGCTGCCCGTGGTTTAGATATAAAGCATGTAAGTCATGTTGTTAACTTCGACCTTCCTAAACACCCAGAGGATTATATTCATCGTATTGGGCGCACCGGACGAGCAGGAAGCCAAGGTTGTGCTATAAGTCTAGTGAGCACTAAAGATTGGGCGAGTTTAGAGCGCATTCAATTATTACTCAAGTCATCCTTTACCTTTAGTGCTATCGATGGCCTGCCAGCGAAATTTAAAGGGGTTAAACCTAAGCCGGTATCAAAGACTAAACCTAACAACAAAAAATCAACTTCATCGTTTAAAAAGACATCGTCTAAAAAAGCGGTTAAGCCAAAGGTTAAAAAGCTTGATAAGTCGTTTGTAGATAATGTTGAAGTTGGTCATCTCACGATGAAAAGAAAGCCACGTATAAAAAGAGATGACGATTAATTATTTCCGTTATTTAAGTAAAAAAAATGCCGCTAATTTGCGGCATTTTTATTGGTAGAACTTAATCGCTGTTATTGTTTAACAACGTCAGCATTGGTCACAGGAACGATTTTACCACCGCTAGCCATGAACGTCGCTAGCTGTGCCTGCATTTCTAATAACACAGCCGTGTTACCTTCGACAGTATTCCCGCCACGTTTAACATCATTCGTTAATATCGAACTATGGTGACCATCAGTAAAGCGTACAATACCTTTAACGCCTTCAGGGTTTTGAGTGGTTTCAGTAATACTTGCAAGGCCCATTAATGCTGCTAACGGTTCAGTACCTGATAATGGTGAGTTAACCGCACGGTTAGGAACCACTTGGTCAGGCTTGTTATCGGCGCCGTCTCCTACGACTTCCATAACGTGTATTGCGTCAGTGTTTTGAGCGATGGTCATGCCGTAATTTACCGGATCAGACGCATCCACTGCTGTCTGAGCTGCAAAGTTAAATTGCGTAGAGAATGGGCCATAAACCGCGTCAACCAATGCGTTGTATTGATCTGGTGCCCCGACTTTCATTTCTGCTAATTGCGCTTCAGAAATATTCTTCGCGGCCGCTGCACTCACTAGTAACCCTTGGAATGTTGATGAAGCAGTTAACCCCGCTTTTACCACAGATCCAAATGAACCAGATTCAAGTAAGAAACCTGGTACTCCACCACCTGGTGCCAAAAATGATGCTGCTTTAATTCCGTAAGGATTTCCTGGAATTGGCGAGCCATCTGCTGGGTTAAGTACAGGTTTATTTGCATTTGCAACAAAAGTAACGCCAGTAATAGCACCTAAAGAATGACCGTAGAAGCTAACGTTCGTTGGATCAATATTTACCATTGCATCATTAGAGCGTGCGTTTAATGCTAAACGTAAACCAAGTAAGTCCATTTCAGACTGACGTAAGTTATCGCGTGCAGTCAGCAAGCTTGCAAGATTAAGATAAGTTGTAGCATTACCAGGGACAACAATACTCTCAGTAGCAGATACTGGTACCGTCGTATCAGACGCGCCAATAGGTACAATCGCACCAGTCGGGGTAGTCATTTTACCAACTCGCGCACCATGTAATGGGTGGTCAATAGCAACAACAACTACACCTGCATCCGCCATCGCACCAGCAAATGGCAACAATGTTTCTTTCGTGGTTGTAATACCATGTTGATAAATAACAACAGGCCAACCTGTCGCTGGCATTTCTAATAAATCACGACCTTGTAAAGTTCGTACACCGTTTACTTTAGCAAGGTCGGGAACTGATACCATCACAGGAATTTGTGCAACTGACTTAGCTTTTGGTAATGGGTTAAACTTAGTAAGATGTTTTTGGCTATCTAATGGTGCTTTAATAACGTTTTCACCGACAGTTACATCTATTGTGAAATTCATACCAACTAGATTAGCAGGGTTATTTTCAAATGCCCCACGGCCAAATGCAGGTGCTTGCGCTGCGTATTGAGCACCAAATGACTCAGCTGATAATGCCCCTGATTGTAAAGCACCTAATACCGTAATTGGGCTATCACCCATTGCTTCAAAACGACTAAATAATTCTGGACAATTTACAGGCGTTGGCGTTTGCATTTCAGCGGTTAACTTACAATTTTCAGCGGTCGGCGTTGCTAGGTATTGAGGGGCATTCAAAACGGCCGTATAAATTAATGCACGGTCAGCACTTTGAAACGCTTGCATTCCTGCAGCTGTCGTTGGGTCGATGAGTTTTGCGCCAGCCAACATCTCACCAGCACTTAAATGATTACCATCTACTTCGTTTTTTACAAATGGAGTCATTACTGGGCTTGTATTAAGCATACCCAATTTCGCGACATCAAATACATCGCTCGTTGACTGAGTAGTAAAACCAGCAGTATAAATTAATCGATCTTTATCCACACCCGCCCCATCTAACGCATTTTCATATGAGTTGATGATAGTCTGAAGAGTTAGCTGACTTGGCAGTGGCAATGGCTGTTCGTTTACATCAATACTCACCGATTCGTAACTCGATGACGGAGCAATTGAATTACCATTAGAATCAATCACCAAATAGGTTACAGCTACTAAATACCCTTGCGATGGTTTAAGCGGTTTAATAGGCACCATGACAATCTGATTCCCAGAAAGCGTAGTGACGAAATCAACACCAAATGTTAACTCTTCGCCGATCTTACAAGCACTCACTGCTGGAGCAGTAGTACAAGATGCGTCTGGAGATAAGGGACCGCCTAATGTGGCTTCAAAAACTCGAACAGCGCCTTGCTGCGCAACGCTAACAGGATCAACAGTTACACCCTCTGCTGTATCAACCGTAATAGCCATTGGCGCCACAGTTGACCAACCGTCTAATGCACCTAAAGATGTTGAAGGATCGTAGTAATTAATTGGTGTACCAGCTGCAACTGTTTCACCGGGCATATTCAACGTGCCATCTGTTGTACCACTAAAAAGTAAATCATTTGGAACAGGAACGACAGCATTTGCTGGATCAAAACTAATTCTAGACAATGGTAATTGGCCTTGGCCATTATCAATTGCATCTTGTTTGATTTCGGCTACAGTATCACCGCCGCCACAGCCTGTTAGCCCTAGTGCACTAGCAACTGCCACACTAAGTAGTAACTTTTTCATAAAATTCTCCATTTCCTTTAGTTATTATTTTTAATTCTCTCGATAAGCTTGCTAGAATAGCGCGAAAATTCGAGAGCAATTTTGGATAATTGTTATAGATTAGGCTCAACTTAACCTAAAGAAAGCTAATAATCTACACCTTTAAAGCACTAATTTAAGTAAATTTTGCTGTAAATTCAGCCGAATATTTAAAACGCGCGTTTAAAGAACAAAAATCGTTTAGGTAAAATGCTCTAAAACCTATCATCAGGAAACACTTAATGTTTGATTTTACTTGTCATAAAAATGCATTACACGAACGTATTATATTAATTACTGGTGCCGGCGATGGTATTGGTCGTCAAGCCGCCCTATCCTATGCTGAGCATGGCGCTACTGTAATATTACTTGGTAAAACAGTCGCTAAACTCGAATCTACGTATGATGAAATTGTAGCGGCAGGCTTTCCACAGCCCGCAATTATCCCGCTAGATTTAAAGGGCGCCACGAGCCAACATTATCAAGACATGGCCGATACGATTAAACAACAGTTCGGGCGTTTAGATGGGCTATTACATAACGCATCTATTCTCACTGTGTTGTCGCCTTTTAATGAAGTAGAAGAAGATAGTTTTGATGATATTATGCAAGTGAATGTAAAAGCGCCGTTTATTATGACTCAAGCGTTACTACCATTAATGCGTAATACTAAAAATAGTTCTATTGTCTTTACATCGAGCGGTGTTGGGCGAAAAGGTCGTGCTTTTTGGGGCGGTTATGCTATCTCAAAATTTGCAACTGAGGGCATGATGGAAACGCTTGCGGATGAGATGGGCGGCACAAACGTTCGAGTTAATTCGATAAACCCAGGCGCCACAGCAACACAAATGCGTGCTCGAGCCTACCCAGGTGAGGATGCCAAGACGCTAAAAACACCACTTGATTTAATGCCGTTATATCTTTATCTAATGGCAGATGACAGTGTTGAAATTAATGGTCAGTCTATAAACGCCCAATAGTATTAAAATAACGAAAGATTTGGTGATGAATCATCATCGCCACCTTTTCTGGCCGCGCGCTTTCTTTTGCTGCGTCGTTGACATAACCGAATCACTTTCGATTTATCGGCATCACTGAGCTGATGCCAATAAAACCGCTCTTCTCTGCTTCTAAAGCATCCTTTACAATACCCACGATTGTTAACCTCACAAATACCAATGCAAGGACTGTCGATGGTAAAAAGCTGAAGTTGATCGCGCAGTTCGTTTTTCATTCAACTATCATTACCCAGCTTTTATCCCATTACAAGCTAACTTATAGCAAAATAACGTAACGCTTTAGTCGACAAACTGGCTTTTCATTTACGCTATCGAAATCAACTGTGTTAATGTCATTGCACATCTCATTTAATTTTATCTAACATGAACAAACATTTTCGCCTCGTTATCTCTTGTCCTGATCAAGTGGGCATTGTTTCTAAAATCAGTCATTTTATTGCAAATCACAACGGCTCTATCACCGAAGCTAATCACCACACCGATATTCAAGACAATTGGTTTTTTATGCGCCATGAGATTGCCAGTGAAAGTTTTGCCCTTTCTCTTGAAGCGTTTAAAAAAGAATTTCAACCGCTTGCTAAGGAGTTAGACCTTGAATGGTCGATTACAGACAGTCAACGCAAAAACAGTGTAATCTTAATGTGTAGCAAAGAATCTCACTGTTTAGTCGACATTCTAAATCAATGGCACAGTGGCGATTTAGATTGTGATATTGCCTGTGTCATTTCAAACCATGCTGATTTTCAAGATTTAGTAAAATGGTACGACATACCATTTCATCATGTACCGGTAACCGCTGATAAAGAAATACACTTTAAATCAGTGAGTAATTTAATTAACGATTATGAGGCGCAAACGATCGTACTTGCGCGTTATATGCAGATTCTACCGAGTGATATGTGCGACAAGTTCCATCACCAAATCATCAATATCCATCATAGCTTTTTGCCATCTTTTGTCGGTGCAAAGCCCTACCATCAAGCCTATAACCGCGGTGTCAAATTGATTGGTGCGACCTGCCATTACGTTACACAAGACCTTGATGAAGGACCCATTATAGAACAAGACGTTGCACGTGTTAGTCACCGAATGACACCACAAGACATGGTTCGATTAGGAAAAGATGTCGAGAAACGGGTGTTGGCAAATGGTTTAAGAATGCATCTGGAAGGACGTGTTATAGTGCATGACAACAAAACGATAATTTTGGATTAACCATGACAGCACCTTACCAGGTCACTGCAATAAAGGCTTTCAACGACAATTATATATGGGCTATCCATCAAGGCCAGAGTGATAAATGTGTTATTGTCGATCCCGGATCAGCAAATGAAGTATTGGAATTTCTAACCAATAATAAATTGTCACTCGATGCCATTTTAATCACACATCACCATCATGATCATGTGGGCGGAGTGAACGCACTCCAAGCCCACTTCCCAAATACGCCAGTTTATGGGCCATCAAAAGAAGCAAGAGATACGGTAACCCATCCATTAACAGAGGGAGAAGTTATCGATATAAGCGCATTTAAGATGACGTTAAAAGTGTTAGATGTGCCCGGCCATACACTGGGACACATTGCCTATTTTGATGAAAGCTCATTATTTTGTGGAGATACACTATTCTCTGCAGGCTGCGGAAGAATGTTTGAAGGAACCCCTCAAATGTTTAGTAATTCTCTTACGAAGCTTGCTGCATTGCCAATAGATGCATCTGTCTATTGTGCCCATGAATATACGTTAAGCAACCTAGCCTTTGCACAAGCCGTTTCTCCAAATTCAATTGAACTTAAACAATATATCGCACACTGTGAAGAAAAACGGTCTAGCGGTTTGCCAACAATTCCAAGTTCGATTGGGATCGAGTTGTCGGTCAATCCTTTTCTTAGAGTCAATAAACCAGAGGTTGTTGACGCACTTAATAACAAGTTCGCAATCAATCTCAATGCTCAAAGCAATCTAGATCAAAACTTTAAATGGTTAAGGCAGTGGAAAGATAGCTTCTAATGCAATGAGCAAGAATCATATTCAGACCATTAAACGTCGATTGTTTTCGGCCATATGCAAAGTTCATTCAATCTATGCTATTGAATAGTGGTTCATTGCGATACAATATCGCGATTTTATTGTTTATTGGAATTTTAACTTGAGCAAAGTTAGCAAAATAGTCCTACCTACTTTATTAGTATCTTCGTTAGCTGGTTGTGAATTGACTTCACAACCAGAAAATCCGGCATTAGTAGTAGCGCCAATCGAAGAGCCAAGACATGCAGAGCCTGTCATTAGCGCGCCAGTCGAACCGACTGTAGTACTCCCGCCAACACCGCAGGAAGTCGCTAACTTATGGCAACGCATCGAAATGCAGTTTTCGTTGCCTCAAACAGATAATAAACAAATAACAAGCCAGCTTAACTGGTATCGTAAACACCCCAAATACATAGAGCGAATGTCCAATCGTGCTGAGCCCTATCTATTTTTTATTGTGCAAGAAATTGAAAAACGTGGCATGCCACTTGAAATCGCATTACTGCCGATTGTAGAAAGCGCATTTGATCCGTTTGCCTACTCCCACGGCGCAGCATCTGGCATGTGGCAAATCATTGGCGACACAGGAAAGCGTTTTGGTCTGAAAAACAACTGGTGGTATGACGGAAGACGTGATGTTGTAGCGTCAACATACGCTGCCTTAGATTATTTACAGTTTCTACATAAGCACTTTAAGGGTGATTGGCTCCATGCTCTCGCGGCCTATAACTCAGGTGAAGGCCGAGTTGGTAGAGCAATCAAGCGAAATAGAAAATTAGGTAAAGCAACGGATTTTTGGTCGTTAAAGTTACCTAACGAAACTCGCGACTATGTGCCCAAATTGCTCGCGCTGGCGAAGTTACTAAAAGCCCCAGACGAATATGGTATCGCCTGGCCAACATTAACAAATTCTATACAGGTTGAACAAGTTGTTACAGGCTCACAAATCGATCTTGCACTAGCAGCAAAGCTTGCAGGAATGAAATTAAGAGATCTTTATCAACTCAATCCGGGGTTCAATCGTTGGGCAACCCCGCCTAATGGCGATTATAAACTCTTGCTGCCAGTCGAGAATGCCGCTGAATTTAAAGTGGCATTGAAGAAAACGCCAAAAAAAGACCGCCTACATTGGACACGCTATCAAATTAAGTCGGGAGATACTCTAGGACAAATTGCCCAGCGTCATCAAACGACCTCCTCCATCATTCGTCAAATAAATGGTTTTAGTGGTAATAATATAAGAGCAGGCAAGTTTTTATTGATTCCCATCGCCTCGAGTAACCTTAGTGATTATCAGTTGTCTGCTGATTCAAGGCTGGCTGCGACTCAAAATAAAAAACAAGGTCAGCTAAAAACCACTTATATAGTAAAAGCTGGCGACAACCTCTGGGACATAGCTCGAAAGTATAAAGTGAGTCATCGTAGTATCGCAAAATGGAATGGCATGGCGCCAACTGACAATCTTGGTTTAGGAAAGAAACTGGTTATATGGCAGAGCACCGGATCATCTAACGCGGGACCTAGAAACAAAGTATTGCGCACCATAACCTATAAGGTTAGAAATGGTGATTCAATCGCTCGTATCGCACAGAAATTTAATCTTAAGATTAAAGATGTAGTTCGTTGGAATTCGCTAAATGTTAAAAAATATTTGCAACCTGGACAGCGCTTAAAATTACAAGTTGATGTAACACAAATATACTCATAACCCCTATTTAAGCATAAAGCGATTGATTTCATTAGTTTTATGCTTAAATTTCACCTCTAAAAACAAAGGTTTCCTTTAGTAAACATTTCCTCAAATGTGAAATTAATTCACTTATTTTGTTGGGTAGATGGCTGCGCTAGTGTAAGATGGCGTGATAATAATAGTCGAGCAAAAGAGAAATATATGATCAGTGTATTTGATATGTTTAGTATTGGTATTGGTCCTTCGAGTTCACATACCGTTGGTCCAATGCGTGCAGCCTTTAGGTTTACCCAAGATTTAGAGCAGCTCAATCATCTTGACAGTGTCACACATGTGAAAACTGAACTTTATGGTTCATTGGGGCAAACTGGTATCGGACACGGTACTGGAAAAGCGGTAATTCTAGGGCTTGCTGGCTATGAACCTGAAACAATAGACCCTGAAATTATTGACCCTTTTCTAGACCAAGTAGATAAAGAAGAAACAATTAAATTACTCGGTCGTCACCAAACTGACTTTCCTCGAAAAAACGCAATTGTTTTTCATCGCCGTAAAAGTCTGCCTGTTCATGCCAATGCAATGGAATTATTCGCCTACAAAGGTGAGGAACTACTCTTTAATAAAGTGTATTATTCTATCGGTGGCGGTTTTATTGTTGACGAAGAAGAAATAAAGACCTTTACCAAAGATAAAACAGATGCTGACCAAGCAAAATACCCGTTCAACACATCAGAAGAATTACTTAATCAATGTAATACATACGGCCTGAGTATTTCCGCGCTAATGATGGCGAATGAAAAGACCCTAGCACCTGAATCAGAAGTCGTTGAGCGCCTATCAAGTATATGGCACACAATGCGCGCGTCAGTGGAGCGTGGTTGTCGTCGTGAAGGTATTCTACCAGGTGGACTAAAGCTTCGCCGCCGTGCAGCATCATTACATCGCCGTCTACAGGTTGAAGAAGGTAGTAACGTTGATCCTCTATCAGCAATCGACTGGGTGAACCTCTTTGCAATGGCAGTGAATGAAGAAAATGCTGCGGGCGGTCAAGTAGTGACTGCGCCAACAAATGGCGCTGCTGGTATTATTCCCGCTGTTCTGTGTTATTTCGACAAATTTATTCAGCCTGTTACTGACGAAGTTGCGGTTAGATACCTACTCACTTCTGCAGCAATTGGTATCTTATATAAAAAGAATGCGTCGATCTCTGGTGCTGAGGTAGGGTGTCAGGGTGAAGTCGGCGTGGCTTGTTCTATGGCTGCAGCTGGTTTAACAGAAATAATGGGCGGCACTATTGACCATGTCGAGAACGCGGCGGAAGTTGGTATGGAGCATAATCTTGGGCTTACATGTGATCCTGTTGGCGGCCTTGTTCAGGTTCCTTGTATTGAGAGAAACGCGATGGGCGCAGTTAAGGCGATTAACGCTTCACGCATTGCAATGCGCGGTGATGGTCAGCACAAAGTATCACTTGATAAAGTGATTAAAACAATGTGGGACACGGGTAATGACATGAAGAGCAAGTATAAAGAAACTGCTCGAGGCGGTTTAGCTGTAAATATCGTTGAATGTTAATTAGCGTTTGATACCCAATATAGAAAGCGGCTTAAGCCGCTTTCTATACTTTCAATTAACTACCTCAATGGTAATTCTATATCTTTGAATAGCGCCTCAACCTGATCATGATCACGTAAGCTCGCGGCTTGAGACACAAGGTTTTTTGTGAGATGTGGCGCAAACTCTTCTATAAAGTCATACATATAGCTTCTTAGAAATGTACCACGTCTAAATCCTATCTTTGTGGTCGCATGTCCAAAGAGATGATTTACATCGATAGCGACCAAATCTTTGTCTAGCTCTTTATCGATAGCCATGGATGCAAGTACCCCGACCCCTAACCCAAGTCGAACGTAGGTTTTTAATACATCCGCGCTTGTTGCAGTAAACACAACGTTTGGATCCTGCCCTGCTTCATTGAAGGCAATCTCCAGATCTGACTTGTTTTGGAAACCAAACACATAGGTTACAAGCGGAAAAGCGGCAATATCTTCAATCTCTAACTCGCGTACACGACTTAGTTTTGCTAACGGATGGTCTGGGTTAACTACCACAGAGCGTCCCCAGTGATAACAAGGCAGCATCACCAAATCTTCGTAGTAATGCATAGACTCGGTGGCGATTGCGAAATCTGCTTCACCTTTAATTGCCATTTCACTAATTTGCGCAGGCGTTCCCTGATGCATATGCAAAGAAACTTTAGGATAGTGTTTAATAAACTTGCCAATAACTTCTGGCAGTGCATAACGCGCTTGTGTATGGGTAGTGGCAATATTCAACGCACCCTGATCCGGTTTTGTATGTTCGTAGGCAACAGCTTTAATACTTTCAACTTTTGATAAGATATCATTGGAAATATTGATAATTTCCTGACCTGCTTTGGTTACATGTGTTAAATGTTTGCCGCTTCGTCCAAAAATCTGGATACCAAGTTCATCTTCCAACATTCGCACTTGTTTACTAATGCCCGGCTGTGACGTAAATAAACTCTCAGCAGTAGCCGATACGTTTAAATTATTGTTGCTGACTTCAACGATATATCTTAACTGTTGTAACTTCATACTTATTAACTCTTGATTTGATGGTCAATGACGAGATGTGCCATTAAACTGTTGCGCTCACTATATTCTAATTTGTTATAACAACTCTAAATATAAATTAAAAATCGAATATAGCAAGTACATTCAATAGATATTTTCGCATCCTACCCATATTAGTTCGCACATCTTTCTTTTAACGGTAGATTTTTCAGGTTAACAAGCGGTATGATAATAAATACTTGCGTCTAACGCCTTTTTTTATAAGACATATTTATGAGTACATCAAATAATAACAATATCGATTACAAGAAAATCTTATCAGCAATCAGCTATGATATGCGAAACTCACTGACGTTGATGTTTCAGTCTTTACAGACAGTTGCTAATCAACCGCAAGCGACAAAGACACTTAGCACTGAGGAATTGTCCGATATCAATTATCAAGTTCAACGTTTAAACGGGAACTTAACACAATTGATGGCGCTGTATAATGTCGAAGAAGATCGACTAATGATTAATTCAACAGAAGAAATTGTCAGTGATGTCATCGAATCTGCAGTCTTTCAAAATGACCTTTACACCCAAAGTAAAGGAATAGAGGTTCAAATTCATGTCGACGATGATCTGCATTGGTGTTTAGATCGTGACCTAATCGCTTATTTAATCGATGACGTACTTAGTAACGCTATTCGCTATTCTCAAAAACAAATTGATATTGATGTTTCTATCGATGATGGACAACTTTCAATTGCAATATCCGATGATTCAAACGGATATCCGAGTGCAATGATTGACGCAGCAGCCGCTCCAATTGATGAACTTGCATCTAGTTTTGGACGAATGGGCATTGGATTGTTATTTTCTAAACTTATTGTGTTGTCTCATGACAACTATGGGAAAAGCGGCGAACTTGTATTAAACAATGATGGTAAGCTGGGCGGCAGCACCTTTACTATTGTATTACCGTAAAATAAAGGACAGCAAATGACCGTATATATTATTGCAGGCGTCGGCTTTCTAGTCTTGATGGTAATTGTAATGACTGTATTGCAGCAGCAAAGCAAGCGTGTCGAATCTGAAAAACGCACTGAAGTATCACGCCTCACTTTAACCATCGATGAGACAGAAGATCTATTATCGCGCATCACTAATATCCCGGTGACTAAAGCGTTGATGATTATCATGCATAATCGCATTTTGGAAACGCAAAAATCAATCCTAGCGATTAACAGCGATCGTGCAATCGCAGCACAAGTGAACGACAGACAACAATTAATTGAATCGATTGGTAATTCTTTTCGGTCACAGGGTCTTGATACGTTTAGGTTGCCAAATGATGATCGAGAAGTTTTACAAATGGTCCAACTTATCAAAAAACTTAAAGGCTTAATCAATAACGAGCACAAGCGTGGCAGAATCAATCCTGACGTGTTTGGTAATGAGATTAAACGTGCGGATCTGATGCAGATAAGGATTAATATTAATTCAATTATCGGTCGAGCTCGTGGCGCAATTGAAGCAAAGCAATCTGGCTCCGCTCGCACTTATTTAGACAAAGCGATAAAAACGCTTCGTGCAATAAATTCAGAGGGTGATGGATTCGTTAATGCAAAACTCGAAGAAGCAGAGGGAATGTTAGCTAAGCTAGACCAAGTCAAAATTGATCGTGATGAACGTGCTAAACGTGAACAAGACGAGAAGACAAGCACTGATCTCGATATCCTATTCCAACCAAAGAAGAAATGGTAGTTGTACTCTTCGACATATTTCTCATAAAAAAACCGCTCTAATGAGCGGTTTTTTATTATCCAATCTACAATCTATTTCTTCTTAGTAGCTCGTTTTGCTTTCTGATGTTCAACCCACTTACCACCCTCATAAGTCGCTGTCCATCCGGTAGCCTTCTTCTCAATCTCTGTCATTACATACTGAGATTTATTTTTACGGCTATAACGAACGATAGCCATGTTACCATCAGCATCTTTTTGCGGAGCATCAGCAAGATAATAGAACTTCGATGAAATCCGATCTCTAAAGCGATGAAGCTCGGCAACTTGTGGCGCTCTAGTTTCACGTGCTTTAGGGAAGGTATGTGCAGCTAAGAAAATGCCTGACGCACCATCGCGTAGAACGAAATATGCATCGTTCTTGTCGCACGGTAATTCTGGCAAATGAACAGGATCTTCTTTTGGCGGCGCTACTTCACCACTTTTTAAAAGTTTTCGCGTATTCTTACATTCATCAACATTAGTACAAGCGAAATACTTACCAAAGCGGCCATTCTTAAGCTCCATATCATGTTCACAACGATCACATTCGATAATTGGTCCGTCATACCCTTTTATCTTAAAGGTACCCTGTTCAATTTCGTTGCCACCACAAGCAGGGTTGTTACCACAAACATGTAACTTGCGCGCTTCATCAACAAGGTAAGAATCCATCGTTGTATCACAGATGTGACACCGACGACGTTGCATCAATGCCTTATTTTCAGCATCATCATCAGCAGCGACTACGTCATCACCCGATGTTAAATTGATGGTTGTCTTACAGCGCTCTTTAGGTGGTAAATCATAACCAGAACAACCAAGAAATACCCCTGTTGTGCCAGTTCTAATCCCCATCTTTCGCTCACACGTTGGACAATCAATATCCGTCAACACCATATTATTAGGACGCATTCCGCCCTCTTCTGGTGTTAGATTTGCTTGGTCTAATTGCTTAGTAAACCCTTGATAGAAATTGTTCAATGAACCTTTCCAATCCATTTCACCATTGGCGATCAAATCGAGCTCTTGTTCCATTTGAGCAGTAAAATCATAAGACAGTAATTCTGTGAAATTCTCATTCAAACGATCGGTAATGATTTCACCCATTTTCTCTGCAAAGAAACGGCGATTTTCGACACGAGCATAACCGCGATCTTGAATCGTCGAAATAATCGATGCATAAGTTGATGGTCGGCCAATACCGCGCTTTTCAAGTTCTTTAACCAGACTTGCTTCGTTAAAACGTGCCGTAGGTTTAGTAAAGTGCTGCTTTGGTTCAAGCTTTTCCAAACTCAACATATTGCCGACACTGATCGCTGGTAAATTTACTTCTTCTTCAGCTTTACGTTTAACGGCAGTTTGAACGCGTGTCCAACCGTCAAATTTGACAATACGACCCGTTGCTTTTAATTCATACTTATCCGCTGACACTTTTAACGTCGTAACGTCATATTTAGCCGGCGTCATTTGACAGGCGACATATTGACGCCAAATTAGCTCATATAGACGCTCAGCATCGCGTTCCATTTTGTTTAATGAAGTCGCACTACGAGACACATCACTTGGTCTTATCGCTTCATGCGCTTCTTGTGCACCCTCTTTGCTACCATAGAAATTAGGCGTTTCTGGTAAATATGATTTACCGTATTCACTTTCAATATGGCTTCGTGCAGCGTCGATTGCGTCTTTACTTAAGTTAGTCGAATCAGTACGCATATAAGTAATGTAACCAGCTTCATATAAACGCTGTGCTAACATCATTGTCTTCTTAACGCCAAATCCTAGGCGGGTACTTGCTGCTTGTTGAAGCGTTGACGTAATAAATGGCGCTGAAGGACGCGACTGACTTGGTTTGTCTTCACGTGAGCTAACCGTATAAGCCGCATTTTGTAACGCATCCAAAGCAACATTTGATTCTGCTTCACTAACTGGCTTAAAGGCTTTTCCGTCAACCTTAGTCACTTTCATTGAAAGTGCTTGGGTATCATCAGTCGTCAGCTGCGCATGCATATCCCAGAATTCTTCCGGATTAAACGCTTTAATTTCACGTTCTCGTTCAACCACCAATTTCACGGCAACAGATTGAACACGGCCTGCAGATAACCCACGTGCTACTTTTTTCCAGAGAAGTGGTGACACCATATAGCCGACAACACGATCTAAAAAACGACGTGCTTGTTGGGCATTAACACCATCAATATTTAATTCAGTCGGTGTATCAAATGCTTCACTAATCGCATTTTTAGTAATTTCATTAAAGACAACACGTTTAAAACGGCTGTCATCGCCACCGATAACTTCACGAAGATGCCATGCAATGGCTTCCCCTTCTCTATCCAAATCCGATGCAAGATAAACATAATCAGCTTTTTCAGCCAAAGACTGTAATTCACTAACTACTTTTTCTTTACCAGGTAAAATCTCGTAATGCGCATCCCAACCACCTTCAGGATCAATACCCATTCGGTTGATTAGCTGCTGCTTGTCGCGTGCGGTTTTATACTTTTCTTTAGCCGCTGGCTCCATTTTACGGACTTCAGCCGGCGTCTTGGTAAATTTGTTCTTTTTGACCGCACCCGACGTTGGTAAATCACGAATATGACCAACTGAGGACTTAACGATGAAGTCTTTACCTAAATATTTGTTAATAGTTTTCGCTTTGGCTGGCGATTCCACTATTACTAATGATCTTCCCATAAGAAAAAAATGTCCATTGATGGAGTGAGAATATGTATTGGCTCAATTTATAGAGACTAATAAGCAATAATTCAAGATGTTATTTGTAATAACCCCATAAAAATCGAAAATTAGCCATATATTCGAGCTGATCGCTCGTTTATAACACAAATTAAAACGGCGCGTTAAGCGCCGTTATGTACTAATCGCTTACTGACACCGATAATGTCTTTGTAACGCCACTCGGTGTTGAAATGGTAGCAGTTAGGCTACCTGAACTTCGTTCATCATCCGGTTTAAGAGATACTGAACAGCTATTAATAGCAAAAGCTGATGATTGACCAACAGTACATTCGCTCGGCCCAACAATTTCACCATTTCCCGCATCAAATGTGATTGTTGTGCCACTTGGTAGATATCCATTAAATCCACCAGCTGCATATAGATTTATTGTTTTCGCCCCACCGAAAATATCAACCGCTTGGCCGTATTGACTAGGATCATTCTGATTTAAACCAGCTTCGATCATTCCTGCAAAAATGCCATTACCAGCTTGGAGAATAGTGATGCTCTTGGAAATTGACACCAGTTGACGATGACACTTATCCAATTTACTATCTGCATCAGTACACAACACACCGTTATATTTGCCGTTAGCTTGGTCAAAAGAATCATTTCTATTAAAATCGATGAATTCTTCGTTATCACCACCAGGTTGAAGACAATTTGTGTTACTTGCATCTGAACAATCAAGCACCGTTGCACCGGCTTGTAAATCCCCGTTTGCTAACCTGCCACCAAATAGACCATCTTCATTTTCATCACGAAATGCTTCTGATAAATCTGTAAACGCTTCTCCATCGTCAAATTTACCATTGCCATTGGAGTCAGCAAACGATTCTTCGCCAATAGCGTGAGCAAATATTGTTACACGATTGCCGTAAACTTGACCCAATCCACCATATCGATTAGCTAAAGATCTATTATTATAAAAACAAGGCAAGCCAGCTTGTGACAGGCCAGTATCAGTTCCGTCTGACGCTAGGCATAGATGAGATGAACTACCTAACACTCGAGTGATTGCGTTTGCATCTCTGTATGCAGGAGATGGAGAACGCGGAGCTTGACTTCGCCATTTGATAGCACAAGTTCCGTTCACTGTTAAACAAAATGGGTCTATCGCTCCATATTCAGCGCTAAACTGAACGGTGGTACCGTCTGGAACAGGATTATTGAAGTGGTCAGCGAGTCTTGCAACAACGTCAACCTCAACGTTGTCTATTCCCCAAGCATCAGGGTTCAAGTCGGCAGAAATACTAAAACTGTTATAGTCTGCTACACCTGTTGAAATTGCTAGTGCACCTGAAATTGTTGAAATTTCAGGGTTTTCTGTTAAAGATGCGAGAATTCGAACTGGTACTGCGACATTTCCTGACGAGACAATAACATCTACTTGTCCATTTTCGTCAGTTTCTGCTTTTGTATCTGGCAGAAGTTCAATGCCACCAACACTGGTACTCAAAGCAAAATCTACTGGTACGCCCGACACTGCATTTCCCAGTTGATTAAAAACAGTGAAAGTTACTGTTGCTGTTTCATTACGCCCTTCACCACCAGTCCCCTTTAATGCAATAAAGTTAGATGACACTTCGGTAAATTGAATACTCTGCAATGTTGCTGGCGCAACCGTTAAATCCACATTTTTTGTTAAAACTGTTTGCCCAATCGTTGACGTAACATTTATCTTATCAACGGTTCCACAGCCTTTATCTTTATAGGTTACTGAAGCAACACCGTTAATAGTGGCAACTTCGCTGGCAATTTCTGCTTTGCCTGCTTGTACACATGCTGACGAAAACTGTACGTTAACAGATTGAGTTAACGGACTAACATTTCCGGCAACAGATTCGTTAATTGGAACACTCAGTGTCGCGGTACCATTGGGTCCGATATTGATAGGAGTTAAGGTTAAATCTCCCATTTCAACGTTCACTGCTGCAACTGACGCCGCATAATCAATACTTGCATTAACGTCGCCAACAGCAACAGTTACAGTACCAGCACCATCTTGCGCACCAGAATACAAAAAGACCGACGCGACACCGTCATTGTCCGTTAGTGCACTAGTTACTTTTAACTCACCAATATCATTCCCAAGAGAAAAGTCTACTTTTACACCTGAAGTGGGTGAACCACTATGCGTCAATGTTGCTTCTAATTTTGCTGGTTCGATACTACTAACGTTATTTATCGTCGCTCCGTTATCGTCAACCAATTTAATCGTCAAGTTTACCGGCTCAATAACGGCTACGGGGTTAGACGTCGAAAAATCTAGCGTATCGGTCAAATCATCTATAGTAACTGTAACGGTACCAGCACCTACTGAACTACCTGCGTGTATTTCTACTTTTGCAATCCCTTCGTCATTGGTTAACGCGCTCGTTACCAATAGTTGACCAATTGCACCATCTAAACTAAATGCTACTTTCTTATTAGCAACAGGTTTGCTGTCAACTTTATACAATGCAGACAGCCATTGAGGCTGACTGCCATCAACGTTAGTCACAGTATTTCCGGCCGTGTCAACCATGGTTAAAACCACGGTAGATTGAGGCGTTGTTGGCGTAGTACCATCTCCTCCATCTCCACTAGAAGTGCTGGATAACTCGTTACCACCACTACATGCTATTAAAAACAGCGCAAAGAAAACGATTGAAAAATAATGAAAGGTCTGACGCATTGGGCATTCTCCCTGCCGAAAATACAACAAAAATTAAAGCAATTATGTCGATGTTAGAGAATTTATGTCAAAGATGCAAAAGGATTTTAGATAAAATTCAATGCATTAATCTTTCGCTACTAAAAGATTTTTTATTAATAACGCCTATGCTTGATTATTGCTTTTGCAATAATTAAACATTTGCTAGACTCCAACGCGTGTATCGATGATTCTCATTAACAACCTAAAATCAGATACCTAATAATAATTAAGGATTACCATGAGTAATAAAAAACCTTTGGGCCTAACGATGAAAATTCTCATCGGTATGGGCCTTGGCATCATTATTGGTGCCATCATCCAGTTTTGGTTGGGTGATGTTAAATTCGTCCAAGACAATATCGTTAACGGCTTGTTCCACGCTGGCGGAAAGATGTTCGTTAACAGTTTGAAAATGTTAGTTGTACCTTTAGTGTTCATTTCATTAGTTTGTGGTACCTGTTCACTGTCTGACCCAAGTAAATTAGGTCGCTTGGGTGGCAAGTCCATTGCGTTGTATTTAACAACTACAGCAATAGCGATTACGTTGGCGATTGCTTTGGCGTTAGTAATAGCACCAGGTGTAACTGACCAAGCGATGACAAGTACCGCTTCATTTAGTGCCAAAGAAGCACCTTCATTAACTCAAGTATTGATCAATATTATTCCAAGTAATCCAATTAATGCGATGGCGCAAGGCAACATGCTGCAAATTATCGTGTTTGCATTGTTATTCGGCATAGCTGTTTCACTTGCTGGTGAATCAGGTAAACGTATTGCAAGTTTATTTGAAGACATGAATGAAGTTGTCATGAAGATTGTTAACATCATTATGAATCTTGCACCATACGGCGTGTTCTTCTTAATGGCGAAACTAGCCAGTGAAATTTCACCGAGCACCTTCCTAAATGTTGCAAAGTACTTTTTTGTCGTCTTGCTTGCATTAGGCGTTCATGCGTTAGTGACTTACCCAACAATTCTTAAGTTCTTAACGGGGCTTAATCCTGTGATCTTTATTAGAAAAATGCGTGACACAGCCCTATTTGCGTTTAGTACAGCCAGCTCAAATGCGACAATTCCTGTGACATTAGAAACAACCACCAAAAAAATGGGTGTTGATAATTCTATCGCGTCGTTTACTGTACCGTTAGGTGCAACCATTAACATGGACGGCACGGCAATCATGCAAGGTGTTGCAACCGTCTTCATCGCGCAAGTCTATGGTGTTGATTTGTCGATAGCTGATTATCTAATGGTAATTTTGACTGCCACTTTAGCGTCAATTGGAACAGCGGGCGTGCCGGGCGTTGGCTTAATTATGCTTGCTATGGTGTTACAACAAGTTGGTTTACCGGTAGAAGGCATTGCACTTATTATTGGTGTTGACCGTCTACTCGATATGACTCGAACTGCGGTAAACGTTACCGGCGATAGCATGGTGACGGTTATCGTCGCTAAAACTGAGAAAGAGTTAGATACCGAAATTTATAACGATCCATGGGTCGGCAGAAAAACAGAATAGTTGTTTCAATTTATTCTAATAAAAAGGGATGCAATGCATCCCTTTTTTGTTGCTTCGAATCAATCGAAATTTAAAACCCTTTCCATTGTCCAAGACGATTGACGACATTATAAATTCCTTGCTCAACCGATGTGCTTGCAGCTTTTCCCAATTTTTGAGACAAAGTCTTAGGGACATTATATTTCACTAAGTAGACTTGCTTATCTTGCGCTTGTGAAAGTAACCAGTCATCGCTCGTGCTTAACTCGTCAACAAGACCGATTTCAAGGGCTTGTTCACCGTACCAAGTTTCACCTGTTGCCACCTTGTTTATATCCAATTGCGAACGGTGTTTGGCAACATGGTTCTTAAATAAACCGTGAACATCATCAATTTCACTTTGAAATTTTTCACGATCTTGATCGGTATTTTCGCCAAACATAGTGAGTGTTCTTTTATATTCACCCGCCGTCACTTGCTCGAAATCGATATCATTTTTCTTAAGCACTTTACTAAAATTAGGGATCTGAGCAATAACCCCAATGGATCCAATAATTGCAAAAGGAGCGGCGACAATTTTGTTTGCGATACAAGCCATCATATAACCACCACTTGCGGCAACTTTATCAACAGCGATGGTTAACGGGATGTTACGTTTAGTGATCCGTTGTAACTGACTCGCTGCGAGTCCATAACCGTGTACGACACCGCCGGGGCTTTCAAGACGAACCAGCACTTCATCATCTTTCTGTGCACACTGGACAATTGCAGTAATTTCACGTCGTAAACCTTCTACTTGGCTAGCGTCCATCGAACCATTAAAATCAATAACATACAAATTAGGCTTAACCTCATCTTTCGATTCTTTATCTGCCTTCTTTTTAGCTTTTGCACGCTTTTTTAGCTCATCCTTAGACAATATTGTCTCTTTAAAAGACTGCGCAGTATCCTCTAAGGCTTCCGACAAGTCTATTAGCTCTAACTGCCCTTTCTCCCCCTTCCCCTTGCTACCAAGAGCAACGATAGTCACCAATACCACAATAATTGCAACCACAATGGTAACCGCTTGAGCCAAAAACAGCCCATAATTTGCTAAAAATTCCACAACTTATTCCTCTATAAAATACTTCGCCGCAGTGTAGCAGTCTCCTAAAACCCTCGCTATATTTATCGCTAATTAGATGTTTCATCTCACAAACATCAGGTACAATGCGCCAATACGTTTCATTCATTAAAGACAATTATGTTTATTCGAGTTTCCTATTTTTATTTGATGTTATTTTTCATCGGCACTTTATTCATTAATACATCAGTTTCTGCCCACGGCGGCGACGATCACACCCATTACACGCGCGAACAGGTCGCATGGCAAAAACGTAATAATGGCGCGCTATTAATTGACGTGAGAACCGCCGCAGAATTCAAGGAAAGGCACTTAGATAAAGCATTACATATCCCCTACAAAGAGGTTGTCCAAACGCTGAAATTTAAGAATATTAGCAAAGAAACTCCCATTGTCTTGTATTGCCGCAGCGGCAACAGAGCAGGAAAAGCAATAATGATGTTAGTGAAAGCTGGTTATTCTAACGTACACAATGGCGGCGGAATTAGTGCCCTAAAATCCGCTCAAGCGCAACCTGAATCGTCACTCAAACCCCTTAAGTAATCATGTCCTCTAAAAATCTATTAATCATCGGCTATGTTTGGCCAGAACCTAAATCTTCCGCTGCAGGCAGCAGAATGATGGAATTAATTGCTCTTTTTAATGACCAGGGTTATCACATTACCTTTGCCAGTGCGGCGCAGTTATCAGAGCATATGGCTGATCTTGACGACTACAATGTCGACTGTACTAACATTGCCCTTAATTGCAGCTCATTTGATATTTTTGTCAAAGAATTAGGCCCTGAGATCGTGATATACGATCGGTTTATGATGGAGGAGCAATTTGGCTGGCGTGTCGAACAACAATGCCCAACGGCCCTGACCATCTTAGACACCGAAGATCTCCATACACTGAGATACGCCCGTCATGATGCCTATAAAAACGATCGAGAAATCAATCAACATGATCTCAATAGTGACATGGCAAAACGTGAAATAGCGGCAATTTATCGTTGCGACCTCACCCTCATGATATCTAAAACGGAAATCGAATTACTGACCACTCAGTTTAAGGTGCCGCCACAACTTCTACATCACATTCCGTTCATGTTGGACATAGATAAGCTAAATGAGCCTCGTCCTGAATATTCTGCGCGGATTGACTTTATATCCATAGGCAATTTCAGACACGCGCCCAATTGGGATGCAGTACGCTACCTCAAAGAATCAATATGGCCATTAATTCGCAAAAAGTTACCTAAAGCACGATTAAACGTATACGGAGCATACCCGCCACCAAAAGCAACGCAACTTCACAATGAAAAGCAAGGTTTTTTGGTAAAAGGTTGGTGTGATGACGCCCATGCGGAAATAAAAAAAGCCAGAGTGCTGTTGGCGCCACTACGATTTGGTGCTGGAATCAAAGGGAAATTGGCAGACGCTATGATCAATGGCACACCAAACGTCACAACGTCGATTGGTAGTGAATCCATGCATGAGAATTTACCGTGGAGTGGCGATATTAATGATGATCCCGAACAGTTTGCTGAACATGCCATTGCACTCTATCAAGACAACGATCGTTGGCTCGACTACGTCAACAAAGGTGATGACATTATTCGAACGCTTTATGACAAAAACAGTTTATCAGGGGCGTTAACTAACCGTGTGAATGATCTCATTGTGAACCTTCAAAGCCACCGACTTAATAATTTCACTGGTAGCATGTTGAAGCACCACCATCACAAAAGCACAAAATATATGTCCCAATGGATTGAAGCGAAAAACAAAGACTAGCTCATGACCAGTTATACTCTGCGCCCCTATCAACAAGAAGCAGTTAAGGCCACTGTTCGTCACTTCAAAAAAAGTGACGAGTCCGCCATTATTGTATTACCAACGGGTAGCGGTAAGAGTTTGGTGATCAGTGAACTGGCGCGATTAGCTAAACATAAGATCTTAGTGCTTGCTCATGTTAAAGAACTCGTTGAGCAAAATCACCAAAAATATGAATCCTATGGGCTAAGCGCTAATATATTTTCGGCTGGTTTAGGTCGTAAAGAATCACAACATCAGGTTACGTTTGGAAGCGTCCAATCTGTCGCGCCAAATCTTAACAAATTTAATGAGCATTATTCGTTAGTCATTGTTGACGAATGCCATCGTATTGGTCAAGTTGACGATAGCACCGATTCTCAGAATCAATATCAACAAATAATTGCACACCTTAAACAAATAAATCCATCATTGAAACTGTTGGGCTTAACCGCCACACCGTACCGCATGGGAATAGGTTGGATCTATCAAGATCATTACCATGGCTTTAGTCGTGGCGACGACAACAGCGTATTTAGACATTGTATCTATGAAATGCCACTTGGGTTAATGATTAAACAAGGTTTCCTTTCACCGCCAACGCTAATTGACGCGGCTATAGCCCATTATGACTTCTCAAGTATCAGTCAAAATCGTTTTGGCAGTCAGAGTGAAAAAGCGCTCAATACCCTACTTATTAAACATAAGCGGGTTACAAAATCTATCACTGAGCAAGTGGTAACGCTCAGTAAAGACCGAAAAGGCGTAATGATATTTGCTGCGACGATTAAGCATGCTAATGAAGTCATGGATTATTTGGCAGAGTTTGGCCACCAACACACAAGCGCTCTTATTATCGGCGATACCGACAATACTCAGCGCGATGAAATAATAGCTCGGTTCAAAAAACGGGAAATAAAATTTTTAGTAAACGTTGCTGTATTAACGACGGGATTTGACGCACCCCATGTCGACCTCATTGCCCTACTCAGACCGACACAGTCGGTCAGCCTATTTCAACAAATAGTAGGCCGCGGCTTACGTTTATGTGATGATAAAAAAGATTGTTTAATAATCGATTACGCCAACAGCGGATTCGATATTTTTAGCCCCGAGGTTGGTAGCGACAAACCAAGCAGTGATAGTGTCGCGGTATTGGTCCCGTGTCCTGTATGTCAATTTGGCAATACTTTCTGGGGAAAAGTAGACCAAGATGGCGACCTTATAGAACACTATGGTCGTCGTTGTATGGGATTTGAAGATCACAACGGTGAACGCGTCCGCTGTGATTATAGATTCCGTTTTAAAGAATGTGGTCAGTGCGGTCAACAAAATGATATTGCGGCGCGTGTATGTCAGCATTGTGATCACGCCATCAGCGATCCTGACGATTTGTTGAAAAAGTCATTATCTCTAAAAGATGCGATGGTCATCAGATGCCAAGCAATGACGATGGCTAGTCTTAGTGCTGATTCTGACAAACTGAAGGTCACCTACGTCGATGAAGATGGACATGCTTTGTCAGAAACATTTAACTTTTCACACCCAAAGGCGTTACTGGCATTCAATCGCCAATTTGGTAGCCGTGTTGCTCAGGGAACAGTATCATTTACGTTCACAACCACCAGCGAGGCTATCGCTTTGTCATCAAAGATCACACCGCCAGACTTCGTTATCGCCAAGAAACAGAAATACTATTGGAAAATTCAAGAAAAGATCTTTGATTATCAAGGAAACTACCGAAAAGCCAATCAAATGTAGGGCCTAATACATCTTGTTAAGCGCGATTAGTTAATGCGATGAGATCCGCAATTTCATCAGCATTAAGAGAGCGAAAATCGCCTACAGCTAGCTCGCTCAGCGTTATATTTGCCAAGGATATTCGCTTTAAATGGGTAACGTAAAATCCTAAGTTGCTGCACATTCGGCGAATTTGTCGGTTTAGCCCTTGGGTTAAGGTAATGTTGAAACTTAATTCATCAAGGAGTTTAATTTCACAGGCGGATGTTTGTTTGCCTTTAATGATAATAGGCTGATTCATATTTGATACAAATGCGGTATTAAGCGTTAGATTGTTGGTGCTGCGATTGTGAAAGCTGGGTTTTACGATAACCTCATAACACTTTTCCTGCTTAAACGCCGGGTGTAACAATCTATTGGTTAGTTCACCGTCATTCGTGAGTAAAAGTAAACCACTTGAATCCTTATCTAATCGACCGATAGGAAATACACGGGGTAACCATGTAGGAATAACATGGCAAAGACTATTTGGGTCATCGACATTTAAATTACAATCAATGCCAACCGGTTTATGATAGACAACATAGTGTTTCTCGCTAAATACGTCTATCTGTTTGCCGTCAACCCTGATCTCATCGCTCGGATCTACAAACGTCAAATGCTGCGCAATATTGTCATTAACCTCGACACGACCAGCATCAATTAGGCGAGATGCTTGACGACGCGAACAATATCCCGCCGCGCCAATCATTTTTGCAAGGCGCATTAGCTCCCCAAAATCTTAAACGGTAACGACAATGCATCATTTGCGCCTTGCCCTAACCCCCAGATAATCGCTGATAAGCCGATGACTGTCATTAAGTACCATGCAGCAGAGATAATCTGACCATATCTGTCTAGCGGTAATAATCGCGTTTGATGGCGATATTTATATTCAAAGAAAATTTCAATAGAGCCAATCGCTAACAAAAAACCTAAAAGAGCGAATCCAAAGGTGTAACTCACATACACACCGAGAGCAGCACCGAGCACACAAACTACCAGCCCCATCTTTGAGTTAACCGAATAAGCAATGCTTTTTAATACATGGCCGCCGTCGAGCGGTAACACTGGTAATAATTGGAAGAGGTTTAAGAGTGCGTTAAATGCGGCAATGCCCCCCAAGATTTCGATACCAGTTATCCAGTAAGCGACTAAAAGACCAAGCGACAACAACAATCCAAAGAATGGACCCATAATCGAAATCACTACGTCTTGCCATCGTGTATTAAGCTTATCGTCATTGACTGCTAAACCGCCCAAAAAAGGCACCAAATAGAATCCCTTGGTTTTCATACCAAAATATTTCATCGCTCGCACATGACCATATTCATGAAAAACTAAACAGCCGATAAGCGCTAGTGCAAACTCAAACGAGAAGAGCCAGCTATAGGCAGCGAGTGATCCAGCCGCTAGGACGACTTTAATCACTTTGGCACTTTTAAACAATTTCAATCCTAATCCTAATAAACCAACAGTACTTACTTTAGGCTTAGTTTTTCCAGTATTAACAATCTCACGGCTTTCGATATCTTTTTCGTTGAGCGTCCCATTCGCCACATCTTGCCCGTCCACACTCAATTGATAATCTAATGAGAACGGTTGCCAGTTAATCTTGTTGCTTAGTGACACAATGATCTTTTGCTCTTGCGGTTCATCGCCCTCTTTCGCCACCATGACTTGCGTTAATTCAAATTGATGGTTGACGATGTCCTGATCGACAGCGTCTGATGCAGTGATCTGACTTACACAGTTCCCATCCCAAAATAGTTGCTGCCAGCCTGCCATAGACGCATCTAATGTTAATGTTTTTCCAAAAAGTTCTAGGTTTAATAAATGCACAAGCGTTGCTCAAAATTAGTTTTCGATGATTATCAACGAATTTTATCGAGGTGCAAGTATAAATTACGGTTTTACCACCGTAGTCTTTAGAACTGCATGAATTGAGCGCAATGAATAAAGTCTAATCTGATTTTTCATTGATTATGGATATATATCCACTAAAGATGATTGGTTCTGAGATGGGAATGAAGCCAACGACGATATGACGTTGGCTTTTTAAAAATAGCGTGTAATGCGCCTTGGAAAGTTAACCTAAATTAGATAACTGTTTGCTATCATGACAGGCAATAGAAATCCGCTTGAAAGAACAATTGAGCCCGTGATCAATAACGCCGCGCAACAAACGC
This sequence comes from uncultured Gammaproteobacteria bacterium, assembly GCA_913060565.1. Classification (GTDB taxonomy): domain Bacteria; phylum Pseudomonadota; class Gammaproteobacteria; order Enterobacterales; family Psychrobiaceae; genus Psychrobium. The sequence continues at coordinate 27,986 of CAJXRU010000012.1, read as the reverse complement.
CTCCATGAATCACGAATGTTTTTGGTTTTGCTAAAGCACTACCGACAAACGCCATTAATATCAATCTCCCTAATTCACGGGCTTGAAGATATTTATCGTAGACCCAATACTTCGCTGTTTTAATGTTTAATACAACAAAGCCAAAAATTAGCTCTATCCCCCCTAAATCTAATAGTGGTAGTAATTCAGGCATTACAACTACCATCATTAATACTAGGAAACCGATAAAGGACTTTTGAATCCAGTGCAGTTCTTTCCACGCGTTCATGCAACCTCCTTGCTCTTTTATGGACATATACCTAGGCGAGAATATCAAAGCATTTGAAGTCCCGCTAGCGCCAAAACATAAATAAGGCTCATTTCTTGCCAATGACGCGCCAAGGAGTGAGATCAGTCGACGAGTGATTTTTGCTCTGATGATAATGAACTACGTGCACTTATGATCCAACGACTATAAATCACCAAGCCAAATGCAGAAGCAATACCAATTGCTCCCATCACAAACCACACCACGCCAATATTATTTTGTTGATAAAGCAAAGCGGTCATTTCTTGAGATGATTGACCACTAATTGACACCAAGTGTGTAAAGTATTCACCTTGTGGAATCGCGCTTAACGCGGCTGTACTTTGTTGATAGGTATCTGACAACATCGCTTTGGCGAGTGTTTCTTTGGCGGCATATTTATCGTATAACATTGGGCCAATATAACTTTCGGCAACCCACCCTATGCCAAGTGGTAGATCTTTGAACCCAAGATACATGGCTTTTTTGTCGTCTGGCGCGATATTACCAATGAGTTTGTAAGATGTCGGGCTGGCGAGCATTTCACCTACGCTAAAAGTAAATATCGCGAGCACCAAAAACCAAGCAGCATTGACGCCACCAATAATAAACAACGCGGCGCTACACAGGAATGTACCTATCACTAAGCTATTCATTGTACCTAGACGCTGCGCTAATGCAGCAAAGAGAAAACACGTAAGCATGATCATGCCAAAATTTAGGTTCATAATCCCTTCAGGCAAAATAGACAGTCCATCGGCATTCATTCCCAAAGCCGAGCGCCAAGCCACCGAGTCAGTTCCGTTTTCACCAAACAATGAAGCGACAATAGCTGTCGTATCAATCCAATCTCTGATGTGTACCGGTAAAACATCAAACAGCGCCATGAACATAAACCAAAACCCTGAAAAAATAATGGTGTAGTAAATCAAGTGCGCTTGCTTGAACTCGTGAATTGATTCTCTCCATAACGATTTTGTTGGCGCGCCACTTTTTGCTAGTTTTTCTTGGTTCTTGACGCGCTCTGCCTTACCGGGCTCTTTATACAGCAACAACATAAAGAAATTTAAACTGATAATCGCCGCACATGCGTAAAAAACATTTTGCCAATCAAGGATCCGCAATTGTGCCGCAATCAAAGGACCAACCCAGCCGCCGATATTGACCATTTGATAAAACATTCCCCACGCCATCGTAGAATTTTGAGGTGTGGTTGATTTGACTAAAGTCCCCTGAATGCCTGGTTTAAATATTCCAGTCCCAAGGGCCAATACGATAGCGCCAACCATAAATCCCCAATAGGTTGGAAAGAATGCCATCAGTAAATAAGCTGCAATTTTTGTCACGGTGGATAATGCTATCGTTTCTTTATAGCCAATCCGATCAGAAAGCCCGCCAATAAAGACAGGAACAAAAGCTTGCACAAGCGCCCATGCCATTAGTATGGTGCCAAAGTCTGTCATAGTGACACCTAGACCACCTTTGGACACTGGATCGGTCGCATAGAGGCCTGCAACTGTTTTAACACCATAGAACGCAACGCGTTCAATTAGTTCCATCCCTCCGACAATCCAAAACACGTAACTTAAGGACGCGATAGAGGCAAAGAAACCGAGTTTCTTAATAGTATGTGTTGAAGAATATGGTGGATTGTTCGATGCTGAATTCGAGGATTGTTGGCTCATACGTGGCTCTATTTATTATTGGAATAGAGCCAGACTAAGATATATTGTATACAAAAACAAGTTTATTGTTTAATTAGAATACAACATTACATCTTGTGTTGGAGGTTTTCCCAGCAAGTGGTAACCAATTTTTTATCGGTAGGACTTAGTTCATTTTTTAAAAATGCGTTATCTAAACTGGCCTGCATTTTAGCCATGAAATTTTCAAAGGTATCATCGATATCAATGCATCCTTGGAGAATCAAATCAAGATGGCCTTGCAAATAACCACTGGCAAATAAAGCGTCATCGTTGCCGTTTTCTAAAATATCAGCAACAAAATCTTCGATGATGCTTTCTGTTTGTGTAAGTAACATAATAAATTCCAAATATGCTCGTTGTTAGTTATACCCAATGGTATTAGTCAGGGTTACTCATTTGTACCATGACATAATCGTTATAGCCCGTCGTCACTTTGACAAAGCCACTTAATTCTTTGTCTAACTGCGCGTCCCCTGTATCTACCAGTAATGGACGTTGCTCTAATGCCTGCAATTTAGTTTTAGTGGCGACAATAATAATATTGTCTCTTCCCACAGCCCTTATCACATCTGGGCTTAATTGTTGATTTCCACGGCCAAATACATGACCCTGACCACCTATGAGGGTAACCACTAATTTCACAGCGTGCTGTTCGGTAATCAGTTCGAGTAAACGCTGGGCGCTGACATCGCTTGCAACGAGAGATTGATCGCGAACTACATCGACGCCAAGTAATGTATTATCCAATCCCATCTCTTCCATGATGAATTCCGTCGTTGACCCGGAGCCCATAATAACTAACTCATCATCGACCTGACGCATTACATCAGCGGCAATATCTGCAAGAACGAGTTCGTCGGACTCCTTACCACCCATTTTCACCGCTTGCATATATCGAAGTTCAGCAGGCACTAACATTTCACCGTAGCGCTTGGCTTTTACAACGCCATCGCGAAATAACGATTCATCAATATCCATGACGTCTCGTTCCATCACACTAACCAGCTGATTTGTAACCATCAGCTCAAGTACTTTACCGGCAGCTGTCGGGGTAATCGCGTAAACACCAGAATGAATTTTTACGCCCGCTGGAATACCTAATACTGGGAAGTCATCACCGACAGCGCTATAAATATTGCGAGCAGTGCCGTCGCCGCCTACAAATACTAAACAATCAACCCCTACCGCCTTAATTAACGACGCCGCTTCTAACGTGTGATTGGCATCTGATGATTGCAATTCGCTCGTTAATTGTGTGTTACTGTTAAACGCTATGCACGAATAATCAAAGCCCAGTGATTGACATAAACTTTCACCCATCAAAGATGGCGCCGTGATTATCTCAATGTTATCTCGGTATTGTTCAATTTGTGAAAATGCAATGTGTGCACGATCATTAGATTTTGGTGTAGCACCAAGCGCTAATGCTTTATCAATCACTTCGTCGCTGCCTTTGAGGGCAACAGAGCCGCCCATACCTGCTACGGGATTGATGATCAAACCAATTTTAAACTTCATAGTCGTTATTACTCTCATGATGAACACGTTGATAAGCGATACGCTCAAGGGTTAACGGAGGTTGCTTGTAAAAGATACATAAGGCATTGAGTAGTTTTTGAGTCCGACAATTAAATCCATTAGTAATCAAATCGCACAATCGCTTATACACATTGTCTTGAAAGGCATGTCGATCTGATTGCCAGCCACTTAAATTATCGGTACTCACACGAAAAGAATGGCCACAAGCTAAGGAAAGTGCCCATTCGATGGCTTGGGGCTTAATTTCAACTTTCTCAAAATCCGTTTGAGTTTGTTCGTCACGCCCATCAGGGCAATACCAATATCCATAATCTTCTAGTAAACGACGGGCTTCTCCTGCCACTAGCCAATGAGCTATCTCATGCAGTCCGCTGGCAAAGTACCCTCTTGCAAAAATAATCTGGTGGTAACTTGTCTCATCATCTTTTGGCAGATAAATAGGCTCATCACCGCCTTTAATTAGCCGAGTTTGATGACTTGTGTAGAACGTGTCATCAAAAACCTGTATTAAATCGTTATAATCAAACTCTTCATTCACGCGTTAATGTCTCACGATTATTTGTCGGCCATTTGATAGGCGGTCGTCGACAAATTAACATCATAATTCTGGCCGCGATGGCGCAACAGATGATCCATCAAAGTAATAGCAAGCATTGCTTCAGCGATAGGTACAGCACGCAGGCCGACACAAGGATCGTGACGCCCTTTGGTAACTAAATCTACTTCAGCACCAGTCTTGTCAACACTGCGACCAGGCGTTGTAATGCTTGATGTTGGTTTTAGTGCCATATGAGCGACAATCGGCTGCCCCGTCGAAATGCCGCCTAATACACCACCCGCATGATTAGAGGTAAATCCTTCTTTAGTCATTGCATCGCGGTGTTCACTCCCCTTTTGATTGACCACTTCGAAACCGTCGCCAATTTCAACACCTTTTACGGCATTAATACTCATGAGAGAGTGTGCAATTTCAGCATCCAAACGGTCAAAGATAGGCTCGCCTAAGCCAACTGGAACGTTTATCGCTTCAACAGTTACCTTGGCGCCAATTGAATCGCCTTGTTTTTTGAGATCACGAATTAACTGTTCCATATCGTCAAGTTTGTCGATATCTGGACAAAAGAAAGGGTTCGTTTCAATAAGATCATAATCGACCTTTTCAATAGCGACATCACCTATCTGAGAAAGATACGCTCGGATTTCAATGCCATAGGCTTGTTTTAGGTATTTCTTTGCGATAGCACCACCAGCAACTCGCATCGCGGTTTCACGTGCTGAAGATCGGCCACCACCACGATAATCACGGATCCCATATTTTTGTTGGTACGTATAGTCTGCGTGCCCCGGGCGAAATTGATTTTTTATCTCACCATAATCTTTTGAACGTTGATCGCCATTTTCAATTAATAGCCCAATCGGTGTACCTGTAGTCTTTCCTTCGAAAACACCTGATAAAATTTTCACCTCATCAGCTTCTCGACGCGGCGTGGTAAACTTTGACGTACCGGGCTTACGTCGATCTAAATCCACCTGTAAATCAGCTTCTGTAATTTCAAGACCCGGTGGGCAACCATCAACGGTACAACCGAGCGCAATGCCGTGACTTTCGCCAAAAGTGGTGATAGAGAACAACTTACCTATAGTATTGCCAGACATGAATATTCCTTGCTTAAATAGTTGCAGCCAACGCTGCTTTGAATAACGCTTGATGCTTTACTAATTGTGCTTTTGTCAATACGAAAACGCCGTGTCCACCCTGACTAAACTCGATCCAATCGAATGCGACGTCAGGAAACTGTTGCTCCATGTGGATCTGAGAATTACCAACTTCCACGACTAAAATTCCGTCATCATTGAGGCAATCTAGGGAATCAACCAAAATACGTTTCACTAGATCTAACCCATCATATCCCGCAGCAAGTCCAAGTTCAGGTTCATGGATAAACTCTTGCGGCAAGCTATCCATGTCTTCTTGGTCGACATACGGGGGATTTGAGACAATAAGATCGTATTTTTCTCTTAATACTTCATTCATTAAATCTGATTGAATTGGAATAACACGCTCTTCCATCCCGTGCTCGAAGATATTGATATTAGCGACATCTAATGCGTCGTGAGATATATCGATAGCATCGACTTCTGAATCAACAAATTGATGGGCTATTGCAATTGCAATACATCCACTGCCGGTACATAAATCTAATGCACGGTGAACGCTATGACCTTTTAACCAAGGTTCGAAATTCTCATTGATCATTTGTGCAATAGGTGATCGCGGCACTAACACACGTTCATCTACATAAAACTGTAAGCCAGAAAACCATGCGTTGTTCGTAATATAGGCTGTCGGAACCCGCTCGTTAATGCGCACTGCAAAAGTTTGAGCGATTGCCAAGCGTTCTCGCTGTAATAAATTGCAATTGACAATAGTATCTTTACTGTCAATCGGTAGCGCTAAGACATGGAGAGCCAGTACAACGGCTTCGTCCCACGCGTTCTCATTACCATGCCCATAAAATACACCACTTTGGTTAAATAATGTCGCTCCCCAGCGCAGCATATCGCCTAACGTCGATAATTCATTAATTGCTTCATCAATATGTTGCTGGTCCAGCTTAAAAGTTTCCAAGCTTGTCGCTCCTCAAATGTCTAACCTAGGGCGATAACTAATGCTCTCAAACCCAACTTTGGCTGGCATTGTATCTTACTAAATTGTGAATATGAACCTTGTTTATAGCCCAAAAAAGCATTTAAAATACGTACTTTGAAATAACGCGACTCAATCGACTACTTAATGACCAACGACAAAACACCATCAATGTTTGATCTTCTTGATGATTCAAACATTAAGCCGCTTAACCAAGATAAGGTTAATTTACGTCAACCCAAATCGTTGCGCGTTCGAGGTCACAAAGATAAACAACAGCAAAAGCAAGCCGAATTCTATTTTTCTGACGGTTACGTTCCACATTTAAACGATGAGGGGCCGATGCGCTATTGTCGTGATGACGTAGAAACCTATGAACTCAAAAAACTTAGACGCGGTGATTACGTCCCTGAATTAGTGTTAGATCTGCATGGTTTAAACCAAAATGAAGCGAAAATGGAAATTCTGGCAATGTTTAAAGAGTGCAAAAAATGCCAAATTGAATGTTGTGTCATCGTCCATGGGGTGAGTGGCGGTACGCTCAAAGCCCGAACCCCATATTGGATAGCCCAATATCCTGAATTACTTGCCTTTCATCAAGCACCGCTTGAATGGGGCGGACAAGGCGCGCTTATTGTTTTATTAGATATTGAACCTGATGAGAACGGAATAATTGACTAGTTTAAGCGCCCATCAGTACGTCATCTAGCGTTCGATGCCATAAAAGGCGGCCTTGCCACTCTACAAGGTCAATATCTAAGCATGCAATAGATGATGTAGTGAACGCGGGCACGAAGTCACCACGACATAAATCATTAATTACTAACCCCACCAACGGAAGATGTGAAACCGCAAAGGCATTTGTTGCTTTGTGCTCTGCGCAATAAGCCAGCAAGGCATCTCCGCAGGTTGAAGGATTTGATTCTGGTGTTAACTCTTCGAGACAGTAATGATGACCGGACATCCTCACCTGTTGCGATACAATATCAAATGTTTGTAGTGCTCTTTTATATGGGCTCACAAATGCAACATCAAAAGATGACGCAGTATTTCGCAACCACTTTGCCATGATGGCCGTCTGTTCCTGCCCTAAAGGAGTCAACGCTCGCTGAGAGTCAGAGGGCGCAGAGATTTGAGCCTGTCCATGGCGCATAATATACAACTTCATTAATCAATTCCTTAAGCAATATTGTTAAGCATCGTTGTCGCCGATTTCTCAAACGCCAACACATACTATCCGATTTGAGGTATTACCATCAATGCTCTCAATTAACGGGATCGTGAGTATAACTCCCTTACTGACGCTATATTGTGACTCAATGCATTCAATAGACAATTGGTCAAAAGTCTAGGATCAAGCATGTTTGATTAAAATTACGACACAAGTCAAATTCTATTGAACCTTTCCTAAATGATTCTTACTAAGAATGATATAAAGCCCCATAAAAGTTTGTTATGATATTTATCCGAGGGCGTCTCGGATTAGTGCATGTACAAGGAATACCATTGATAACGTCATCCAACGACACCAAGACATATCGTCATATCACACTTGATAATGGTTTAGATGCCCTGCTTATTTGCGATCCTAAAACGCTTAAATCAGCCACGTCATTGGCAGTAAATGTTGGCCATTTCAACGATCCTAAAGATCGCGAAGGCCTAGCTCATTTATTAGAGCACATGATGTTTCTGGGAACCGATAAATATCCAGATCCTAATGAATATCAAACTTACATTAAACAGCATGGTGGCGAGCACAACGCTTGGACTGGTAGTGAATTTACCAATTTCTATTTTTCAATTGATAATGCACACTTTACCAACGCCCTAGATCGTTTTAGTGATTTCTTCATCGCGCCCAAACTGTCAGGTCAGCTTATCGCGAAAGAAATCGAAGCCGTCGACTCTGAATTCCAATTAAAATATAAGGACGATTCAAGACGACTGAGTGCGGTTCTTAAAGAATGTGTCAACCCCGACCATCCGTACAGCCAATTCTCCGTGGGTAATAAACAAACTCTTAAAGGTAGTGCAAGTGAGTTAGAAGTTATTCTCCGTCAGTATTATCAGACTCATTATTGCGCATCAAAAATGAAAGTAGTGATGCTATCGAACCAATCGCTTGATGAGCAAGAAAATCAATGTAACAATTTTTTCCGTGCCATCATCAATAGAGAACTTAACAATGAGTTTCGACAGGTCCCTCTGTATTTGGAGGACCAATACAGTGTGGAAATTGCCGTCATCCCCAACAAAGACATAAAGAAATTAACCCTCAGTTTTGAAGTGGCTATAGACGACATTAATTATTACTGTAAACCACTCTCCTATCTCGCTTTTTTAATTGGCCATGAGGGAGAAGGAAGCTTGCTATCGAGCCTAAAAAATACTGGTCTGGCCAATAGCTTGTCCGCTGGCACTGGGCTTTCAGGCTACAACTTTAGGGAATTTTCGATACATATTGCCCTCACTGAGCTTGGAAGTCGTAGCATTGATCGTGTTATCGGCCTTGTCTTTCAGACGATCAGAATGATTGAACAAGGCGGCATTGATGCATGGCGTTATACTGAAAAACATCACATTATGAATGTCGCGTTTGACTTTCAAGAGCCTCCTAAAGCGGTTGAACTAGTCAGTCATTTGTCCATCAACATGTTTAAGTATGAGCCACAAGACTTCGTCTACGGCGATTATGCAATGGATAGCTTTGAGCCTGATTCCATCGGACGCATTGTATCAGCAATGACACCTGAAACCGTACGACTAGTTATGGTGTGTCAGCGTCAAGAAAGCACAGACATAGCAAAATGGTATGACACGCCGTATCAAATAAAACCAATTTCACGTCAACGTAGAAAACTTTGGACCTTAACGCCGATAGACTACTCACTTGCATTGCCTCAGCCTAATCCGTTTGTCGTTGAGCGCTTAGCGTTCACGCCTGCAAAAATTGAGAAAGATGTGCCTGATATTCTTATTGATGAAGAAGGCTTTCGGCTGTGGCATTTACCACAATCTCAATTCAAGGTACCTAAAGGTCACATATTCACTGCAATCGATTCACCAATCGTGAATCAAACTGCAACTAGTCAGGTATTATGTAGATTATATGTTGAGTTGCTACATGACTCACTCGCTCAGGTCACTTTTCCTGCCGAGATTGCTGGAATGCATTATGATATTTATCCGCACGCGTCCGGCGTCACCATGCATGCCAGTGGCTACACACCTAAACTATTCTTGTTTTTTGAAATTCTAATAACCAAAATTAGAGAGCGAGATTTTCCACAGGCACGCTTTGATGAAATTAAACATCAGCTTACAAAAAATTGGTTTGACCAACGAAAAGCAAAACCGATAAATCGTTTGTTTAAAGGCCTTAGCGCAACGCTCCAACCTCATCAATTCGAATACCCTACACTGTTGGAGCATTTAGAATTAATCACGCTCGATGATCTACAGCAGTTTGTTTCGTCGTTATTTAAAGCAGTCCATTTGGAGTCTTTTGTACTCGGTGATTGGCCAACACGTGAAGCTAGACTGTTTGGTGATAGCCTCTATCGCCAAATTAGTGCGGTAGCGGACGCAATTCCGTCTATTCCGCGTCAAGTCCACTCCTTGGCTAATCAGGGAACGTTAGTTAGAGCATTTGATGATTCCGATGAACAAAATTCAGTGATTGTATATTACCAGTCACAAGATCACAGTCCGCAACAAGTGGCCTTATGGAGCTTGGCAAGCCAGCTACTAAGTCCCTTATTTTTTGCAGAAATAAGAACACATCAACAGCTAGGTTACGTTTGCGGCGCCTCTTATATGCCGATCAATCGATATCCAGGAATAATGTTGTACGTTCAGTCATCCGTGGCGACACCGCAGGAGATCCTCTCTGCTATCGATAATGTGCTGGTTGAATTTCGCGATTTAATTGAAGATATGGATGAAGAACAATGGCAACGTAGTTGTAGCGGTCTAAAATCGCAGATCAATACGCGAGATACTAGTGCTCGCCGTCAGGCAACACGCCATTGGACAAGCATCTGCAATCGAGATATTGACTTTTCACACAGAGAAAAGACACTTAATGCTGTCACACGGTTGCCCCCCGATAATCTCATTGATTTTATTGACAACATGTTGATCAAAAACGATGCAGATCGGTTAATTATGGTCACAGGTGACGCGTCTGGTTCACCTACTAGTACCATTGTTGACATAAATGCATTTAAAGCACAAACCGCGGTGTTGTATTTAACACCAGACTAGTTCGCTAAAGTGCTGTCGGCACATAGAAACATACTTATCATTACCACCGATCTCAACTTGCGAGCCACTACTGGACGCGTTGCCATGTTCGTCCATTCGCACCACCATTGATGCTTTTCGCCCACAATGACAAATTGTTTTGAGTTCTACCAGCTTGTCTGCCCAGCTCATTAGATAAAGGCTACCTTCAAACGGCTCACCCATGAAGTCCGTTCTTAGGCCATAACACAATACCGGCACTTTAAGTTCATCAACAACCCGGCAAATTTGCTTAACTTGCGCTTTTGAAAGAAACTGACATTCATCAACTAAAATACAATGTACAGGGCCGTTATCTAACTTCTCTTTCATCAATTGAAACAAGTCACAACTCGACGAAAAGATATCTGCATCTTGGCTCAATCCGATCCGTGAAGTGACCTTGCCTTGACCATAGCGATCATCCACTGACGCTGTGAAAATAACCGATTCCATACCGCGTTCTTTATAGTTATAGGCCGATTGTAACAGGGATGTAGATTTGCCTGCGTTCATTGCAGAATAATAGAAATAAAGTTGCGCCACGAAATTCGCCTTGAAATAAAAAAACTAAGTGTATCTTGTTCAATAACGATATTCATTAGTCTTTGAAAAATTGACATAAAAAAACCGCTAACAAAGGTTAACGGTTCTTATTTTAAACAGCGTAGAATTATAGTTTGCTGTTTAACTCAGGGATCGCTTCAAACAGATCCGCTTCTAAACCAAAGTCAGCAACTTGGAAAATAGGCGCTTCAGGATCTTTATTGATTGCAACAATCACCTTAGAGTCTTTCATACCAGCTAAATGCTGAATAGCACCAGAAATACCAACGGCAACATATAGCTCAGGTGCAACAATTTTACCTGTTTGTCCAACTTGCATATCATTTGGAACAAAACCAGCGTCAACTGCTGCGCGGGAAGCACCAACGCCAGCGCCTAGCTTGTCTGCGACTTCTTCAAGCATTTTGAAGTTGTCGCCATTTTGCATACCGCGGCCACCAGAGATGATCACACGTGCACTACCTAGCTCAGGACGCTCAGAGACGGTCAATTCACTGCGAACGTAACTAGAATTACCGGCATCTTGAACGTTGTCGATAGATTCAACTGACGCACTGCCCGTTTCTTCAACGCTATCAAAGGCCGATGTACGAACCGTGATAACTTTAATCGCGTCATTTGATTTAACGGTTGCGATGGCGTTACCTGCATAAAATGGGCGGGCAAACGTATCAGCAGAATCAACACGAATAATGTCAGAGATTTGAGCAACATCAAGTAACGCCGCGCTGCGTGGTAAAAAGTTTTTACCAGTGGTCGATGCCGCCGCTAAAATATGGCTGTAGCCTTTACCAAGATCAGCAACCAATAAGCCTAGATTTTCAGCGAGTTGATGCTCGTAACACGCGTTATCAGCAACAAGTACCTTTGAAACTCCAGCTAATTTAGCGGCTTGTTCTGCTACCGCACCACAATTTGCACCGGCAACCAATACTTCAATATCACCGCCGATAGCCGAAGCCGCTGCAACCACTTTGTGAGTATCTGTTTTTAGAGCGTCGTTATTGTGCTCTGCAATTACTAAAATAGTCATTAGATCACCTTCGCTGTAGTACGTAATTTCTCGATAAGTTCGTCTACTGACTCAACCATTACACCAGCGCTTCGTGCTGCTGGCGCTTCTACTTTCAATACATCTAACGAATTAGCAACTTCAACACCTAACTCTTCTGGTGTTTGAACAGCGATTGGCTTACGTTTTGCTTTCATGATGTTTGGAAGTGAAGCATAACGTGGTTCGTTCAAGCGTAAATCAGTCGTAATTACCGCAGGTAGGTTTAATGCAACAGTCACTAAACCGCCATCAACCTCACGTGTTACTTCTACTTTATCACCGTCTACTTTAACTTCTGACGCAAACGTACCCTGTGGCATATTTGTTAACGCTGCAAGCATTTGGCCTGTTTGGTTATTATCACCGTCGATGGTTTGCTTACCCATCAAGACGATCTGTGGTTGTTCAGCTTCAACAACTTTAGCAAGCATTTTCGCAATCGCTAACGGTTGTGGCTTCGCATCCGTTTCAATTTGAATACCGCGATCAGCACCAAGGGCTAATGCAGTTCGAATTTGTTCTTGGCAAGCTTTCTCACCAATTGAAACAGCGATAACTTCGCTCGCAACGCCCGCTTCTTTTAAACGAACCGCTTCTTCAACAGCGATTTCACAAAACGGGTTAATTGACATTTTTAAGTTACTTAAATCAACATCAGTATTATCAGACTTAACACGTACCTTAACGTTGTAGTCAACGACGCGCTTAATCGGCACAAGAATTTTCATAAAGTTATCCTTTACCTGCTAAAAAGAGCCAATTTTTATTGGCGAAATAAAACAAGCGTTTAAATTAGTTCAAATTGACGGGAACGTCAACAGGAAAAATACATTATTAATAGATCTATAACAATGTATATGCCCAAAAAGTCTATGTAGCAGCTAAATAAAGGAAGCCTTATAACGGACAGATATCTTGACGCCTAGTTATTAGGCACTTTCCGGCTAGTGCTAGAATGAGTTTATCCCAATCAAAATTGATCTTATACTAAGGCCAATCAAAATTGATCTTATACTAAGGCCAATTTATATAAGGAAGTCATTATGAATCGGTATAAAGCGTTAACGTTTGTGTCACTCTTAGCAGGATCACTCATCGGTTGTAGTGACGATGTGGGTAAGGTCAGCCTCGGTGTGTTTACGACCTCAGATATATTTATAGACGCAAAGCAAGATCCCAAACTACCGGGAGTAACCTGCCATATCAGTCATGTCGAAGCCAATTTTGATCTGTCCGATCCGTCGAATGCAAGCATCGCCTGCCGTCAAACTGGGGCGATTACGCCAGAACAACTCGCCACTATCGATAACAGTAAAAGTGGCGAAGTGATATTCAAAGAATCATTGAGCATTCTATTTAAATCGTTAAAAGTGCGCCGCATTTACGATCAAGAAAATAACACACTATTGTATCTTTCGTACTCCACCAAAGAAACGAAAGGAAGCTTCAAACATTCACTATCGAGTGTTAGTCTATATCAAGCTAATCGAACCGATTAAAATATTGTTTAATTAACTAAGAATTGGTTAAATTCGTGACATATTATGACAGCAAAATCTTAAGCTATTAATAAATAACAAGATACTGTTTTGGCATAATGGTTGTATAAAAACAATAGATTTTACAAACTAACTTAAGGATTACATTATGGGCTTGTGGACGATGATAGTGGCAATCGTAGGAATTGTTGTTGTTGGTGATATTTTAAAACGTATTTTTGATGTTAAGAAAACAGCAGGAGCCAACAGTAATGATGTCCAGCGGCTTATCGCGATTAATGAAGAACTCAATGGACAAGTGAAGACATTAGAAAAACGTGTAGCAACTTTAGAGACCATCGTGACTCAAGAAGGATACGACCTAAAACAAACCATTAATAGCTTATAACCATTGCCCCTATAAATCGATTTTTTAGTATCGCAATGATCTATAAAATTGAACGCTAAGCTGCGTCATTTTCGGTAATATAAAACTGTTACTTGATAAAAACGCTGTCGTAGCTTAGCAAAATATTTGATTTATCCTATTGATAACAATGATTGATTTGCTCCGTAGGCCACATTGGGGAGCATATTATGAACGACGTAATCGAAGCACAGGCGCAAGTTATCGCCGATCTACTTAATCAAAATGACAGTATGTCCTGTCATCTCTTTCTAGAGAATCAACACTTCAATGTCACTAAGCAGGATTTAATCCTCAACCAAGCGAAACGAATGGATGTCATTGATGCTGCAAATATTGCGGAACTAATCGACGATATCTATTGATTGTCACCGTCCAAAGCAACTGGATACTGCTTACTAACATCAATGATCCGTTGATTTAGTAGGCAGTAAGCAACGATAGCCACTAGTACCATCACATCAATTAACACGCCATAATAGGCCTTAAAATGCATTAGATTATGCAACGAAACGTTTCCTTGCCATACACTGTCACCGATCTGAATCAAAGCACAGGTAATTAACAACCCTCGAATTCGGTGCCAGAATGTCTCGATGAACGTGGGCATTCCTGTTCGGCGCAGACTAACAATCACGACACAAAGTAGAGCTGGAATAGCAATAATTAACGCGTGATAAAAATCTGCTCTACTCGGGTAGAATAGGTTGAGTAAAACACTAGGGTCTTTACGATAGGAAAGCGAAACCACCCATATTACGTAGCCTTTTATCAGATAACCCAGTGATAAAAAAAGCATCAAAGGCAACTTGATGCATCCATATTTATCATAGTCTCTAAACGGGTTATAGCGCATTATTGAAACTGAGCTAAGAAGGAAATTAGACCATCTTCATCTAATGTTTTAACACCTAATTCAGTTGCTTTAGATAACTTAGAACCCGCTTTTTCACCGGCAACAAGCATCGTAGTTTTTGCTGAAACACTGCCCGCCACTTTAGCACCTAACGCACTTATCTTTTCCTTGGCCTCACTTCGTCCCATCGTATAAAGCGTTCCTGTAATAACCCAGGTTTGGCCAACAAGCGGCAGCACTGATGCATCTTTCTCTTCAATTACCGGCCAATGTATACCCGCTTCAATTAAACTATTTATAATGGCTAGGTTATGCGGTTGCTTTAGAAAGTAATAAAGGTGTTTTGCGACAATTTCGCCAACATCATCCACATCGGTTAATCGTGACACTGATGCGGCTTTTATCTTATCAAGCGTTTTAAAAAATTGTGCTAGATTACTCGCTGTCGCCTCGCCAACTTCGCGGATCCCAAGACTGTAAATAAACTTAGCCAAGGTTGTTGATTTACTGGCTTCTAGCGCTGATAACAATTTTTGAGCTTTCTTTTCACCCATTCGTTCAAGAGTGAGCAACTGTTCTTGCGTTAAGGAAAAAAGGTCACTGGGTGCATTAATCATGTCTTCGTCAACGAGTTGTTCGACTAATTTATCACCAAGACCATCGATATCAAACGCCTTACGGGATGAAAAATGTTTAATCGCTTCTTTGCGCTGCGCGCCACACACCAATCCGCCGACACAACGAGCAACGGCTTCACCCTCTAACCGTTCAATTTCAGAATCACATTCTGGACAGGTAGTAGGAAACTCAATCTCTCGTGCGTCATCGGGACGCTGGGCAATAACGGTAGAAACGATTTGAGGAATAACATCACCAGCGCGTCTGATTATAACCTTATCACCGACTTTGACGCCCAGACGCTCAATTTCATCCTTATTGTGAAGCGTTGCATTTCTCACTGTCACACCACCAACAAAAACCGGTTCGAGTCGCGCAACTGGCGTAATAGATCCCGTTCTGCCAACTTGAAAATCAACATCTAACAGCGTCGTCATCTCTTCTTGTGCAGGAAATTTATAAGCAATCGCCCAACGAGGCGCCTTAGCGACAAAACCCGCTTTGTCCTGGCCTTGAATGTTATCTAATTTATTTACGACACCATCAATCTCATAAGCCAAGTCGCCCCGACGATTAAGAATATCTTGATAATAAATAATCATCTCAGGTAGATTTTTTACCTGTTTTACCTCTGGGCACACGGGAACACCCCACCCTTTTAATTGTTGCAATTGACCGTAATGGTGATCAGACATTGGTGTATTTTCTAGCTCGACAACACCTGTTGAATAAGCATAAAACGACAAGCCACGACTTGCGGTGATCTTAGAGTCGAGTTGACGCAAGCTGCCAGCTGCCGCATTACGAGGATTAGCAAACGCTTTTTCACCATGCGCAATAGCACGTTCGTTGATTCCATTAAATGCAGCAAAGGGCATAAATACTTCACCACGAATTTCAATGCGCTGTGGAAAATCATCACCGCGCAATTGAAGTGGAATTGACTTAATGGTCTTAACATTTTGTGTAATATCTTCGCCAACGAGCCCATCACCACGTGTCGCAGCTCGTGTTAATACACCATCAACATATAATAAGCTAACCGCTAATCCGTCAAGTTTAGGCTCACAACAGAATGCTTGATTCCCTTTTCCGGTGCGCTCTTCTAGACGGCGTACAAAGTCCTGCATTTCATCATCATTAAAGGCGTTATCTAGCGATAACATCGGCTTGAGGTGCGTGATTTGAGAAAAAGATGCCAATGCCTCACCGCCAACGCGTTGACTTGGTGATGTAGCGACTTTTAATTCTGGATGATCTTGTTCTATCGACTGTAATTCACGCATTAGACGATCATATTCGACATCGGGTACCGTTGGGTTATCAAGCACATAATACTGGTGATTGTAGTCATTTAATAATTGACATAATACGTCTAAACGTTGGCGTGGATTCACGGTACTCATAGGGAACTCTTTTAAAACGAAAGTAAATGACAAGGGGCACAACACCCCTTGAGAAAGGAATTATTTAACTAACAGAAGTTTGCGCTCTACTTCTCTAATACGTTGAACGTATAGCTGTGTTGACTGTTTGGTTAATGTACTTCTGTCACCATCGAGAACCTGACCATTAAACTCTTCAGCGATCTTAGCAGCAGCATTAAGCATCTTGTTAAAGGTTTCCATATTTCCATTATCATGCGGAAGCGTCATAAACAGACTGACACCAGTCGTTGTAAACTGTTCCATATTGTCAATATCAAACACACCTGGATTCACCATATTTGCCAATGAGAATAAAACGGCCCCCTGACCTGCGGGGTCGAAATGACGATGAAATATATTCATATCACCAAATTTAAAGCCTAATGTTAATAACACGGGTAACAAGGTTGCGCCATCAAGTTCACCACCGTCTTCACCAACAACATTAAGAATTAATACATCCATTGGTTCAATCGCTGGTTTACTTTCGGGTGTTGTAACTTCTATTTCAGGTTGCGATATATCAATAGAAGGCTCATTGTCTGAATGTGTGTCAACAGTCGCTTGGAAACTGCCCATTTTGGGAGAATTATCGTCAGATTCTAGGTTAAGTGTTTGCTGCTCTTCCACATTAACTTTAGGCGATGATTTAACCGCCAGAAAATCTTCTTTTTCTTTAGCTATCGGTGAAGCAAACATTGGAGATGGCGATGCAGTGTCGTCAATGTTTGCTTCATTTACTTCGTTCTTTTCACTGTGAGTGTCACCAAGGGCTACATCAAAGTCTATCGAAGACGCTTGTGGCTTCGGATTATCATTGCCAATATCTAGCGATAACTGTTCTTCAGGTGTGTTAATTGTGTCAATAGGCTTATCACTTTGTTCAACAACACGTGCAACACCAACTCCGTGACGATCGAACCCTGAATTATCTCGCAATAGTTCACCATCATCATCAGTTTCTGACAAATCCAAATGTGAAATATCAACGGGCTTATTCGCTTGACGAATACTAAATAAACCATGCAATAAAATTGCTGCGATCACAACCACGCCGACAATTAACAAAACACTTCGTAATTCAAAATCCATGAACATCAACCACTCTTTTATTTTATTGTTGTGCCATAGAAACGGCTTCATCAACATCAACGGCGACAATACGTGAAACACCCGCTTCTTGCATTGTCACTCCAGTCAGTTGGTTAGCCATCTCCATGGAGACTTTATTATGTGTAATATAAATAAATTGCACTTTCTCAGACATTTCGTTAACCAAATTACAATAACGGTCAACGTTTGCATCGTCTAATGGTGCATCAACTTCATCAAGCATACAAAACGGTGCTGGATTAAGCTGAAAAATTGCAAACACCAATGATAATGCGGTTAGCGCTTTTTCGCCACCACTTAACAGATGAATTGTACTATTTTTCTTGCCAGGTGGTTGAGCCATGATACTTACGCCCGCAAGCAATAAATCACTATCTGTTAATGTAAGCAGCGCACTCCCTCCGCCAAAGACCTTTGGAAACAACCGCTGAAAATCTTTATTGACGCTATTGAACGTATGCTTAAACTTCTCTCTACTTTGACGATCAATCTTTTTAATCGCTTTTTCAAGGGTTTGCAATCCTTGTTCAAGATCGTCCGTTTGATTAGTAAGTTCATCAAGACGCTGCTTTTGTTCGTTATACTGTTCAATAGCCGTTAAATTAATTGCCCCCATATTGGCTAATTTATCGCGGATATTATCGAGTTCAGCTGGCCACAGTTTTGAATCAACTGCATCGGCTATTTCCAGTGCGCGCTCAGCCATCTCTCTTTCGCTTAACGGTGTATTGTGACGCTGCGATTGGAGTTTCACTTTCAGCGTTTCTACTTTCAAACGTTGTTGTTCAATCGCCTTGTGCTGCAAAGACTTTTTCTCGTTTGCATGGATTAATATGTCGCTTTGCTTTACACGATCTTTTTCCAAAGTCACGATTTGTTCTTGGAATTGGCTACGCTGATTATTTAGATTATTTTGCGTTTGTTTTCGTTGTGCCAATTGACTTTGTTTTTGTGCTAAAGGCGCATTATTTTCAGTTAATTTTTGTTCAAGTTGCTGGTACTCATTATTTAGCTGCGTCTGCGTTTGCTGATATTGTGCAATCTGCTGCTGCTCGTTAATGAGTTGCATTTCAAGTTTTTGAAGTGCCAGTTCTCCCTGATGCGTTTGCGCCATCACTAATTCAAGTTTGCTTTGTAACCGTTTAGTTTGTTGTTTCTCCAGCTGTTTTTCTTGCTTTAGTGCATCGAGTTGATTGTCACTATACTGCCGCTTAGCTAGGATCTCTTCTTGCGTATTCTTAATACTATTGATTGCATCAGCGTCAATCACATCACTGCGTTGTAAGTCATCAACTTGTTGGCTCACTTCTGCTAAGTTGGTGGCAATATGTTCCCACTGTTGTTGTTCTAACAGCCATTGCTGTTTACACAGGGTGACACTATCAATGTGTGATTGTCTTACCGCTGTCGCTTGCGTTATTTCTGGCGTTAATTGCTCAATATTAAAGGAGGTTTTATCCACCAGTGATTGATAATGTTGCAGGTGGTGATTCTGTTGCTCAAGTTGATGGGTCAACTCGTGTATCCGTTGTTGCAGTTGCATTATTCCATCAACATTTTTTGAACTGTCCTTTTGCCAAAAACCGCCGTCCTTAAATATCTCACCCGCAGGTGTAATTATCATTTGATTGACGGTTAAATCACTGAGCATGTCTAACGCATGTTCTTTATCGTCAGCACATAAGATCTGACCTAAATAGCGCTCAACAATAGCGTTGGTTTTAGCATCATTGCTTGTAATATGATGGACGATTGATGAGGGTGATAACGACGAATTGCCTTGAACTGACCAAAGTTGAGTATGAGATTGGCTAGGTGCTTTTTCGTCATAACTATCAACTAAATATGCACCAGCGTCGTCACCGATAATGATGTCGCAAGCCAGTTGCCATTTTGGCGCTATCGTAATTTCCTGCCATAATTGCTTGTTAGACGAAAAATAATTATTGACGCTTTCATCTTCGTTTTTCGTTTTGGCATTTAACTGCTGCGTAGTGGCGGTTTTTTCCTGCCCCAACAACGCAATCTTTTGCTCCGCCTGATATATTTCGTGCTGATTTTGTGACAAAAAGTCATGCAGTGAACTGGCTTTAGCTTCTAAGTCCTGTAAATTTGCTTCACATTGCATTAGTTGATGTTTAGCTAATTGATAACTCTCATCACGAGCGACGGGATCAAGTGTCTGTTGTTGCTTCGCTAGCGAAACTCGTTTTTTATCAAGCAACTCTATTTGACTACTTGTCTTCATGCGCTGGCTATTAAGCGCATCTAAACGCTGACTAAATAGCTGTTCTTGCGCAATATTTTGCTGACGTTCGTTGCCAATAGTAAATAACTTACTTTCTATCGTTTCTAAGAGTGCTTCCTTGCTACCTACTGCTTCTTTTAACTGATTAACATTATCAGTCAATGGAGCGAGCTCCTGTTGTTGCGTGTTCAACGCTTGCTCATGTTGTAATGAAAGTTCCAGAGCCTCAGCTATTTGTGTTTGCAGTGATTCGCGTTTAAGTTTTACCTGTTCAAACAGATGTTGGCTTTGGCTCTGCGCCTGAATTAGATGCTCAATATTAAGGCTAAGCCGGGTAATTTCTGTCTGATGCGTATGATATGACTCGTTCGCAACATCAAGGTTTTTACGCACGACTTTAATTTGATCGTTGGTAGCAGTATCTTGCGCGGTTACTTTCGTGACATTTTCGCCAATCAACAACAATTGCTGTTCGCTAGTCTCAAGATCAATACGAGTTTGCTCTAATTGTTTTGCAAAGGTCTGCCATCGATTCACTACAATGTCTGTTTGCAGTATACGTTCTTGCTTTTTGAGCGCAGTGTATTCTTGCGCTTCCTTTGCCTGAGATTCTAACGATTCAATTTGGCTTTTTAACTCATGATGTAGATCATTAAGTCGCTCTAGATTATCTCGACTATTTTTGATTCGATTTAGCGTGTCGCGTTTGCGTTCTTTATATTTACTGATCCCAGCGGCGTCTTCTATAAAACCACGTAACTCAGCGGGCTTTGATTCTACAAGCCGAGAAATAGTACCTTGCTCGATGATGGAATAACTTCGTGGTCCTAATCCCGTACCACTGAGTAAATCGGCGATATCACGTCGACGACATTTCTGACCATTAACATAATAATCAGACTGACCTTGGCGAGAGACCTGCCGCTTAATCGAAATTTCACTAAATTGTTGCCAAGGGCCTTGGGCACGACCTTCGGTGTTGTCAAATAACAACTCGACACTTGCTGCTGACACAGGTTTACGTGCGTTTGAGCCATTAAAAATAACGTCGCTCATATCATCGCCACGTAAGTTTTTAGCACTCGATTCGCCTAATACCCACCGCACTGCATCAATAATATTTGATTTACCACAACCGTTAGGACCAACGACAGCACTGAGTGACTGCGTGAACGGGATCACGGTGGGATCAACAAAAGATTTAAAACCAGCAAGTTTTAGATGTTTAAGACGCATTAAGTAACAGCAATAAAGATTAAGACAGGCCATTATGGCACAGCTCTATTTTGTAAGTCAGCCTTATGTAGGCTATTTGATTAAATTTGTTACAGTTTTAAAAAAAATTATGTCCGCCTGACTACCTTATCAACGCTTATCAATTTATAATCACCGTCAATGTTAATTGATCAAAGAGTATTGGCGTGTTTGATAAATCTCGCAGTGGTGCAAGCTACTTTCTTAAAGGGTTTGAATTAATTCAAACTAAAGGGTTACGAACCTTTGTAATAATTCCGCTTGTCGTTAATATTCTCTTATTTAGTACAGCGTTTTATTATCTCTATCTGCAATTAGAAGATCTCTTTGCCTACATAAATGGGTATTTACCCGATTGGTTGTCATGGCTCAATGTTATTTTGTGGCCGATTGCCGTTGTTATTGTTTTGATCATTTTTTCATTTATTTTTAGTTCTGTCGCTAACTGGATTGCCGCGCCATTCAACGGTTTACTCAGTGAGAAGGTTGAATGTCACCTCACAGGAAAACCCGCTCCAGAAAGCTCCTTTTCCGACTTAATGAAAGAAATTCCACGAGCACTTGGGCGTGAATGGACAAAATTGGTTTATTACATTCCAAAAGCACTAGGCTGCTTGATATTATTCTTTATTCCATTGATTGGCCAAACCGTTGCACCGATATTATGGTTTTTATTTAGTGCTTGGATGATGGCAATTCAATATTGTGATTATCCCTTTGATAACCATAAACGTAGCTTTACTATTATGAGAGA
Organism: uncultured Gammaproteobacteria bacterium; assembly: GCA_913060565.1. Taxonomy (GTDB): domain Bacteria; phylum Pseudomonadota; class Gammaproteobacteria; order Enterobacterales; family Psychrobiaceae; genus Psychrobium. The sequence continues at coordinate 5,725 of CAJXRU010000012.1, read as the reverse complement.
CCAATTAAAGCAAGATCGCGGTAGTGCACTTTCGTTTGGTTTCATGACAACATTATTTTCGATGATTCCTATCGTTAACTTCATTGTCATGCCTGTCGCAATTTGTGGCGCAACTGCGATGTGGGTTGAACGTTATCGAGACCATCATCTAGTAAATGATTCGGTCGCTCCTTGGAAAAATAGGTAGTATTTCCTCGAAAATGAATACAAGCAATATAGGCGGGAAATTTACCCGCCTATATTGTTTATAAAGTGTAAGAAATTCGATTTATATCTAACATTTTCACTACAACTTTTCACTAACTCAACGTACTCAATTCCTGAATAATAGTCATCATATTAATTACAAGGAACTGACCTTATGAAAGCACTTCTTCCAGCACTAGCAATTCTATCTCTAACAGCCTGTAGCGCAATTCCTCTCCAGCAAACCGCAAGCAATATTCGCCTAACACACACAGAACCAACCGGTGAACATTGCAAGTTCTTAGGCGATGTTACAGGTAATCAAGGCGACTTCTTCACAGGTGGATTCACGTCTAATGCCGATTTGGAAACCGGCGCTCGCAATGACATTAAAAACAAAGCCAATGCCATGGGCGGTAACGTCGTCTACTTACTTACCCAACGCGCTGGACAAACAGGTAACTACGGTGATGATTTTGGCGGCACACAACAAACAAACGTAACATTAAGCGGTAACGTTTATCACTGTAATGAGCAATAATTAACGCCATTAAAAAAGGGGCTGCCTGATAATTCAGGTAGCCCCTTTTTTATGTCGCTAACAAGCGTTAGTAGAACGTTTTGTTATTTTCGTTCATTTCGATTAACAGGCTCGATGGCGCAAATCGCTCACCGTGCTGCTTTTGATAACCTTCAAGCAAGCTTACGACTGTACTTACACCTAACTTATCGATGTAACTGAATGGACCCGCTAAAAACGGTGGGAAACCAATACCGAAAATTGCGCCAATATCGCCATCGCGAACATTCTCAATAATGCCCTCTTCCAAACAACGTGTTGCTTCATTAAGCATTTGAATTACACAGCGCTGGGCAATTTCTTGGCTCGACGTCTGTTTGGTTGGTGAAACACCTAAAACCTTATAAACACTTTCATCAACTAACTTCTTACCACGCGCTTTTTTATCGTAACGGTAAAAGCCTTTACGGTTTTTCTTACCCTTACGATCGTCATTTAATAAGGCGTCAAAAGCGGTAGGTGCTTTAAATCTATCGCCCAATTCAGCTTCCAAAATAGGCGATATCTTTGAGCCAACGTCAATACCAACCTCATCAAGTAAAGTAACAGGGCCAACAGGGAAACCAAACTCAACCAGTGCTTTGTCCAGTGACTCAATTGAATCACCTTCCAATAAAACATTGGCTGCTTCATTCACGTACAAAGCCAGAATACGATTAACGTAGAAACCAGCGCCATCTTTCACAACAATAGGCGTTTTACCTTGTTTTTTAGCAAAAGCAACCGTTGTAGCGATGGTTTGCGCTGATGTTTTCTCATGGGCAATAACTTCAACCAACGGCATTTTATCTACCGGCGAAAAATAGTGCAGACCAATAACGTTTTCAGGGCGTGCAGCATGTTCGGCAATTTTACCAATAGGCAACGATGAGGTATTCGACGCAAAAATAGTTTGCTCGCCGCAATGTGTCTCAACATCTTTTACCATTTGATGCTTTAGATTTAAGTCTTCAAATACTGCTTCAACCACAATATCTACGTCTTTAACACCGCGATAATCGATAGTGCCAGTAAGGTTATTCATTTTAGATTGCAGCTCACTGCGCGTAATAAAACGACGTTTGAATTTCTTATCCAACAAATCAAAACTGTATTTCAACGCTTGGCTAATCCCTTCGTGCGAAATATCTTTAATACGCGATGGAATATTAGCTTTGATAGCCGTAACATTGGCGATACCGCCACCCATTAAACCGCCGCCTAAGATCATTGCTTTCTTGACTTTTTTGGGTTGCGCGTCACTTCCGGTTTCTTTTTTCATTTCAGTGGTAGCGAAGAATAGTTGGCGGAATGCTTTCGATTCATCGGTCATCACTAAGTCCGCAAAATGAGACGCTTCAATAGCAAGGCCGGCTTGTCGGCTGCCGTTAAGTCCTTTACGAACACAATCAATAATCTTGAGCGGCGCAGGATAATGACCTTTTGTTTTCGCCAGAACTGACTTTTCTGCTTGGGAAAACATCACATTACGACCAGCGCTTGTGGCTTGTAATAATGCGTTAACTTTATCTAGCTTGAGCTTAGATTTTCTAATTGGTTGGGCAGCAAGCTTCAGTGCAACATCAAGTAAAATGACCGGTGGTACAACATCGCTAACCAATCCAACCTTTTTAGCGTCTTTAGCACGTAATTGCTTACCGGTTAACATCATATCAAGCGCTTTAGCAACGCCGACTAATGCGGGTAAGCGCTGGGTACCGCCACTGCCTGGTAACAATCCTAATTGAACTTCAGGAAGTCCTAATACTGTCTTTGCATCATTGGTACAAACTCGTGCATGACATGCCATTGCCAATTCAAGACCGCCACCTAAACATGGACCATTGATAGCAGCAACAACGGGTACTTTCATATTTTCAATGCGGTCAAACATGCGCTGCCCCATCGTTGAAATAGCCAGCACGTCATCGCGCGATGTACAACTGTCGAGCATAGTAATGTCTGCGCCTGCGATAAAATTATCGGGTTTGCCTGAGATAACAACAACACCTTTCAACGAAGGGTTTGCCTCAAGCTCATCAAGAACCGATGTCATTTCATCGCCAAATTCAGCGCGAAGCGTATTCATTTTCTCGCCAACAACATCCATGCTTATGATGGCGATGTTGTCGTCATTAATTGTTGTAGTGAATGTACTCATTATTCAACCTCCAAAACCATCGCCGCGCCAAGGCCACCAGCAGCACAGGCTGTCGTCAATCCTAACCCGCCGCCACGACGTTTTAATTCATTAAGCACCTGGGTAATTAAGCGTGTTCCAGTCGCAGCAAAAGGATGGCCATAAGCCAAAGAGCCACCCAAGACATTAAATTTGTCCATATCTATTTGCCCAATTGCTTTATCGCGGCCTAAATGACGCTGTGCAAATAAGTCTGACTCAAACATTTTCATATTAGCTAGTGCTTGCGCAGCAAAAGCTTCATGCATTTCAATTAACGTGAGATCCGACAATTCAATACCCGCCCGGGCAAGTGCCATTGGTGTTGCGAATGACGGTCCCATTAGCATATCTTCCCACACATCAATCGCCGCAAACGCATAACTCTTAATATAACCAAGCGGCTGATACCCTAACGCTTTGGCTTTATCCTCACGCATCATGATTATTGCTGACGCGCCATCTGTTAATGCCGTTGAATTAGCGGCTGTTACGCTGCCATGTTTTTTGTCAAAAACTGGACGTAATTTCGCATAACTCCCTAACTCTGAATTGGTACGTACAGTGTTGTCTTGACTAATATGTCCGCTATACGGCGCCACATGTGTTGTCATTACTTCGTTATCTAATAAGCCTTCATTCCAACTTTTCGTCGCAAGTGTATGAGAGCGGTGGGCCAATGCATCTTGGTCAGCTCGACTAATGCCGTGAGTCTTTGCCATTTGCTCAGCGGTTTGTCCCATCGATAAACCGGTTGAGTATTCCGCAACCGCTGGCGGAACGGGTAGTAAATCTTTAATAGAGAGACGCTTAAAAATACTTAATCGTTGGCCGAGGGTACGGGCTTTATTCAAGTCAACAAGTGCTCGCCCTAATTTCTTAGAAACGCCAATTGGCAAGACTGATGAACTATCTGCGCCGCCTGCAATGCCGATATCGCTGGTACCAGATAAAATAGACTCTGCAACATTTGCTGCTGATTGAAAACTCGTAGCACAGGCTCTTGATACACTGTATGCGTCAGTGGCGATGTTCATTCCGGTACCCAGCACAATTTCACGTGCAATATTCGGTGCTTCCGGCATTTGTACAACTTGGCCATATACCAGTAAATCTACCAATTTTGGATCGAGTTCACTGCGAGTTAGCAGTTCGTTGACGACTGTTTTACCAAGATCTAGGGCTGGAACACCGTGATAAGCCGTTGCTTGTTTTGCAAATGGGGTTCGTAGTCCATCCACAATAGCGATACGTTGACCGCTTTTCGTCGTGAGGTCTTGCATTGAATTCATTATTGACTCCAAAATGGTAATCGGATAACTGCTTGTCTCAGCGGGTATTAAATCGATTATTTAAAATTTCAAGCTTCACTATAACTCAGAGGTCAGACCACGACAAGTCGAATTTTCTGTGTACATTTCTAAAACCCTTCCACCATTTTGACCATAAAATAAGCAATCAATTAAATAATGGAACTTTTTTAACAAAATACTCTCAATAGACCATCATTGCGTGTTGGTAACCTGTTGACGTATGGCGTCAATTTTGGGTAAATATAGCGCGTAATTTAGAATCTCTATGATCATTCATTTTAAAAGTAGCTTAGGTAGATAAAATCGCATGACCGCCATCGAAAAATTTGAACAGCTAAAATCGTATCTTGACTCCCAAATTCTAGGGCAACCAGAACTCACTCATTCGATGTTAATTTGTCTATTAGCTGACGGGCATATATTAGTAGAAGGACCTCCTGGTCTGGCGAAAACTAGAGCAATAAAATCTCTTGCCGATGGCATCGAGGGTGATTTTCACCGTGTTCAATTCACCCCTGATTTACTCCCAGCCGATTTGACGGGCACGGATATTTATCGTCCCGAAACACACGAATTTGAATTTCAAAAAGGTCCGCTATTTCACAATCTCATACTAGCGGATGAAATTAATCGTGCCCCGGCTAAGGTTCAATCTGCACTGCTAGAAGCAATGGCGGAGCGCCAAATTACGGTTGGTAGAACAACGTATCAGTTACCAGAGTTATTTCTCGTAATGGCAACGCAAAACCCGATTGAACAAGAAGGGACTTATCCACTGCCAGAAGCACAACTTGATCGCTTCTTAATGCACGTGGCGATAGACTACCCTGACGCTAAAGTTGAGCGTGAAATTTTGGCACTCAATCGTAATGAAGCATTAGCTAAAGATGCGGTGCCTGCGCCAAACCTTACTCAAGAAGAAATCGTTAGTGCACGTAATGCCTGCTTGGAAATTTACCTTGCGCCACAACTTGAAGAATATATCGTACAGATTATTATGGCGACGCGTCGACCTGAAGGAATAGACCCTCAATTGACCAATTGGATTACCTTTGGTGCAAGCCCACGAGCAACAATTGCATTAGAGCGATGTGCTCGAGCGCGCGCGTGGCTTCACGGACGAGATTTTGTTAGTCCGGAAGATATTATCAGCGTCACGCCAAACATTCTGCGCCACCGACTACTCTTAAGCTATGAAGCGGAGTCAGAAGGCGTTACTCCAAGTATGGTGGTTGAAAAGATTTTAACCATGGTAGCTGTACCATAATCATGAATGAACAATTTCCACCGTTTTGTGATGGCATAAACCTCTCGGTTAGAGAGTTATTAGAGTATCGCGGGCGCAGCGCCCTGCTCGACTTGTCTGCAAAAAGCCAAATAAAGTCTCATATGGCCGGTACCCTCGTTGCGAAAACAAAGGGTCGCGGTATGGAGTTTGATGAAGTACGTCCTGTCTCTTATACACATCTGACGCTGCCGACGAAGAGG